>CAZZAO010000036.1:0-42384 GCA_964652205.1 uncultured Anaerolineaceae bacterium | reverse complement strand
GTCTTTGTCCTATTATTCCAGCCATGCTGCCGGAGGCTAAAGCCCTCCGGCAAGTCAACTGAAGCTGGCTGAAGCCAGCTAAACCGGAAGGACAGTCGCCGATTTTAATGTGCAAGGATTATTATTATGCGCGTTTTCGACCTCACCCCTAACCCCTTCGCGGCCTTCGGCTCCTGCCGAACCGGGAGACGTTCGGCACGCTGCGCCGCAAGCCGAGAGGGGAACCAACCGCGAACACGCTCTTTCGCAGCGGCATGACGCACTATTTGAGGACAATCACGGCGGAGAGCCTGGCCGGACGGTCGGGATTCTGGCCGTTGGTCATGGCGCGGTGATAGGCCAGCGATTGCAAAATCGGCAGGTACAATATCGGGCGGCCCCACTCTGGCACGCCCGACTCGAAGCCGACGACCTGCGCGCCGTCGATGCCGGTGACGTCGGCGGCGTGTTCGGTCAGCGCCAGCACCTGAGCGCCCATGGCGCGCATCTGGCGCAGCACTGCTAATTCCTGTTCGAGCGCGCTGTCAGACAGCAGGCCGACGACCAGCGTGCTGTCCGTCACCATCGACATCGGGCCGTGGCGAAATTCGAGCACATGGAAGGCTTCACTGTGCGAGAGCGACATTTCCTTCATCTTGAGCATGGCTTCGCAGGCCATGCCGTAGTGCAGGCCGGAGCCGAGAAAGAAGAACTGGTCGATGCGCCGGTCCTCGCCCAATTGCCGCGCCAGATCGCCGCCGCGCGCAAACAGGTGGCGCGCCGCCGCCGACACGCCAACCAGCCGCTCACGCTCGGCCAGATCAGCCAGCTCGGCAGCCATCGCCTCGACAATCAGCGCCATGCTGCTGTACGAGCGCGTCTGCGCCACGCTCTCTTCCTGCGCCGTCGGAGCCGCCAACACAAAATCGCCTTCGACAGCCAGCGTGCTGTCGGGATAGCAGGTGACGACCGCGACGGCGTTCCCGGTCAGTCGCCTGAACAGCCGCGCCGACTCGACGGTTTCGGTCGTCTCGCCGGAACGTGAGACGGTCATCAGCAGCGGGTTACGCCCCGGCAGCAAGACCTGATCGGAGAACAGCAGCAGCTCCGAGCCGGGGACGGCCCGCGCCGAGATGCCGAGCAGACGCCGAAAGAGCGCCGCCGCGAACAACGACAGGTAGTAAGTCGAGCCGCAGCCGGTGAAGATGACGTCATCGTAGTGACCATCGCGCCAGAAGCTGCCGAGCGCCTCGACCTGCCCGGCGAACGCCTTAAGCGTGTCGGCCCAGACGTCAGGCTGGCTCTGAATTTCCGCGAGAGTGTATGCGCCGCGCTCGGCCATCGCCGATTCTCCTTGCTTCGGAAGTCTGATCGACGCTGATTGTAGCCGAACGCGCGCGCTGTTACACCTCGATTTCTGCGACTACCCACCGACATCAGTCAGGCCCGCACAGGCCGTGTCAAGCTGGACGAGATCGCTACGTACCCATGTGTCGTCATCGAGCTTATACCAGACCTTACCGTCCGCGCCGAGCATCTGCCCGACAGCGTTAACAGTTTGGCCGTTAATCAGACTGCCCGCTTGCGCGAAGTTTGTTCCCGGCCCAGCGCGACGATTGACCGTTCGGCCAGTGGTTACAACACAGGTCAGCCCATTGAGAGGGGCAGTCGAATCATCCTGCTCGGTGGCTGCCACGGTTGGAGCCACAGCCGTTGTCGGATGAGCCGACTCCGGCACGTTCCATAACCGCACGGTCGCGTCGACGCTGCCAGAAACGAGCATGGTTCCGTCAGGCGAGAAAGCCACAGCCCGCACCGATCTGCGATGACCCCTGTATTCGGCAATCTGTTCACTCGTCGAGACGTCCCAGAGCTTGATCGTACCATCGTCAGACGCGGTAGCAACCGCAGCGCCGCCGGGTGAAAAGGCAACACTTTCAATCATATCCTGATGCCCAATGAACTGCCGGGTCTGCTGCTGCGTTTTGACATCCCATAGATAGGCCATCGTATCCTGCGACCCGGTCAGCACTGTACTGCTGTCGGGCGAAAAAGCCGCGCTCAAGACCGGGAAATCACGAGAAAGAATGGCGACGCTCGCGCCAGTTTTCGCATTCCAGACTCGCGCGGTCATATCATCACTGCTTGTAACGATGAGCGCGCCATCGATTGAGAAGGCAACCGTATCAACTGCTGCATCGTGACCGGAGAACTGGCGGACGAGCTTACCATTAGTGACATCCCATTGCCGCACTATTCGGTCGCTGCCACCACTGAGGACAGTCTTGCCATCGGGCGCAAAGGCAACGCCGTAGACCGGCCCCTGATTCCCTGTTAGCTCCCTGACAACCTGCCCGGAAGCTACATCCCACAGTCGCACCGCATAATCCTCGTTATTGCCGCCGCCGCCGCTAACAATCATCGCGCCGTCTGGCGAAAAGGCCGCGCTGTATACATAATCCTTATGATCGGAAAGCGTCTGAAGATTTTTTCCGGTTGCAACGTCCCACAGTAGCAGCGTGTTATCAGCGCTGGCGCTCATGATAGTCTTACCATCCGGCGAAAAAGCCACGCCAAGCACAGCTTCTTTGTGACCGAGGAACTGACGAATCTGGGTCACGCCCGCATCGGCTTCAGCTTCCGGGGTCGGCGTGGGTGTCGGCGCGCCCGCCATCAGGCTCACGGCGACCGCTTCCATCTCCGGCGTGATCGTGATTGCGCTGCTCCCCGGCTGCCATGCGCCGGACAAGATATCAAGGTTGGTACCGAGCGCGCCAACTCTCTGGCTATCGAGATCAAAGACCAGCAGCCCATTCTGGCCGTCTTTCCCGTAATAGGTGAACAAGATTTGCTTACCATCCGGCGACCAGGCCAGGTCTCCCAGCGTCCCACTGCCCGTGCTGTAAAGCGTTTGTTGGGGCGCTCCTGTCAGATCAACGGTGCGGATGTCACCGAACCCGGTGAACGCGATCAGTTTGCCGTCCGGCGACCAGACCGGCGGACCGCCAAATGATTGGGAGAAGATATTGACCAGACCGGAGCCATCAGCATTCGCAACAAAGTTGCCATCGGAGCTGCTAAAAGCGATTTGTTTGCTGTCGGGCGACCATGCCACCGTACCAAAGGCGCGCGTGATACTTGTGCCAATATCACCGATACCGTCGAAAGCAAGCTCAGTTGGGCTGCTGCCATCGCTGCCCATGACCACAATCCCGCTCGTCGTGACCGAGCCGCCATCGCCGATGTCGAGCCGAACGTAGGCGATCCGGCTGTCATCTGGCGACCACGAAGGCGTATTGATCTGCACCTGAAGATCAGGCCGGGTCAACGCCTTGAAATTTGAGCCGTCTGCATCAATTGTTGTCAGAAACTCGCCCTGCCCGGTACGCTTGTCAGCGACGAACAGAATCTTTGTGCCGTCCGCTGACCAGCTCCCCTCACGAACAGCGCCGCTGCTGCCCAGTTCCGAGACTGGATCAAAAATCAATTGATCTTGATGCGTCACGCTGTCGTAGAGATAGATACCATTCGCCTTAACTGGTTCCGCGCCATAGCTCGAGGCGACGTAAACGATTTTTCCGGCTGTATCCTGGGCCAGTATCAGAGAAGGGGGCATAAAAATAGCGAACGAAACCAGACTCAGCATGAGGGCCAAACGGGTGATATGACGACGATCAGGCATGGCTTCATACTCCTCAAGTTTCTCAAATGCTGTGCGTCAATTTTATACCAATTGTAGATAATACCGATTTGAATAATTAAACTGTCCATATCAATATGGAATCATCTAATAAGTGACAGCGCCGTTCGGGCTGCGTACAATCGATAGTCAGTTGACGTCGCTAAGAGGATGCCGCGCATGGCCGATCTGCAACTGAGCGATTTTCACCCGATTCCCCGGCTGGTCGTGAAAGAAACGCGGATCGAGAAGCCGCGCTTTCCGGTCATCGACGGCCACAACCATCTTGGCGAGTTCGGCGGCCACTGGGATCAGCGTCCGCTGGCCGAGCTGCTCGACGTGCTGGATGCCGCTGACGTCCGAACCTACATCGACCTCGACGGCGGCTGGGGCGAGGACATCCTCAACTTTCACCTCGACAAGTACAAGCAGCCCGCGCCGGATCGCTTCGTCCTGTATGGCGGCGTCGATTGGGCGCAATGGCCGGAACAGGGCGACAACTTCGGCGAATGGGCAGCACAGCGCTTTCGGGCGCAGGTCGCCCGCGGCGCGCAGGGGCTGAAAGTCTGGAAACCGTTCGGCCTGACGGTGCGCGACCAGAACGGCGCGCTGGTGTCGGTCGATGACACGCGGCTCGATCCGTTGTGGCAGACGGTCGGCGAGCTGAATCTGCCGGTCACGATCCACGTCGCCGACCCGGTCGCTTTCTTCGAGCCGCTCGACAACAGCAACGAGCGCTGGGACGAACTGGGCAATCACCCGGAATGGCATTTCCCCAGCCCGCCCTATCCGCCGTTCATGACGATCATGACCGCGCTCGCCAACCTGATCGCGCGCCATCCGCAGACGACTTTCGTCGTCGCCCACGTCGGCTGCTACGCCGAAAACCTCGGTTGGGTGTCGGCGCTGCTCGACCGCTGCCCCAATTTCTACGTTGACATCAGCGCGCGCGTCGCCGAACTTGGCCGCCAGCCGTACAGCGCCCGCCGCTTCTTCCTGACCTATCCCGACCGCATCCTTTTCGGGACAGATCAGGCTCCCGATGTTGAGATGTACCGGCGCTACTATCGCTTTCTCGAAAGCGACGATGAGTATTTCCCCTACAGCAGCCGCGTCGTCCCGCCGCAGGGCCGCTGGAACATCTACGGGCTATTTCTGCCGGACGGCGTGCTGAAGCAGGTTTACTACGACAACGCGCGGCGCGTCATTCTGCGCCAGCCATAATGTTCTCACTCTCAGCCGTAATACCCTCACCCCCGGCCCCTCTCCCTGGTGGGCGAGGGGAGAAAGACTCGAAGCAGCCATGCCGACTGATCCTGTTGTTCACCTGATTTTCAAGACTCACCTCGATATGGGCTTCAGCGATCTCGCCGCCCAGATCGTCGAAACCTACCTGAGGCAGTTCATCCCGCAGGCCGTGGCGCTGGCGCAGCGCACACGGAACAGCGAGGCCCGCTTCCGCTGGACAGTCGGCGCATGGATGCTGTACGAGTATCTGGAGAAGGCGACAGCCGATCAGCGGCGCGAAATGGAGCAGTCCATCGAGGCGGGCGACATCCTCTGGCACGCGCTGCCGTTCACGACGCACACGGAACTGGTCGATGCGTCGTTGTTTCGCTACGGACTGAGCTACTCGCAGCGGCTCGACCGTCGCTTTGGCCGGACGACGATTGCCGCCAAGATGACCGACGTCCCCGGCCACACTCGCGCCATGATTCCGCTGCTGGCCGAGGCGGGGATTCGCCTGCTGCACATCGGCGTCAACGAAACCTCGACCGTGCCGGACGTGCCGCCGGTCTTTGTCTGGAAAGACCGCGACAGCGGCGCGGAAATCCTGATGGTCTACGATCAGAGTTACGGCGGCGTGACCCGGATCGCCGGACTCAACGACGCGCTGGCGCTGGTGCTGACCAACGACAACCTCGGCCCGCCGCCCGAAGCCGAAATCGCAGAAAACTATCGCAAGGTCGGCGAGCGCGTCCCCGGCGCGCAGGTTGTGGCCTCGTCGCTCGACGCCTTCGCGCAGGCGCTCGACAGCGCGCGCGCGACGCTGCCGGTCATCACGTCCGAGATCGGCGACAGTTGGATTCACGGCGCGGGCAGCGACCCGACCAAAGCCCGCCGCTACCGCGAGCTGGCGCGCCTGCGCCGCGAATGGCTGGATCGCCGCCTGAGCAGCGCCGAGCGCGAGCGCATCGACGCCTTCAGCCATTCACTGTTCATCATCCCTGAGCATACCTGGGGACTGGACGAGAAAACCTGGCTGAAGGATCATTCCCATTACAGTCGGGCGGAGCTTGCTCAGTTACGACAAACCGGGAAAGCGCGGCTTTTCGAATCGTCGTGGGCGGAACAGCGCGCCTATATCGACGCGGCCCTCGACGCCATCACAGGCACGCCGCTGGCCGACGAAGCGCGGGCGCATCTCGCCAGCGTCGAACCGCGCCTGCCCGACCTGAGCGCCCTCACGCCGACCACCGATTTCACGCTGCACACGCCAACGCTCGACGCTGCGTTCGATCCCGTAAGCGGAGCAATCAACCACCTCGTGTCTCAGCCGTCAGGGTCATCGTGGGCAGACGCCGCGCATCCGCTGGCGCTGCTGCGTTACGAGTCGTACAGCGCGGCGGACTATCAACGCTTCTGGGAGCAGTACAACCGCAATAAAGACCGGGCCGACGTCTACTGGTGGGCCATCGAGGACTTCACCAAGCCGGGATTGGAAACTGAGGAACATGGCGACTGGATGCCAACTGTCCGGGCAGCTTACCGCGACGGCGATACGCGCCTGCTGTTCGAGCTAACGCTGCCGGACGAAGCGCGCGCGTTTGGCGCGCCGAGCCGCCTGTTTCTGGACTATAGCGCCGACGAGGAAACGCTCGCGGTCACGCTGTCATGGTTCGACAAGCCCGCCAACCGGATGCCCGAAGCCTTCTGGCTCTCGTTCATCCCGCCGATCAGCCAGCGCGACGGCTGGCGCTTCGAGAAAATGGGCGGCTGGATCGACCCGCGCGACGTGGTCAGCAAAGGCGCGCGGACGCTGCACGCCATCGACCAGCAGGCCGTTTACCGCGACGGCGCGAAGGTCTTCGCGCTGACCAGCCTGGACGCGCCGCTAATCGCGCCGGGGCAGCGAGCGCTGCTCGACTTTCACAACCGCCTGCCGGACATGACCGGCGGCGTCCACGTCAACCTGTACAACAATCTCTGGGGAACCAACTTCCCGATGTGGTTTGAAGATGACGCGCTGTTCCGCTTCACGCTGCGCTTCAGCTAGCGCCGTCAGCATGGATTCTGGCGGGATGCTCGAATCACTCTGTCCAGGTCGGCCAAATCGTCAGGGGTGAGGGTTAAAGCCATCCTGTCGAGAAATTCCGATAGCTCTTTTCCCGATGACGGCGGGGGCAGCTTTATTTCACGGTTGGCCTGACGACGACCTGACTCTGGCATTGCTGTCGGCCATATCTTCGCTTTCGGTGTACGAGGCATCGACTCTCCCTTTCACTATGGTTCAGCGCGGCAGCAGCGTAAAGCGCGCGGCCAGCACCGGCGGAAACTCATGCAGATTCGTCCACGCCAGCGTCCGCAGATCGGAGCCGGTGAAAGCCGGTTCTTCAAGGCCGGTGAGCGCGAAACCCGCCTTGAAGAAGTGGCCGAACAGGTCGCTGATCGAGCGATGGAAGTAGTGCTGCAAATTCGGCTGGCCGGGGATGCCAATGCCCTGCCATGTGTACGGCGACTTATAGCGGCTCAACTTCATCGAAAGCCGCGTCATCAGTTGCAGCCCGTCGTCGTAAGCTTCGGCGACACGGGTCGCGTCGGGCGACATGAAGGCCGGGTGCAGAATCGTGAAGACGAAGCGCCCGCCCGGCCTGAGCAGCACCGCCGCCGCCTCGATCATCGGGTCGATAACGGGTAAATCCATGATCGACATCAAGGAGACGACAGCCTCGAACGAGGCCGGTTGGCCGAGCGCCAGCAGCGCAGCGCGGTCGGTGGCGTCGGCGACGTGAAACTGCGTCCCGCTGACGACCCGCGCTCTGGCCTTCTCGATGAACGGCTCGCTGCCGTCCGAGGCGGTCACGTCCGCGCCCTGTGCCGCCATCTCGCGCGCGAACAGGCCCGCGCCACAGGCAATCTCGAACACGCGCTGACCCGGCTGGAGCGCCAGCAGACGCAGGGCGGCAGGCGAAATCAGCAGGTTGTGAAAGTCGTTGCCGCCTTCGCCCATGTACTGATCCCAGTAATCGGCGTTGTCGCGCCAGACCTGACGCGCATCTTTCGACAAATTCGGCCATTCCATCATCAAGGCTCCTGCTGTGCTGCCGACCTTCTTTATCTGTATGCGTCAGGCGGGTAAGATTGAGCCAGATTCATGCAGAGAGAAGGATCAGGCGATGAACGAGCGACGATTTAGCGGAGAGATCGAGCGACTGCGCGCGCCGGAACGGCTGGCGCGGCTGGAAGTCGAGCGCGTCGTCAGGCTGAGTCTCGACGACCTGAAAGCACAGTCGATGCTCGATGTCGGCGTTGGCAGCGGCATCTTTGCCGAAGCGTTCGCCGCGCGCGGCCTGAGCGTCGCCGGAGTCGATCTGCGCGAGGACATGCTTGAAGCCGCCCGCCAGTACGTGCCGTCGGGCGATTTTCGGCTCGCGCCGATGGAAGCGCTGCCGTTCACAGACGGCACGTACACGCTGGTCTTCCTCGGTTTCGTCCTGCACGAGGCGGACGACGTCACTCAGGCGCTTAAGGAAGCCAGGCGCGTGGCAGCGGCGCGCGTCGTCGTGCTGGAATGGCCGTATCAGGCGCAGGAATTTGGCCCGCCGCTCAACCATCGGCTGCCGCCGGAACGGATCAACGACGCAGCGCAGACGGCAGGTTTCGCGCGGATCACGCGGCACGCGCTCAACGTGACCAGCCTGTATCTGCTCGACAGGTAACGTCAGGTCAATAGGCGCTCGCTCTAGGTCACGAACGCCCGGCCCGCCTCATGCTGCTGCCAACTTCCGTCGGCCAGGATCGCCTTGATGGTGTCGATAGTCAGGCGAATTTCGTCGTCCGAATTATAGAAATGGGGGCCGATGCGGACGCCCGCGCCCTTACGGTAATCGACGATGATGCTGCGGGCGATCAACTCGCGCGAGACTTCATAGGCGTGGCCGGGATCGACCGTCACCGTCCCGCCGCGCGCCGCCGGATCGCGCGGGGAATTGACCGCATAGCCTGCCGCTTCGGCCAGCTCGATCAGCAGCGCCGTCTGGCGCATCGACTTGGCGCGAATCGCCTCAACGCCCGCCTGCGCGATGATTTCCACGCCCGGCTGAATCGAATAGAGCGCGGCAATCGCCGGCGTGCCGTTCGCCAGCCGCATCGAGTCCTGACGGAGCGTGTGCTTCTCAATCTCGAAGCTGAAGGGCTGTGACGACGCGAACCAGCCGGTAATCTTCGGGTCGAGGCCGTTGAGCAGGTCGGGCCGCACGTACATAAAGACGCCCCCCGGCCCGCCGCAGAGCCATTTGAGCGTCCCGCCGATGTAGAAATCGACGCCGAGCGCCGTCACATCGACCGGAATCACGCCGATGCTGTGATAGCCATTCAGCAGCACCTGCGCGCCGACCTGATGCGCCTTCTCAACAATCGCCTGCACCGGCAGGATGTAGGCGCTGCGAAACAGGACGTGACTGAGCGAAACCAACCGCGTCCGCTCGCTGATGGCGTCGAGCAGCGTCTCAGTGTCGATGGAAATGCCGTCGCGCGAGCGGACGTATTCCAGATGAACGTGGGCCGGTTTCAGCTTCTGAATGGTGTAAACGTCGGACGGAAAATCCATGTCGCTGACGACGACGGTATCGCGGCGCGGGTCGCTCCAGTCGAGCGCGCTCAAGAGGATACTATTGGCGATGCTGGCGTTCTCGTGAACCAGCACGCTCCCGGCAGGCGCGCCCATCAGCGGGGCAATTTTGTCGCCCACTTTCGCCTTCAGCTCAAACCACTTCGCTCCCCACGCGCGGACGCCGAGCGTCGCCCAGTCGTCGGCGTAGTCATGCAGGCGGTCGTAGACCTGTCGCGGCATCGCGCCGAGCGAATTGCTAATCAGGTAGGTCGATTGCGCCAGCGTCGGGAACTCAACGCGCCAGCCAAGCAGCGGATCATTCGCGGTCATCGTGGGCATCCTCATCGGCAGCGATCATGAGCGGATAGCGTACCCGTATGTCGAAAAAAGACCAACTGCGCCGCCGCCCCCTCTGCGCGGGCGGCGAGGGGGCGGCGATTGCCATTCCAGACAGCCGATCTGAGGTTGAGAACGTGGCTCGATTTCAGCCTACGTGCAGGCTGAACTTAATCACTTCGGCGCCTTCCATCAGCACGCGGCGGCAGGCGGTCTTTAACTCGGCCAGGTTGTCATCGACCTGAGCGAAGTAGTTGACCGGCTGTTTCATATCGACGGTCAGGCCGCGCGAGATAAAAATGCCGTAAGCGATGTAGATTTCATCAGGAACCAGCACCGGCTCGTCCTTGACGAGGAACGAGATCGCCCCCGGATACAGCCCGGCGACGTACTGATTCTCGCGCGGCACGGTCAAGTCGGGCGGCAGCGTGACGATGGCATGGCCGGAGACGATGCTGTGATGGAAGCGGTACTCGAACGGCAGGCGCGACTTGATGACCGCGCAGGTTTTGGGCGCGGCCTCCTCAAGCAGACGGGCATAAAATGTGCCGCCGCGCGAAAATTCGATCTTCATGACGGACATAAGAACATTCCCTTTCAGTCTGATTAAGAATACGAGTGTCGAGAGGACAGAGGGCTAGATAAAACGCTGTTTCATCCATGTCGCGCTGTTGTAGAAGCTGGCAGCGGCGCTCCCCGGCGGGACAAGCACATCACAGGCGGCGGCAACCTCAGGATCGAGCGTCATATCGATCACCGGGAGCAGATGCTCCAACTGCTCGACGGTGCGCGGGCCGATCAGCGGCGCGCTGATCCCCGGCTGATCCTTGACCCAGAGAGTCGCCAGTTGAGCCGGGGAAATGCCATGTTCCTGCGCCAGTTGGACGAACTTCAGGCCGACTTCGACGCCCTGCGGCGTGACGCGCTGCGCGTAGATGCCGCCGCGCAGCGCCCCGCGCGAATCGGCGGGCAGGGCGCTGGCGCTGGGATAGCGCCCGGCCAGAATGCCCATCGCCATCGGCGACCAGGTGATGAGGCCGAGTCCCTGCGCCTGACACATCGGCACGATCTCGTTCTCGATCCGCCGGTCAAGCAGGTTGTACGGCGGCTGCTCGGAGATGAAACGCGCGTAGCCCTTCAGCTCGCTCACCATGAGGCCTTCCATGATCTTCCAGGCCGGATGCACCGACGTGCCGATGTAGCGCACCTTGCCCTGCCGCACCAGGTCGGTCAGCGCGCCGAGCGTCTCATCGAATGGGATGGTCGGCGACGGGCGATGCACCTGATAGAGGTCGATGGTGTCGGTTTGCAGCCGTCGCAGCGAGTCCTCGCAGGCTTTGATGATGTGCAGCCGCGACAGTCCCTCGTCGTTGGGGCCGGGGCCGACCCTGTAAAAGACTTTAGTCGCCAGAATGACCTCATGGCGGCGTCCGCTGGCGGCCAGCGCGCGCCCGATGAAGCGCTCGCTCTCGCCGTTGGCGTAGCTGTTGCCGGTATCAATCAGGTTGATTCCGGCGTCGAGCGCGCGGTTGATGATCCGGGCGCTCTCGTCTTCTGGCGTCGGGTCGGCGAAGTTGGCCGTGCCGAGGCCAATCGGCGAGACTTTGACACCGCTGCGACCGAGAACACGATACTCCATCTCGTTGTTTCCTTTACAGCACCTGTGCTGACGTAATGATCGCGCACAGTGTAACCAATCTCTGGCTTTTAGGAGTGGCGACCGCGCGAGCAAAATGGCGCGCTGATGGCGCAGAGTTGGCGCGTCAGGCATTGAGCCGCTCGGCGACCGGGCAGAAATCGACCTGAGCGCCCCAATCGGTTGATTAATTCGAGCGGATCAGCGATAATTCTGCATACGTATTCATCGGTATTTTCAGGATAGGGTTATGGCGCTCACTTACCTTAAGAAGGGCAAATCCGTCGGCGAAAAAGCCGCTGCCGACGCGCAGGTTGAAGCGACGGTTCGGCGCACGCTGGCCGACATCGAAGCGCGGCGCGATGTCGCCATGCGCGAGCTTTCCGAGAAGTTCGATCACTGGAATCCTGAGGACTTCAGGCTGTCTGACGCGCAGATTCAGGCCGTCGTCGCCAGCCTGCCGCAGCAGGTCATCGACGACCTTCAGTTCGCGCAGGAACAGGTGCGCAGGTTCGCCACGGCGCAGCGCGCGGCTTTGCTCGATATCGAAATTGAAACACTGCCCGGAGTTTTCCTCGGCCATAAAAATATCCCGGTCAGCAGCGTCGGCTGCTACGTCCCCGGCGGGCGCTACCCGATGGTCGCCTCAGCGCACATGAGCGTCGTCACGGCCAGAGTCGCGGGAGTCGAGCGAATCGTCGTCTGTACGCCGCCGATTCGCGGCACGCTGCCCGCCGCCACCATCGCGGCGATGCATTTCGGCGGCGCGGACGCCATTTATATCCTCGGCGGGATGCAGGCACTGGCGGCAATGGCCTACGGCGCGGTCGGCATCGAGCCGGTCGATATGATCGTCGGCCCCGGCAACGCTTATGTCGCCGAAGCCAAGCGGCAGTTGTTCGGGCGCGTCGGCATCGACCTGCTGGCCGGGCCGACCGAGGTGCTGGTGATTGCCGACGACAGCGCCGACGCCGAACTGTGCGCGACGGATCTGCTCGGTCAGGCCGAACACGGGCCAACCTCGCCCGCCGTGCTGCTGACCACCAGCCGCGAATTAGCCGAAAGCCTTCCGGCAGAAATCGACCGCCAGCTAGCGACTCTGCCGACCGCCGACCTGGCCGGAGCGGCGTGGCGCGATTACGGCGAGATCATTCTGGCCGACAGCAATCAAGAGATGGCGCGCGCCGCCGACCAGATCGCCAGCGAGCACGTCGAAGTGCTGACCCGCGACCCGAACTTCTTCCTGTATACTATGAAAAATTATGGCGCGCTGTTTCTGGGGCCAGAAACCAGCGTCGCCTACGGTGATAAAGTCATCGGCACCAATCACACCCTGCCGACCAGAAAGGCGGCGCGTTATACCGGCGGGCTATGGGTCGGCAAGTTCATCAAGACTGTCACTTATCAGCGCGTGACCACGGCGGAAGCCAGCGCCATGATCGGCGCAGTCGGCAGCCGCCTGTGCGCTCTCGAAGGCTTCATGGCCCATAAGGCGCAGTGCGATCTGCGTGTGCGGCGCTATGGCGAGCGCGAGTCCCCGCCAGCCCTCACCCCCGACCCCTCTCCCGACCGCTGAGTACAGCCAGGAGAGGGGAGAAGGATTGGACGGCGGGTTTTGGCGGGGCGCGACGGTTCGCGCCCGATTTCGCCTTTTTATTTTGCTGCGCTGCCTCAGCCAACCTTCGGACGCATATCATCCGCAGTCGGCGGCTTTAAGCGGTTGGCGGCAGATGCAGACCGATTGGACAAACCAGACCGATGTCCAGACGAATCACCTCGATTGACGTTGCGCGCGGGGCCGGGGTGTCCCAGTCAACTGTGTCGCGCGTCTTTAACGAAAGCAGCGCGGCGGTCACGGCGGCGACGCGCGAGCGCGTCCTGACCGTCGCGCGGCAGATGGGCTACCAGCCGAACGCCATCGCCCGCATGATGAGCAGCCAGCAGACGAACATCGTCGGCATCGTCATGGCCGAGATCACCAACCCGTTTTATCCCTACGTGCTGGAGAAATTCCTCAGCCGCCTTCAGGAAAGTAACCGGCAGGCGCTGCTGTTCACCGCCCCGGTCGATCAGCCGCTCGACGACATCCTGCCGCTGATTTTGCAGCATCAGGTTGATGCGTTGATCGTGACCTCAGCCACCCTGTCGTCCGCTATGGCGGCGCAGGCGGCTCAGGCCGGGATGCCGGTCATCCTTTTCAACCGGACGGTTCCCGGATCGCAGGCCAGCGCTGTCTGCGCCGATAATGTCGAAGGTGGGCGCAAGATCGCCAACCTGCTGCTCGACAGCGGCCATCAGCGGCTGGCTTACATCAGCGGCAGCGCCAACACCTCGACTAACATCGACCGCGAGAAGGGCTTCAGCGACCGCCTGAGCGAGCGCGGCGTGCTTCACTGGCAGCGAGCCGAAGCACATTACACCTACCAGTCCGGCTACGATGCCGCCCTGTCGCTGCTGACAGGCGACGAGCGTCCCGACGGCATTTTCGCCGCCAACGACATCACCGCGCTCGGCGCGATTGACGCGGCGCGCGCGCTCGGCCTGCGCGTCGGCGAGGACGTCAGCATTGCCGGATTCGACGACATCCCGATGGCGGGCTGGAGCGCCTATAACCTGACCACGATTCGTCAGGATGTCGATACCATGATCGACCGAACCATCGAACTGATGCTCGACAAGATCGCCGAGCCGGCCTCGCCCGCGACGCTCAGGCTGGTCTCCGGGCAGGTGATCGTGCGGGCTTCGGTGCGCGGGCTGCGGCCTGAAAGCGCCGTATGAGCGCCCTCGATGGCAAAATCGCGCTCATGACGGGCGGCGGCGGCGGCATCGGTCGCGCTAACTTAAGGATCGCGCTACCTGTCCGCCCCCTCCCCCTGACCTGCGCGGCCTCCGGTTCCTGCCGAGCAAACAACGCTCGGCACGCTTCATCCCCGCAAATGGAGAGGGGGGAGCGGGCGCAGACCGTCGCGGCCCGACAAAAGCCCATATCTTGTCTTTCTCCCCTCTCCCACCGGGAGACGACGTGGTAGGGCCTCGTTCGCGCCGCGAAGCGGCGTCTCGACCCGCAGGGCGAACAGGCCATCACCAGGAGTCGAGGGCGAGGGTCGCAGTTTCTACCAGTAGCGCATGGCGTCGAGGAAAAGCTGGCGGAGCGAGTCCTTATCGACCGGGCGTGGCGAGAGCCGGATGACGCGCTGCTGCGGCAATGTCCCTTCGGCCAGACGGTCGGCATCGGCTTCGCTATAGCCGACCGCGCTCAGGCCATTGGGCATCCCCGCCGCTTTCATCTTCTCGATGATGGCTCCCGCCAGAATCTCACCCGCATCATCGTCCGCCGCGCCGCGCACATCGACACCCATCAGACTGGCGGCGTACAGATGGCGCTGCGGGTTGGCGGACGCGGTGAAGCGGAAAACCGCCGGAGCATTCAAAATCACCGACATGCCGTGCGGAATGATCGGATGGCCGACGTGGTAATCGGCAGGCTGAAAGTCCCTGACCAGCCCCGACACCGAGTACGACATCCCGTGCGCCAGATGGACGCCGGAACTGCTGAAGCCGATGCCGATGAACGAGGCCGCCATCATCATCTGCTCGCGGGCTTCGACATCGTCGGCCCCATGAATGGCGCGGAGCAGGTATTTCGAGGCGATTTCGACCGCCTTCGCCGCCCACAGATCGCCAATCGGGTTCGCGCCCTGATAGCTCGGTCGCCGCGCCGGAGTCGCTGGCGCGGGCTGCCGGTTATAGGGCAGCGCCGTCAGCGATTCGATGGCGTGGCAGAGCATGTCGAGGCCCGAACAGGCCGCCACCATCGGCGGCTGCGTCCGCGTATTATCGCTGTCGATGATGCCGAGCATCGGGCGCAGCCCACGGTTAGAAATGCCGGTTTTCGCCTTCATTTCCAGCAGGTCGAAGATGGCGACGCCGGTTGCTTCACTGCCGGTGCCGGACGTGGTCGGCACGGCGACGAGCGGCTGAAGTCGGCCCGGCACAGGAGTCCCTTTGCCAATCGGCGGATTGACGTACTCGAAGAAATCTGCCGGAAAGGTGGCGTACAGGTTGGCGGCTTTCGCTGTGTCCATGACCGAGCCGCCGCCGATTGCTGCATAGCCGTCGAAACGGCCCTCAGTGGCGAACGCAATCGCCGCTCGGAACGACTCGTCGGTCGGCTCAACCTCGGCCCGGTCGTAGAGGACGACGTCTGCGCCGTGCGCCTTGAGCGACGCGCGCGCGCTAGCGACTGCCTCCGAGTCAGACAGGTTACGGTCCGTCACGAGCATCACTCGCTTCGCGCCCGCGTTGGTCAGGTCGAAGCCAATCTCGCGGGTCGCGCCCGCGCCAAACTTAACACTTGAGCCTTCGAGCGTAAAGACTGTTTCCAGAGCCATCGTCTTTCCTTTCAGGGGGATGGGGTACTACGGCAACAACGGAGCTTCAGTCGAACACCGAGAAATACTCGCCGAAAAACGCCTGCGGATCGACCCTGAGCGCCACCTCGTGCGGGCCGCGCGCGTCTTCCGTCCACAGAGTCATGCCGAGCAGGCGCTCGCTCGTCAGCTCGATATCGACTTTGCCGCGCGTGTAGCCGCAGATGGTGTCGTTGAAAATGGTCGTCGCCGCCAGCGGGTCGTGAAAAGTGATGACGTCGCGCTCCCTGAACCAGACTTCGGCAAAGTCGAGCACCGGTTTGAGCAGCCCCTTCTGAAAGCGCTGCCGCACTTCGTTCGAGGCCATCTGCACCTGCATGGTGACATCGAGGCCAATCGAGCGGCTGATCGCCAGCGGCTGCTGGTAGATTTTAGCGCTGGCGTGCGGATCGCAGATCGCGTTCCATTCCTGCATCCCGCCGAACCACGGGTTGGCGACGGTGAAAACGCCGACCATCATCACCAGCGACTTGAGCAGCGTCGGAATCTCCGGGTCGAGGGCGAACAGCAGCGCAACATTCGTCATCGGGCCAATGGCGAGCAGCGTCACCTCGCCGGGATGCGCGCGGATCGTCCGCCGCAGCCAGTCAATCGCCTCACCCTGCGGGAAGCGGGTTTCGCGCGGCCATGCGCCGAGCGCGGACGCTTGCTGCGCCAGCGGCTGCTTCTGCGCGATCAGCAGCGGCGACTCGATGCCGGGGAAAATCGGGATGTCCCGACCGGCGGCTTTACACAGGACGCTGGCGATCTGCGCCCGCTCGTTGACCTGGCCGCTGACGGTGGTGATGCCGAGCAGATCGCATTTCGGCTGCGCCAGCAGATAGGCCAGACAGATCGCGTCGTCGATGTCCGAGCCAATGTCCGTGTCGAGAATCACTTTAGTCGCCATGGCTGCCTGTCTCATTCGGTGTGCCGCTCAGGCCGCGAACTGTAACAGGCATCGGCCCTGTTCCGCCAGCATTGCCATCATCAAGCCTGTCGGGTTGATCGCGCCAGTCGCGGCGCTCGGCACGCTTGCTTCGGCGGGCAAATTCTCGTATTCTTTTCACAATGGGTCTAACGCTTAAGGAATAATCACATGGCAGTCCACTCCTTCGAGACTTCCTATCGTCCCCGTATGGCTCGTGTTTGGCCTGTGAGTTAAGCGGCGGTTTCCATCGGGACACGCCTTCTCGTCCCCGCGACAAGCATTTATCGACACGCGGACGCCCGCAGGACAGGCGGCATCACGCGCCACTGCGGCTCCCGTCTGCCGTTCAGGATCACAGACGAACACGATGCCTTCGCGTTGACAGCGACGCGCGGATAAGCCGCGCCTGCTCGAAGGATCAATTTCGTGTTTCAACCCGGCCCCCGTCTGGTCTATCTCATCATGGGCGGCGCAAACGCCCTGTTCTTCAGCGCCATCTGGATCGTCATGCCGATTTACCGGATTCAGGTCATCGGCCTCAACCCGTTTCAACTGGTGTTCCTCGGCACCGTGCTGGAACTGACTGCTTTCATCTTTGAAATCCCGACCGGAGTCGTCGCCGACGCGCACAGCCGCCGCCTGTCGGTCGTCATCGGCACGCTGCTGCTCGGCGCGGGCTTCGCGCTTGAGGGCCTGTTCCCGCTCTATGCCATCAGCCTGCTGTGTCAGCTCATCACGGGCATCGGCTATACCTTCATCAGCGGCGCGGCGGAAGCCTGGATCAGCGACGAAATCGGCGAACAGGCCGCCAACCGCGCCTTTCTGCGCTCGACACAGGTCAATCAGGTCTGCGCTATCGTCGGGACGATGGGCGGCGCGCTGCTGGCAATCGGTCGGCTGCAACTGCCGATCATCCTCAGCGGCGCGGCGCTGATCGCGCTGGCGGCGTTCCTGCTCGTCACCATGACCGAACATGGTTTCACGCCGAAGCCGCGTGAGGAGCGCGGTTCGTGGCACACGCTGAACGCGACCCTGCGCGACGGCCTGCGCGTCGTCCGCTCCAGCCGCCTGCTCATCACCATTCTGGTCATCGCGGCGATTCTCGGCGCGTACAGCGAAGGCTTCGACCGGCTCTGGCAGGCGCACTTCCTCGCCAATATCCGCTTCCCCGATCTCGGCGCGTTCGAGCCGATTGTCTGGTTCGGCGCGCTGAATGTCGTCGTCGAGCTTCTCAGCCTGATCGTGACCGAAATCACCCGCCGCCGCGTCGATACCGGCCAGCATCAGGCCATCGTTCAGGCGCTGATCGTCATCCACTTCATCATGCTGGTGGCGATGCTGGTTTTCGGTCTGGCGAGCGGTTTCCTGCTCGGCGCGGCAGCCTTCATGACGGTGATGATGATGCGAATCACCGCCGAGCCGCTGATGGCGGCATGGATCAATCAGCAGTTGGAGTCGAGTGTCCGGGCGACAGTTTTTTCGATGCGCGGACAGGCCGATGCCCTCGGCCAGATGATCGGAGGGCCGCTGATCGGGCTGGTGGCGACGGTCTTTTCGCTCCGCGCCGTGATGGTGCTGGCCGGGCTGATGATCGCCCCGGCGCTGCTGTTGTATCGGCGCTCGCTCGGTCAGCGGCCAGCCCGCGCGGTCGCTGTCGAATAGGGATGCTAAAGCGCCAACGCTCTTTTTAGTTCGCTGCCGCCGTGGCGACACAGCCGGGCGGGCCTTCAGGCGGGTACGTCCAGGTCTGCTGGACGTCGGTATCGGCCACCATCGAGCGGAACTCGTTGTAAGTCGCCAGCAAGCTTGGACAATCGCCGAGAATTTCGGCGGCCTGCCCCTGGAGATACCAGCACTCGAAGCGCCGATCCTTGACCGGGACGTTCTGCAGCACCTGAAGCGTCGAGCAGCGGTGCAGGTCGTCACGCGCGGCGGTGAAGTTGCCTTGCAGAAAATACTCGTGGCCGAGCGCGTACCAGCCGTCCGCCCAGGCAGGGGCGCGCTCGATGACTTCGGTGCAGTAGCCGATAGCCGAGTCGCGCTCGCGCATCGTGCTGGAAAGATCGCACAGGCGCAGACGCACCTTGACATTTTCCGGGTCGAAGGTCAGCACCTGATAATAAGCGTGAGTCGCGCTGTCGGCATCGCCGATCTGTAAGGCATAGAGCGCCTGCTCGAAATAAAGCGGTGTCAGCCGCGGATTCAGGTCGATGGCGCGGGCAATCGTGCGCAGCGCGCTGGTGTAATCGCCCAGATCGCTGTAGCTGATCGCCAGCGCGCGCAGCGAATCGAGCTGCCAACCGTCGCCCTGAATGGCGCGCTGACTTTCGCGCAGCGCCGACTCGAAGCTGCCCGCGCCGCCATAAGCCAGCGCCAGCGCCGTCCGCGCCAGCGCGTTATCGGGCTGTTTGGTCAGGACACGCTGGGCGGCCTCGTAGGAAGCCGACGAATTGCCGACCGACTGCAAGACAAAAGCGTGCGCGGACAGCAGGCTCATGTTGCTCGGCGAGCGCGTCGTCGCCCGCGTGGTCAGCTCAAGCGCCGACTGCCGGTCGATGGCGCGGTTATAATCGTTGTAGCTGCGATAGACGAGCGCCCGCGCCAGCAGCACAATCGCGTCGGGGCGGTCGGGCTGCGTGGTCAGCGCCTGCCGCGCCAGCGCCACGGCGTTATCGAGATTCCCCTGATTGAACGCCTGAACCGCCGCAGGATAGCTATCTTCACTGCTGATATTCATCGGCTCGGCAGCGGTCAGCAGATGCGACTGAATCCAGCTCCACGACAGCGCCCCGGCCCCGACCAGCACGCCAAGCAGGATGACAGAAGGCAAGCAGCCATTACGTCGCCGCCTGCTGCGGAAACTGAGCCGGGAACGCTGCCGCTGGATACGCATAATGAGCCTGTAAAATGACAAGGAGTGCCTCTCCGTTTATATCACAGAATTACAGGTCGGGGAGCAGGAAGCACAAAACTGTAACGTTCGCCATCATCGTCTGGCCTCTAACGGGAATGCGTAATTTTTAGTAAGATAGAAAAGACAGGACTGAGCGATGAGAACGGTGGATTGAGGGCAAAGAAGGCCCCAGTGCCTTTTATTTTTGACTCAGTCTTCATCGCTCAGTCCTCAGTCCCTTTTTACAGGTGGTTTTATGAGCATCCCCGACTCCTCATCTGCTCGTGGCGATTCCTGGGCCTTGTTCGCGCGCTATCTGCTCGACGACGCCTACGACGAGATGTTCGCCAGGAGTTTCCAGCCACGCAACTCTTACGAGCCGCTGTTCCGCCTGCTGCTGGAGCTGACGCCGGAAGCGCTGCGCGAATTGCAGCAGGCCGCCGACCTCTCCTTCCTCAATCAGGGGATCACCTTCACCGTCTACGGCCACGACGCCGGGACGGAGAAGATTTTCCCTTACGACCTGCTGCCACGGATCATCACCGGGCAGGAATGGTCGGTTATCGAGCGCGGCCTGACGCAGCGCATCACGGCCCTCAATCTGTTCCTCAAAGACCTGTACCACGACGGCAAAATTCTCAATCAGGGCGTCGTCCCGCGCGAGCTGGTCTACACCTGCAAGCACTTCCGCCGCCAGATGCGCGGCGTCAAAGTCCCGCGCGATATTTACGTTTCAGTGGTCGGCACCGACCTGATCCGCCTGCCTGATGGCGGGTTCGCCGTGCTGGAAGACAACCTGCGCGTGCCGAGCGGCGTCTCCTATATGCTGGCGAATCGCGCGGTCATGAAGCGCGTTTTTCCGCGGATGTTCGCCAATTATGGCGTCCGGCCTATCGACCATTACGGACAGGCGCTGCTGGCAACGCTGCGCGCGCTGGCCCCGGCAGGCCGCGAGGACGCCAAGATCGTCCTGCTGACTCCCGGCGTCTACAACTCGGCCTATTTCGAGCATACGTTCCTCGCGCGGCAGATGGGGATTCAACTCGTCGAGGGACGCGACCTGCTGGTTCACGATAATCTCGTCTACATGAGGACGACGTCCGGCCTGAAGCGGGTCGATGTCATCTACCGCCGCGTGGACGACGATTTCCTCGACCCGCTGGCTTTCCGCTCCGATTCAGCGCTCGGCGTCGCTGGCCTGTTCAACGCCTATCGCGCTGGCAACGTCGCCCTCGCCAACGCTATCGGAACCGGCATCGCCGACGACAAGGCGATTTACGCTTACGTGCCGAAGATTATCAAATATTATCTGGGCGAGGATGCTATTCTGCCGAACGTCGAAACCTACCTGATGCAGGATGAGCTTCAGCGCCGTTACGCGCTGGCGAATCTCGACAAACTGGTGGTCAAGTCGGTTGGCGAATCGGGCGGTTACGGCATGTTGATCGGCCCGCACAGCACGCGAGAGCAGCGTGAAGCCTTCGCGCTTCGGATCGAGGCCGAGCCGCGCAACTATATCGCCCAGCCGACGCTGGCGCTGTCACGCGCGCCATGCTTCGTCGACCGCCAGATCGAGTCGCGCCACATCGACCTGCGCCCTTACATCCTCAACGGCGAGCGTGTCCACATTGTCCCCGGCGGCCTGACCCGCGTCGCGCTTCAACGCGGCTCGCTGGTCGTCAACTCGTCACAGGGCGGCGGCAGTAAAGATACCTGGGTGCTGAACGATTGACGCCGCTCATTCATTCAGCCGCTCCCCTGACCGAGCAAAGAACGCGCGGCTCGCTCCGTCCCCCTCGCTGCCTGCGGAGAGGGGCAGAGGGGGTGAGGTCGTATCTCGGCCCCTGTGGACAGGCCGCCAACTGGCGCGATCAATCGCTTCCCCTGAGATTCGTCCCGGCGCGCTACACCGGTCAGGCATCAGGAGTACGCCATGCTGCTTTCGCACGTCGCCGACAACCTGTACTGGATGAGCCGCTATCTGGAGCGCGCCGAACACACCGCGCGGCTGATCGACGTCAGCCTGAACCTGATGCTGGAACAGGCCCCCGAAACCTCGGATCGACGCTGGCGGCGTCTGCTGCGGGCGCTCCATGTCCCGGCCAGCGACGCGCCGATTGACGCCGCCAATGTGACCACGCTGCTGACCTTCGACAGCGATAACCCGAACTCAATCACCTCATGCGTGACGCTGGCGCGCGAAAATGCCCGGCACGTCCGCGAGCAGATTTCAACCGAGATGTGGTCGCAGGTCAACGGCCTTTATCTGCGGCTTCGCGCGACGCGCCCCGCCGACATCTGGAGCGGGCGCTCGCACGAGTTCTACGAATCGATCAAGGAAGGCTCGCATCTGTTTCAGGGCATCACGGACTCGACGATGACGCAGGGGGAAGGCTGGCGCTTCATCCAGCTTGGCCGCTTGATGGAACGGGCGACCAGCGTGGCCTCGCTGCTCGACGCCCACTATGCCGAGGTCTATCAGGGCATCGGGCCGGCTGAAAACGCCAACGAATATCTCGAATGGGTCGGCCTGCTCAAGTCGCTGACCGCCTTTGAAGCCTACTGCAAGGTTTACGGCGCGGAGCTGCGCGCAGACTGGATCGCCGAGTTTCTGCTGCTCAACAGCGATTTTCCTCATTCGGTCGCTTTTTCAGCCACGCGAATGCAGTCCCATCTGTACGAGTTGGCCTCGATGACCGAGACACGCCGGGCCGGGCGCATCGGCAAGCTGGCCGGTCGCCTGCGCGCGCTGCTCGAATTCGCGCAGATGGACGAGATCATCGACGACTCGCTGCACGCGACCATTCAGCAGGTCGAGTCGCTGTGCGGGCAAATTCACACGGCGATTTACAGCACCTACATCAGCTACTCGGTCGAGCATGAGCTTGCGCCGTGAGACAGCCCTCACGCCAATCGCCCTCACCCCCGACCCCTCTCCCGGTGGGAGAGGGGGGAAAGATCAGGCGCAGCCGACCACGAGCATGGCTGGCCCGCCAGGCTCTACTCTGGCGCTTGCGCCGGACAGCGCGACCGTCTACAGTCTGATTGAACGAGAAGTCACAGTCGGGAGTCGGCCCTTTGACGTTCTACACTATTCGACATCTGACTCGCTTTCGCTACAGCACGCCGATCAGCGAGAGTGTGATGGAAGCGCGGATGCAGCCCCGGACCGAGGGGCCGCAGCGCTGCCTTGACTTCAAACTGAGCGTGACGCCAAAAGCGCGCGTGTCGTCGTTTCGTGACTATCAGGGCAACACCGTTCACAGCTTCGACATCCCGGCGCAGCACGCGCGCATGGTCATCACCGCCGAAGCGCAGGTCGAAATGCGCTCGTTCGAGCCGCTTCCCGACGCGCTCGACGCCGGGGCATGGGAGCGCCTCGATCAGCGCGTCGATGACAGCGACTACTGGGACATGCTAATGCCGAGTCACTTCGCTCAGCCGACGACGAAGCTGCTGGCGCTGGCCGCCGATCTCAAGGTCGAACGGCGTGACGACCCGCTCAGCCTGCTGCGCGAGGTCAATACCGTCCTCTATCGCACCCTGAGCTACAAGCCGCAAAGCACGACCGTCGATTCGTCCATCGACGAGGCGCTCGAAAGCCGCGCCGGAGTCTGCCAGGACTACGCTCACATTATGCTGGCGCTGGTGCGGCAGCTAGGGATTCCCTGTCGCTACGTCAGCGGCTACCTGTTCCACCAGCGCAGCGGCAGTGGGCGCGCCGACCGCTCCGCGCAGGATGCAACTCACGCCTGGGTCGAGGCGCTGCTGCCTGACGTCGGCTGGGTCGGTTTCGACCCGACTAACAACCTGATCGCCGCCGAGCGCCATATCCGCGTCGCCACAGGCCGCGACTACCACGACGTCCCGCCGACACGCGGCATCTTTCGCGGCGGCGCAGACACCGATCTGACGGTCGCCGTCAACGTCACGACGATGGATCAGCCGTCAGACATCAGCCTGCCGACCGCGCAGGTCACGACCGGCGAAGATCGCGCGCTCAATCTGGACGACGATCTCCAGCGCGATCAGGAACAGCAGCAGCAGTAAGTCGCCCCGTTACTCCGTCGGCAGCTTGAAGTGCGGATTTTCGATGATGCCGAAGACATTGCCGAACGGATCGGACAGGGTTGCCACGCGGATGCCGTCGCCGACATCAGCTACCGCGCTGATCGCTGCTGCGCCCATGCCGACCAGACTGGCAAAGGCGCTGTCGGCGTTCGCCACGCCCCAGTATGCCACCGGCCCAACTGCCTGACTACGGCCTGCCGCCGCGTTCGGGTCAAGCCCCAGCTCGTAGCCGCCGACGTTGAAACCGACGTAAAACGGCTCGTCGAAATAGGGCGCAGCAGCGACAACCTTGCTGTACCACGCTTTCGCCGCATCCAGATCAGTCGTGCCGTAAATGACCGTGCGTAAGCCCTGAAACATCGTCTGTCCTTTTGATCGGCTGAATCCCTGAATTCACGCCCGTGATGGGAAAGATAATCGTGTGAACACTCTGGCTTCTACAGGGGCGCGATGGTTCGCGCCCGTGAACCGAGAGCCTTCGCTCAAAACGGCTATCCAGCACGGATGTTAATCTCAGTGTAAAGGCGAATGCGGACAAAAGCCGCCCTTATTCCAGCAGATCGCTCAGAGGATCACCACGGCGCTCCGGCTCATTCGACGAACTGCACCCGCAGACCGGGCAGCGGAATCCCGCTCAGTTCCGTCGTCCAGATTTGCCCCGCATGAATCGGCAGCGCAGCAGTCAGGCTGCCGGTCGTCACCATCTCGCCCGCCTGAAGGCGCGCGCGCTCCCCCTGTCGCGCGGTGACAGCGAGCAGATGAGCAATCGCGGCCAGCGGGTTGCCAAGCACGTTTGCGCCTTTGCCCGCCGCGCGTTCTTCCCCGTTACACAACAACCTGACGGTCAGGTTTCCGAGCGCCGTGATCGCGTCCGCGCCCAGTTCCCGGACGTCGTGGCGCTCACCGAGCAGCAGCGCGCCGTGCAGCCCCGAATCGGCGATGGTGTCGGGAAACCGAAACGTCGAATCGGGAAAATGCGCCTGCACAATCTCAAAGCTGTGCGCGATCCAGTCCACGCAGGCCAGAATCGCCGTCAGATCATCCGTCACGGGCGGCGCAGAACGAAAATGGATGACGATTTCCGGCTCGATCTTCGGATCAACCAGCCGACCGAGCGAAAACTGGCCGCTGCCGGTGGACAGATCAAGCAGCGTTGTGTCATAGACGTAGGCCCACATCGACTCACTCGCGCCAAACTGCGCGCGCACGGCGTCGTTGGTGAAACCGATTTTTCGACCGACCGGCAGAGCGCCTTCAGCCATTCGCGCCTGATGGATCAGATGCAGCACATCATAGCCTGCGGCGGTGTCGAAACTGCTCCACTGCGACGTCCACAGCGGAAGCTGCCGCGCCTGATCCTGCGCCGCCTTCATCTGCCGCGCCACCTCTTTGAGATCAAATTCCTGTGTCAAAGTCGTCCCTCAGCTTTCATCTTATTCGCGGTTTTGAGGTAAGTTCGATGGCCTGACGCCCATCGAACGCAGCGCCGACAGGCCGGGGCGCGCCCTGCCAGCCCTGACATCATACCCATCCTGGTCACCAGCATCACGGCGCAGTTGTAAAATTCCAGACAAAATCGGGCGATCAAGCAAAAACAGGGGGAACAGCGATGGCACGATGCGCGTTACAATAGTGTAACCTCAACATTCCAGAAGGATGCTTCACCATGAACGACGCTCTCGACACGCTCGCCGAGCATTTTGCCGAAATCGTCGGAGAAATGCCGGATGAATTCGACTCGCATCAGTTCATCCAGACGCTCGCGCATCGCCATCAACGGCTGTACGTACAGGCCTTGATCGCCTATGCCGACAACGAGCAGCCCTTCGCCTCGCTTCACGGGCAGATCGCCCGACGGCTCGGCCAGCACACCCATCTGGTCACGCCGCAGGGCAAGACGCCCAGCACCGACATGTTCGGGCATCGCGGTCGCGCCGAAGAATGGCGCAAAGCCAGCGGCAACTCTACATGAGCAGTTGATGATTCCACGGCGGCCCTCGCCAGCCACAGGCTACAATCGCGGCACGCCATTGGATTGTGGAGTGACCATGACCGCCCTGCCCCTGCTTCGTCGTTCCTGCCGGACGTTCGTTCCGGTCGCCCTCGCCCTGTTGATTTTCGTCGCTGGCTTCGCGCTCGGAGCGCAGACCAGCGCCACTCACGCGCAGTCAACCGATGCGCTGCCCGCCGAAGCGCAGACCGTCCTCAAGCCGGTCTGGGAAGCATTTACGCTCATCCGCACCCGGTTTGTCGATCCGAAAGGCCAGCCCGTCAACGACGCGAAGCTGATCGACGGCGCGCTTAAGGGCATGGCATCCACGCTCGGTGACAAGTTCAGCTACTACATCGCGCCGCAAACGCTGCCCGGTTTCACCGCCCGCGTGCAGGGCGAATTTGTCGGGATTGGCGCGGTCATCAACACCAACCCGGAGAACGGCGATATTCGCGTGGTCGAAGTGCTGCCCGGCTCGCCGTCCGAGCAGGCCGGTTTGCAGCCCGACGATGTTTTCGTGACCTTCGGCGGCGCTGATGTCCGCACACTGACGCAGCAAGAACTGGTCGCGCGGGCCAGGGGGCCAGAAGGTTCGGAAGTGCAGGTTACGATCCGCCGGGGCGAAGACCTGATCGACATGACGATCACGCGGGCTAAACTGGTCAAGCCCAACACCGAAACCCATCTGTTCAATCAGGCTATCGGCTATATCAAGCTCAAGCAGTTCAGCCCGAATGCTCGCGCCGAAGTCGATGCCGCGCTGGCGACACTCAATCCAGCGCAGCTCGATGGCCTGATCCTCGATCTGCGCGGCAACCCCGGCGGGCAGCTCAACGCGCTGGTGCAGGTCGCCAGCAGCTTCCTCAAAGACGGCATCATCCTGACCGAGCAGCTTAACGACCGCAGCAAGGTCTTCACGACCGATGGCAGCTTCAAAGGGTTCGACCTGCCGATGGTCGTGCTGGTCGACCATACCAGCATGAGCGCCGCCGAAGCGCTGGCAGGCGCGCTTCAGGATCATGGACGGGCGACGGTGATCGGCGCGCAGACCTTCGGCAAAGGTACGGCGCAGTCGGTCGTGCCGCTGTCCAACGGCGGCGCGCTGCGGCTGACGATTGCGCGCTGGCTGACGCCGGATCATCACTGGATCCACGCGCAGGGCATCACGCCGGACATCGTCATCCCGGCGACCGGCAGCGCCGATATTCAGCTTCAGGCAGCGCTGCGCTTCCTCGAGGCGCAGACTGACAGCGGGGAGCAGGCCGCAAGCTAAGGCCGCTCTTTCGCAGGTTTACGCTGCCGATTCGTGACGATTAGCGTTCACTGCCGCCCGACTTGTCCTGATCTGACAGGTTGAGTAAGCTAAGACCAGCCGAAGTGGGGCCGCATTTTCACTCAACACTCAGCGCCCGCTCCTGAGGAAGCCTGCATGGCCGAGCCGTATCTTTTCATCAGCCACAGCCGACGGGATAACGCCGCGACCGATTGGCTGGCCGCGCGCCTGCACGACGCCGGATTTAACGCCTGGGTGGACGTCGAGGGCATCGCGCCGGGAGCGTCGTGGCCGCAGGCGATCCGGCAGGCGGTCGAAGACTGCGGCGCGCTGATCGTCGTGCTGACGGCCCATTCGCGCGACTCGGCGTGGGTCGAGCGCGAGACGCTGCTAGCGCTCGACCTGCGTAAGCCGGTGTTCGTCGCGCTGTTCGAGGACGTGACGCTGCCGCTGCACCTGCTCAACATTCAGTATTCTGATTTTCGCGGCAGACGGGAGCGGGCGCTTGGCAGGCTGATCGGCGCGCTGCGGAAAGTCTCGCTGACCGAACCGCTGCCGCCGCCGACGCCGACCGAGCAGAAGCGCCTGTCGCCTGACCCGAACCGACATAACCTGTTCAAGTTCATCGAGCAACTGCCAGACGGCGAATTGTGCGCCCGTATCGCCCGTGATCTGTACGGCTGGGCCAATGACCAGGCCGACAACGTCACCTTCAGCGGGCGCGGCAACCCGGCCTTTCACGCCCACGTTTATCTCGGCCCCGGCGGCGTCGCCTTTATGACCGTCCGCGCCTATCCCAGACAGCCCGCCGTCGAAGTGCCGCTGCAATACCTGATGGAATTCGCGCCTTACGACGAACGCGCCGAACGCGAAGCAGTGCTGATGCGCTTCAACGCGCTGATGCCGGAGCGCGAGCGCTTCACCCTCGACCGCGCCGACAAACGGCCCAACCTGCCGATTGCGGCGGCGCTGGCGGTCGATAGCCATCTCGACACCTTCAAGACGATTATGACCGACGTGCTGGAGCGACTGCGTAAGTCAGCGGAGTGAGCGCGATTAGGCGGCTAACGTCCGTCGCAGCGCCGCCTCGACCTGGCTGCGCGCGAGCAGCGACAGCCCCGGCCCGATCAGCACGAACAGGATAGCAAACGGGACAAAGGCATCCTGATTGCCGCCAGCCCGCTGCCAGACGAGCAGCAGCGCAACGACGACGAACAGAACGACGCCCATCTGAATCAGGTTATTGGCGAAGGCGATGCCCTGAACGCGGGTGGCGTTGTCGCCGTCACGGACAAGCGCGCCCTGCGCGTGGCCGAGGCGCAGCGAGGCGAACCACAGCTCGAAGCGAAAGCTGGCCGAGGCCGGGCGGACGTTCGAGATCGTCGCGCGGGTGTAGAGAGTCGGCGACGTCCCGCGCTGATCGGCGCTTTCGATCCGGCTGACACAGGCTTCAAGCGAGAGCGGGACGGTGAAGTTCAGCATGATTGCGTCCTGAGTAAAGCGATCAAGACCATCGCTGATTAGAGCGACACTCACAGAATCTTACGGCGCGGACGCGATGCATCATGCGCCATGCGCCATGCGCGCCAACTTAAGGATCATACTGCCTATCCGACCCCTCCCTCTGACCGACGCGGCCTTCGGCTCGAACCATCGCGGCCCTGATCTTTCTCCCCTCGCCCACCGGGGAGAGAGGCCGGGGGTGAGGGCGTGCGGAAGCCGACCCCTCCCCCTGTCCCCCTCCCCGTGTACGGAGAGGGGGGAACGGATGAGAACCATCGCGGCCCTGATCTTTCTCCCCTCGCCCACCGGGGAGAGGGGCCGGGGGTGAGGGCGACTGGCATCCTAGAACATATCCCGTGGCTGGTCGCGCTGCTGGCGCGCCACGTTAGCAATGCGCTGAATCGCCGGATCGTCCGCCGCGCTGGCCTCGTTAATCACCAGATCGAACCACGCCTGCGCCGAGTCGGCGTTGTCGATGCGGCGGTACAGCTCGCCGACCAGATACGACAGCGTCAGGCGGCGGTCGTCGGGCAGCGCCTCGAAATCGAGCGCGCGCTCGAAATGCTCGATGGCGGCCTGACGATAGCGGCCCTCGGCGCTGCGCGGGCCAAATTCGGCGGCGCACCAGGCCGCGCGCAGATAGAGATCGCCGACGCGCTCGTCGTCGTCACCGCGCCAACCAGCGATCATGGCGGCAAACTCGTACTGGCGCGGCGTGTCGGGGACGCCGTCGCGCAGCAGCGGCGTTAGTTCAGCCCCGACCTGCTCGCGCAGCGCCTCGCTGACGGCTTGCGGCTGACGCGGGTGCGCGCCAGCCGTCGTGTAGCCACAGTCGGGACAGGTCGAAATCATGAAGGCCAGCGGCTCGAAGCCGACCGCACGCTGATGAAAATCAGTCGTTTGCCCGCCGAAGGTGTTGGTGCTGGTCAGGATATGGGTATCAAATTTCGCCCCGCAGCACGGACATTCGACCTCAAGCTCCATGAATGTCGTCATCGGCGTGTCCTCTGGTTCAGGCGCGCACTCGGAACTGATGGCGGCGGATGAAGGTCTGATTTTCGGTCACGACCACGACATTGAAGCCGGGGCGCATATGTCGGTCGCCCACAATCTCCGCCTGATCGGGCCAGGTTTCGAGCTGATACCAGCTACTCTCCGCCGTGACGTACAGGATGCCGTCGCGGTAGATGTCGGTCATCTCGTGGACGTGGCCGTGAAAGACGCCGCGCAGGCGATGGCGCGCCGGGAGCAGCGCCTGATGGAAGTCCTCGCCATTCTTCATCCGCATGAAGGTATCCCAGAACGGCGCGCCCATCGGCAGGACGTTGTGATGTGTCGCCACGATCAGCGGGCGGTCGTCTTTTGCCGCGCACAACGTTGCCAGTCGGTCAAGCTGCGCCTGCGTGACTGCGCCAGCGGGCTGCTCGGCGGGGCCGTTGCTATCGACGGTGATGATCTGGACGCCGTTGATTTCCAGCTCGTACTCGAACGGCTTGAGGATCGTCTCGCTGCGCAGGAAGATACGCTGAAGGGCAATCGGATCATCGTGGTTCCCGGCCAGATAGTAGACCGGATACTTAATCTGCCCCAGCACCTCGCGGGCAGTATGGTAAGCTGCCGGGTCGGGGTCGTAGGCGACATCGCCGGTATGCAGGATAAAATCGGGCGTGAACGGCAGCGAATTGATCTGATCGACCAGCGCCTGACCGCCGAAGATAGGCGCATAACTGGTTTCCTGAAGGTTGTAGGACGGGTCGCCGCTCAGGTGAGTATCGCTGATATGGACGAACCGCAGAAGCGGTCGGCTGGATGGTGCGCCTGCCTGACTCATAACACGAGCATCCTTTGCCTGTAATGCGCCGCCGACGAAGGCGCGAGTATAATCTGTGACCATGAAGAGTGTAGCGAATTTCTCTATTATCGTCCTTTTTGTCCTGCTTGCAGCGTGCAGCCCCGCGCCCGCCGTCGTGGCGATTCCGACGCTGGCGGCGCTGCCCACGCTGACCGCCACCGTCCCGCCGCCCAGCGCGACGGCGACGATCACGACCAGCCCGACAGCGCAGGACAGCGCAACTGCGCCACCGAGCCTGACCGCAGCCGCCCCCAGCGCGGCGACCCTGCCGCCGAGCATCACGCCGGTTCCGTCCGAGACGCCGACCGCCAGCCCAACGCCGTCGCGCACGCCGACGGCGGGGCCGTCGCTGACGCCGAGCCAGACGATCACCAGCACGCCGACGGCGACGCTGACCGCCACGACCGTGCCGACCGAAGACGACGACGCGATCACCAGCCTGCTGGCGCTGGCAATGCAGGCGACGATTTTGCCGCCGCTCGTCGCGCAGCCGATTGTATCCGTGCCTGCGCCGGTCAGCGGCGTGGCGGGCGGCGCAAGCTGCGCTTATCCCGCGCCGCCGGGATTCGGGGATTTCTTCGCCACCGACCTGACCTTCAGCGCGCAGATCGGCTGTCCGGTCGGCGCGCCGCCGTCGGCGCTGCGCTTAACCGGCGCATCGCAGGCTTATGAGCACGGCGTGATGCTCTACGTCGGCGATCCACAGCGCTCGATTTATGCCATCTTCGACGACGGCCATTACCGCAAGTTCGCCGATCACTGGGTTGAAGGCGTCGATCCGTCGAGCGGCGGGGAGACGCCGCCGAGCGGGTTGATCGAGCCGATTCGCGGCTTCGGCAAGGTCTGGCGCGACAATCCCGACGTCCGCGCGGGACTGGGCTGGGCGCGGACGCCGGAGCAGGCCGAAGCCCTGTCGGCGCTCTCGTTCGACCGGGGACAGGTGCTTTCGCCACCCGGACTCGGTCGCGTCTACGCGCTGGCCGACGATGGCTCCGGCACAGGCGGCGTCTGGCGCGGGACGTAGAGCGAAAAAGGAAGAACCGAGAGCCGGGGAAAAGAGGGGTGGATGCAGGTTCTCACGGCCCGCCCTCGGCCCTGCTCCCTCACCCCCGTCCCCTCTCCCGGTGGGAGAGGGGTGAAAGATGAGACAGCGGTTTCCGCAGCGGTGCGGCTTTTCGCGCCCGCCTGACCTCACTCCCCGGCCCGCCCTCACCCCCGGCCCCTCTCCCCGGTGGGAGAGGGGAGAAAAACGAGGCGCAGTCTTCCGTCGGGGCGCGATGGTTCGCGCCCGCCTGCCGGATCGCGGCGCTGCGGCTCGTTCCCCGGCGCGGAAGCCGCGATAACCGGCCATTTGACCGATTGAGAAGGCCAGACCGTGTACTATAATGAGAGCCAGCCAGTCATTTTACCCGACGAGTTACGGGGATGGGGAGACGAAGCCGATGCAGTCCGCCGACAAGACCACCGACGTTCCGTGTTATCCTGACGCGCAGATGGACGCCGCTTTCGCGGCCTTTTTGCAGGCGTACCCGGCCTACGAATCGACGCATAAGCTCGACGACTTACGGGCGACCGAGTATGCGCGGCTCGACCGGCAGGGCCATGTCTATCTCGATTACACCGGCGGCGGCCTGTACGCGGAATCGCAGCTCCGCGACCATCTGGCGCTCCTCGGCGGCGGCATCTTCGGCAATCCCCACTCACACAACCTGACCTCGATGGCGATGACCGAACTGGTCGAGCGCGCGCGCGCCTACGTCCTGAGCTATTTCAACGCCTCGCCGGACGAGTACATGGTGGTCTTCACCCAGAACTCGACCGGCGCGCTCAAGCTGGTCGGCGAGTCGTACCCGTTCGGGCCGGGCGGCAACTTTATGCTGACGTTCGATAATCACAACTCGGTCAACGGCATCCGCGAGTTCGCCCGCGCCAGAGGAGCGACGATCACCTACATCCCGATCACGCTGCCCGACCTGCGCGTTGACCTGAACGCGCTGACGGACGGGCTGGAGTTAGCGCGTCCGGGCGCAAATAACCTGTTCGCCTACCCGGCACAGTCGAACTTCTCCGGCGTGCAGCACCCGCTGGAATGGATCGCGCAGGCGCAGGTCAAAGGCTGGGACGTGCTGCTCGACGCGGCGGCGTTCGCGCCCTCGAATCGGCTCGACCTCAGCCAGTGGCATCCCGACTTCGTCGATCTCTCCTTCTACAAGATTTTCGGCTACCCGACTGGCATCGGCTGCCTGCTGGCGCGCAAGTCGGCCATGCGCAAGCTCCATCGTCCGTGGTACGCGGGCGGCACGCTGACTTTTTCGTCGGTGCGGGCGCTCGATTTCTATCTGACTCCCGGCCCGGCGGGCTTCGAGGATGGCACAGTCAATTACCTCGGTCTGCCCGCCATCGAGTTGGGGCTGCGCTACATCGAGGCGATTGGCATCGAGACGATTCACACCCGCGTGACCTGCCTGACCGACTGGGTGATTAAGCAGCTTACCGGGCTGGTTCACAGCAACGGTCAGCCGGTCGTTCGGCTGTACGGGCCAGCCAGCACTGACCGGCGCGGCGGGACGATTCAGGCGAATTTCTACGCGCCCGACGGCACAATTATCGACTCGAACGTGGTCGAAAGCATGGCGAACGCGATGAATATTTCACTGCGCGCGGGCTGCCACTGCAACCCCGGCGCGCGTGAAGTGGCGCTCGGCATCACACAGGACGAATTAACAAGCTGTTTCCGCGACAAGGACAGCCTGAGCTTCGAGCAGTTCCTGCACGTCATCGACGGCAAGACGGCGGGCGCGCTCCGAACCTCGATTGGACTGGTGACGAATTTCGCCGACGTCTATCGCTACATGCAGTTCGCGTCGTCGTTCGTCGATCACGCCGCGCCGGGTTAACCTCACCCTGTCCCCCTCGCTGCTTGCGGAGAGGGGGGGGGTTGGGGGGTGAGGTCAGCAGCAGCGGACAAGCCTTTTCAGCCGCTGGCGGCGCGCTGCGACCATTGCCGTTTATCGAAACGCCCTGCGGTCTATTTCGGGTTATCCGGCGCGACATACTCGCGGATGACCTGTTCGAGCCGGGCGGCGTCGAGCCGATTGAAGACCGCGTCTTCAGGATAGACGACGAGGTTCGGGCCAAGCGCGCACATGCTCAGGCAGTTGGCCGTTCGCAGCGAGGCCGCAAGCGGATCGACGGCGTTGGCGGCCTCGACCGCCTCGCGCAGGCGCGGCAGCAGCTTATCGGCGCGGCGGCCCAGGTTGCAGAACTCGCCGCGACAGAGGACGATCCGATGGCGCGGTTTGGGCGCTTCGAAGCTCACAGCGGCATCAGTCCATAAGCGGCGGCGAGGACATGCACCGGGTGAATGCTGCGCGCGCCGCTTCCGTGCGTGATCTGCCAGCGGCAGGTTTCACTGTCGCAGATGACCGGCTTTTCCGTCCCGATGTCGCGCGCCTGCTGGAACAGACTCGCGCCGACGTCCATCGCAATCGGGTACTTCTCGGCCTTGTAGCCGTAGGTTCCGGCGATGCCGCAGCAGGCGGCGTCTGCGAGTTTGACGTCAAGGCCGGGGATCAGGTCGAACAGATCAAGCGCAGGCTGGCCCATCTGATGAGCCTTCTGCTGGCAGGGCGCGTGATAGAGCAGCGGCCCATCGACGTCCGCGAGCGGCTGAAAATCGGTCTTAAGCTGGCCGCGCCGGTGGAGCAGCAGCAGAAACTCGCTGATGTCGTAGGTGTCGAGGGCGACGGCGTCGCGGTCGGGATGCTCCAACTGCAAAATTTCGCGGTAGTCGGATTTCAGAGCCAGGGTGCAGGACGTGCTCGCGCCGACAATCGGCACGCCGTCGCGGGCATAGAAGCCGAGCCGGTCGAGATTGCGCGCGGCATAGCTCGCGGCAGCGCTGAATTCGCCGTTCGACTGCATCGGCAGACCGCAGCAGTTCTGTTCCGGCAGCTCGACATCGTAGCCGTTGTGCGCCAGCACCCGCACCGCCGCCTTCGAGGTGAGGGTGTCGTAATAGTTCCCGGCGCAGGCGTGGAAATAGGCCAGCCGACCGCGATAGGGCGCTTCGGCAGCCGGTTTATGGCGCGCGAACCACTGGCGGAACGACTGGAACTGGAACACCGGCAGGGGAGCGCTGCGATGGACGCCCATAAGCTTCTCGGCGGCGATCCGCGCTGGCCGGGAGCGCGCGCCCGCGTTGACCAGCGGCGCGAAGCGATGGCCGAGCTTGCCCATCAGTTCCGAGCGACCGAGCAGCCGGTTACGCAGCGGAATATGGCCGTCGTAGAGCTTCGCCCGCGCCCGCGCGTTCATCTCCATGATCCTGACATCGTGCGGGCAGACCATCGTGCAGATACCGCAGCCGGAGCAGTAATCGACGCTCTGATCGGGCGAACTGTCGCCGTGATCGTCTGGATGGCGGAAGCGCTGCGCCTGCGGCCCGACCGTCTTGGGGCCAGGGAACAACTCGGTCACAGGCGCGACCGGGCAGGCCGCCGTGCAGATGTTGCATTTGACGCACAGATCGGCAGTGAACTCGACCGTTTGATAGGTCTCGAAGAACGAGAGCGGGCTGGTCAGGTCGTCCATCGGCGCGGCATCTCATTGAGCGGGCAGGATGGCTCCATCATAGCACGCGGTCAAGCAAACTGAAACGAGCCACGCGCCGCTGGATCGTCGGCGAGCGCCGCCACGGCGGCCACAGGGCGCGCAGCGCGCCGCAGATTTTGCCCTGAAGCGACTGTTTTTGGTGAAAACTGACAGTCAATATCCGGGAAATTTGTATTGATTTAGCAGTTATCGACAAACGGCAGCCTGATAAAATTGATCTGTTGCGCGTTCTTGAAAGCAGATAAGGCTGAATCCTGATGACACTCCGTGATTTCCTCGAAATTCCCTACGCCGAACTGGAAGAACTGAACCTGAAGGCGAAAGACCAGCGGATCAGCCGTGTCCCTATCGACCAGCTTCAGGAAGAGCGCATCAAGTATCTGAGCGACGAAAAGCGCATCAAGGCCGTGACGGTCTGTTTCTCCGACCTTGAGGGCAAGCTGCACATGCTCGACTACGACAAGAAGTTTCTGATCAAGTCGGTCGATAACCTGACTTTCGACGGTTCCTCGATCCGCGGCTTCTCGGTGCAGACCGAGTCCGACCTGCGGCTGGCGATTGACTGGAGCGCCTTCTACTATCTGCCGTCGGACGTGTTCGGCCCCGGCAAGGTGCTGGTGTTCGGCGAAGTCCACGAGCGCGGCGGCGCGCCCTATCCGGCGGACATGCGCTCGCGGCTGAAGCTCTACGCTGATAAGCTGTACAACGAGCAGGGATTGACGATCAACGCCGCCAACGAGATCGAAGGCTTCCTGTTTCAGGGCCGCAAGGCAGAGCAGACGTTCATCGACACCGGCGTGCTCGACTTCGTCACCAGCGGCGGCTACTACCACTCGCTCCCCGGCGACCCGCTGCGGACGTTCATCGACACTGTAGCCGAAGTCCAGCGCGCGATGGGCTTCGCCAACGAGAAAGATCATCCTGAAGTCGCGCCGTCGCAGTTTGAGATCAATTACAGCTACACCGAAGCGACCGCCGCCGCCGACCAGATCATGCTCTACAAGCTGATCTGCCGTCAGGTGGCGACGCTCGGCGGGATGACGGCCAGCTTCCTGCCCAAGCCGATGGTCGGCATCAACGGCAGCGGGATGCACACCAACGTCTCGATCTCGAAGGGCAAGACCAACCTGTTCTGGGACGCCGACGGCAGGGAAAACCTGTCGCAGGCTGGCTGGGACTTCATCTATCGCATCCTGACCAACGCTCAGGGCATCTGCCTCACGCTCAATCCGAGCGTCAACGCCTACCGCCGCCTCGACCCGCACTTTGAAGCGCCGAATCAGGTCAAGGCGTCGCCGATTGATCGCGGCTCGATGGTGCGAATCCCCATCGGCAACGAAAAGTCGGCCCGGATCGAGGTGCGCTCGGTCGCGCCGGATGTCAACCCGTACATGCTGCTCTACACGATCTTCAAGACCGGCCTCGAAGGGCCGAAGGACGACCATGTTGACCAGACGCAGACGCTGCCGGACAACATCTACGACGCTATCGACCATTTCAAGTCAAGCTGCTATGCCGCCGAACTGTACGGCGAGGACGTCCACGCCAAGTACGCGGCGGTCAAGCTGATGTCGGCGGAGCGCTGCGCGCGCCTGCTCGGCCATCTGATTAAGCCGTCCGAGTTCCAGTTCCACCACGAAGTCACCGATCAGTATTTGTGGACGAAATTCTAGCGCGCCCGCCCTCACCCCCGGCGCGACCGCCCTCACCCCCGGCCCCTCTCCGCAAGCAGAGAGGGGAGAAAGATCAGAGGGCGATGGTTCGCGCCCGGCGCGCCCTCACCCCCGGCCCCTCTCCCCGAAGGGCGAGGGGAGAAAGATCAGAGGGCCGCGCTGGTTCGCGCCCGCTCCCCCCTCTCCGTACACGGGGAGGGGGACAGGGGGAGGGGTCGGCTTCCGCGCGCCTTCATCCCCGGCCCCTTTCGCCGTCGCTGACGCCGCGATAATTCAGGTCGAGCGCGTCGTTCAGGGCGAGCAGCGCGGCGATCCGTCGGGCGATCTGCATCAGCGTCCGCGCTTCGTCGGCCTTGAGCGGGCGACCGAGGACGTCGGTTTCGCGGTAACTGAGCCACTTCTTGAGCACCTGATAGCCGCCGAGCGTGTAGTTCCAGACGTCGAGCGGGATGTCGCGCCAGTAGGTGCTGTCGTTCAGGTAAATGTCGATCAGGCCGTCATGCTCGGCGCTGCGCCCGCGACCGGGCATGACCGCCGACCCGGCGCCAAAATAGCCCCAGTTGACGGTGACGCTGAAATCCGGCGCGCGCTGGTCGGCGACCGTCAGCGTGGCGATGCCGGACAGGTCGGCGCGCGGCGTCCCCGACGTCACGCCCGGCAGGTCGCTGTCGACATCGAGCAGCGCCGCGACCTGCTGGCCGAGCGCGGCGGACGCCGACAGCCGTTCGAGCGCGGCGGGCAGCGGGACGCGCGGCCAGTCCTGACGGAGCGCCCCGGCGTTCTCGACGCGATAGGCGGGCGCGTGCAGCAGCGCCAGCGCGTGATAGAACAGCAGCGGCGCGCCACTGTCGGCATCGACGCCGAGGCTGTCGAGGTAGTCGCGGGCGTGGTCGCTCAGGTTGGGCGTCCGCTCTGGCCTGGCGTTTTGGTCGAACTGGCTGCCCTGTGCTTTCGGGGCGTTGTAGAGATAGAGCGGGAAACAGCTTGCTCCGCGATCCATTAAATCGAGACAGCCAATACTTTCAACGATCTGAGGTTTTGACCATTCTCGGCGAGGGCGCTGTTGCGAAATCAAGCATAGATTACCCGGCTTAATATGCGGAAAATATTCAGGGCGAGGACGGTCAAGTAAATCCACATCCCAGTACAACCAGCGGACATCAAACGGTCGGTAAGCAAAACGCACTATCTTTTCGTCACTGAATATAGATTTAGCCTTGCTTCCAGCAAGATACCGGGTAACTTGCTCTATCACTCGGTTTCGATCTACATGAACCACAACATCATCATGGCTCGTTTTGACGCCCGGAAATGAGGTCGGAAATAGCTCCGGCAGTCGCGGCCATGCGAGGTACTCCGCGCTGACGGTTCGCGGCGCGAACGGCAGGCCGATTTCGGTTATGGGCCTTACGACGGTGTACTGCACGGCGCGGGTGTCGGCGCTTTCGGCCAGCAGCTCGGCGCGTTTTCCGGTTCCCCACAACGGACGAAACCCGATCTCCAGAGCGGGCGCGTGCTGCGCGCGGCGAATCAGCGTGGCAATCGCCGTCCCGACCTGAATGCCCTCGCGGTTGAACTCGGTCGAGAAGATGCTCGGATCGGGCTTACCTTCGGGCGTCGTCTTGCCGGTTTTGTATTTGTCGCCGTTCAGGTTGTCGATGGTGATGACGTCGAAGGCGTTCAGGAAGCGCTCGCGCATCCCGGTATGCGAGAGGCCGTCGAGCCACGAGTAATTCGAGATGAAGCAGACGATGCCGCGCCCGCTGACTTCGGCGATCCGGCGCTCGGCCATCCGGTAGAAGCGGACGTAAAGATCGTTCAGCCCCTGCCCCTGCGGACGCGGCAGCGCCGGGTTGATGGTGCTGCGGTAAGCATCAGTCAGATCGCGCTCCTCGGCGATGGCGAGGCCGGCGAAACCGGAATAAGGCGGGTTGCCGAGGACGACCAGAATCTGCCGGTCGCGCTTGACGGCGTCGGCGGCCTCGCGCTCGCGCTCCAGTTCGGGGAACATCAGGGGCATTTTAGACTCGGTCGGCGGCTGCCAGCCGGTCAGCGCGTTGGTCAGGTAGACGCCGACGCGCTGGCCGTCGGGGAGCGGCGCGCGCAGAGTGTTGAGCAGGATGCCGATCTGCAAATGGGCGACGACGAACGGCGCGGGCAAAATCTCGAAGCCGAAGATGCGCTCGCGCATGGCCGCCTGAAGCGCCTGCCCGGCCAGGGCGTCGCCGTCGCGCTCGCGCAGCGTGGCGTAAATCCGCCGCAGCACCGCGACCAGATAGGCGCCGGTTCCGCAGCACGGGTCGAGGACGCAGACGCGCGGATCGGCCAGCCCGTCAGGAATATTCAGCTCGTCGCGGAGCGCGGCATCGACCTTCGCCACCATATACTCGACAACTTCCGGCGGGGTGTACCAGACGCCCAACTGGCGGCGCAGTTCCGGGTCGAAGGCTTCGAGGAACGGCTCATAAAAATACTGGACGGCGTGGCCGCGGTTGAAGCGCTCGAAAAAGGCGGCGCGGTCGACGCGGTTGAGCGCGTCCGCCGTCCATTCCATGATCCGCTCGACGCTGCTCGGCAGCGTCCCGCCCGCCGAAAACTGGTCGAACAGCGTTTGCACGACCGGGACGTTGAAATGGCGGGTATCGCGCCACAGGTCGAAGGGCGTCCCCGCCGCCGCGCCGCGCTCATGCCACAGCACCCAGGCCGAAAACAGGCCGTAAAAGAGCGTCTGCACCAGCGTCGAGCGGAAGAACTCCTCGGCAGTGTCGTCCTGAAAGCGCACGCCGAGCGCCGCCTCAAGCTGCCCGCGAATCAACGTCAGCGAGGCCATATCGCGGGCGTCCACTTCCAGCCGCGCTTTGGCCTGCCGCGCGTAGCTGGCGAGAATCCAGGCGACATCCTGCGGCGAAGCCAGCGGCGCGTTACGGCGCATGACGCGCCGGAGATATTCGCGCAGCGCGGCGTCATGGTCATGCGCCAGCGCGCGCGGGTCGAGCGTCCAGAAGGTCGTTTCGTCGTCGGCCAGATCATAGCGTTCTTCGATTCGCGCCGCGCCGTTCGCCCCGCGTGTGACCAGCACAAACTGAAACAGATTGGTCACCAGCACCTGTCCATAAGCCGCCAGATAGCGGGCGACCTGCGCGCTCTGCGCCAGCGCCAGCAGGTCAACGCTGGTCGGCTTGACTTCGACCACGCCGCGAGCGGGCTTCTGGCCTTCGGGCTGATGGTCATCGTACAGGCCGAGGTCGGGAATCCCGGCGCTGTCGCGGTTCGGATGGGTGTAGGCGACCACCGGGGGACGCAGGTCGTCCCCGGCGGCGTTGAAGAGCGCTTCAAGCTCGCCGTACTGCCCGGTTTCAGGGACGGTGCGGCCACGCCGACTGCGAAGCGAGCGAAGGTAGGTTTCGAGGACCGTCATGCGGGTTTGCTCTCGGCAGGTGAAATCACTCAGGCTCCAGTATAGCCTGAGTGACCGCGATCAGCCTGGGGTGTGCGGCCAGCGTCAGGCGGCGGCAGACCAGGCGAGCGTCGCGGCTGACGGGATGTGTATAATCAACGCAGGTGATGGATAATGGCACTGTGGATACGCAATGCCCTCACCCCCGGCCCCTCTCCCCGAAGGCGAGGGGAGAAAGATCGAGGCGATGCCCTCATCCCCGGCCCCTTTCCCCGAAGGCGAGGGGAGGAAGATCAGGGCCGCGATGGTTCGCATCCACTCCCCCCTCTCCGTTTACGGGGAGGGGGTCAGGGGGAGGGGTTGCCTTCCGTCGGGGCGCGATTTTTCGCGCCCGCCGCGCCCGACCTCACCCCCGGCCCCTCTCCGCAAGCAGAGAGGGGTGAAAGACAGAGGCGGCGGCTTCCGTCGGGGCATGATGGATCATGCCTGCCGCGCCCTCATCCCCGGCCCCTTTCCCCGAAGGCGAGGGGAGGAAGATCAGGGCCGCGATGGTTCGCATCCACTCCCCCCTCTCCGTTTACGGGGAGGGGGTCAGGGGGAGGGGTTGCCTTCCGTCGGGGCGCGATTTTTCGCGCCCGCCGCGCCCGACCTCACCCCCGGCCCCTCTCCGCAAGCAGAGCGGGGAGAAAGATCGAGGCGATGGCTTCTGTAGGGGCTGTCTGTAAGCAAGGAATCTTCGCCCGGAACGGCGATCATAACGGATATTCACCTCAATCATGCGACGCCTCATCTCCCCGCTCCTGCTGCTGCTGATCTTCGCCCTGCCCGCGCAGGCGCAGGAGTCGCTGCCGATTGCCACCGGCATCAGCTACGGTCTGTCGGTCAGGGGCGCGCTCGACGACGGCACGCCGCGGACTGTCTACGCCTTCAGCGGACTGCGCGGCGAAGTCGTGACGATCACGGCGCAGGTCACAGGCGGCGACCTCGACCCGATGCTGGCGGTGCTGAGCAACAGCGGCGACCTGCTCGCGCGCGTCGATGACGGCCCGCCGTTCGAGGCGGCAGGCGCGACCAGCGGCCCGCGCGATGTCCAGATTCAGGCGCTACGCCTGCCCGAAAGCGACCGCTATTACGTCGTCATCGGGCGGTTCGGTTTCGGCCTCGGCGCGACCAGCGGCGACTATACCATCGAAGTTGACCGCATCGGCGTCAGCTCGGCCAACGGCAGCGCGCTCCGCTATGGCGACAGCGTCGTCAACCGCATCAGCGCCGGCGCGCCGCAGTTGTACTACAGCTTTCTGGCGACGCGCGGCGACCTCGTCAACATCAGTATGCAGCGCATCTCCGGCGACCTCGACAGCCTTTTACAGGTGACGGACAGCAGCGGCGTCGTACTGGCCTCTGATGACGAAGTCGCTAATTCCGGCTCGCTTGACGCCGAAATCAGCCATCTCAGCATTCCGCAGGACGGCCTGTACGTCATCGTGGCGTCGCGCTTCGGGCAGGCCGCCGGGACGAGCGAAGGCGGCTTTTATCTGACGCTTCAGGAAGCGAAGGACAGCGGCGTGGGCAATTCGGCCCAGGCTCCGCTGCCGCTCGCGCCGAATATCCCGCTCGAAGGCGACGTGACGACCGACCACAGCGCCCAGTATTATCGCTTCGAGGCGAAGGCGGGCGACATCATCAGCCTGACGATGGAGAAGCTGACCGGCAACCTCGATGCTTACCTGTCGCTGCTCGACGCGGGCGGCAGCCAGATCGCCCTGAACGACGACGCGCAGGACGGCTCGCAGAACGCCGGAATCGATAATTTCTACATCCCGACCGACGGCCTGTATACGGTCGTCGCCACGCGCAACGGCGGCGATCAGGGCGGGGGCGCGGGCCGCTTCCGCCTGACGCTGACGACGCAGGGCAACGCGGTCAGAACCACGTCGCCAGAGGCGCGCTTTGTCCCCTACGGCAGCACGCTGACCGGCAACCTCGACGACACAACGCCGCAGACGCTCTACGCCTTCTTCGGCCACGAGGGCGACGTCATCACCGTGTCGATGAACCGCGCCGACGGCGACCTCGACCCGTACCTCGCCATCCTCGACGGCGGCCAGAACGTGCTGACCTACAACGACGACACCAGCGACGGCACGCAGAACGCAGTTGTCTACCAGTACGCGCTGCCGGGGACGGGCGTGTTCTACATTCAGGCGACGCGCTTCAGCGGCGAAGGCAAGCCGCTGACGCGCGGCAGCTACACGCTCGTGCTGGCGCAGATTCAGGTCGGCGGGTAAGGTTCGCGCCGATGCGGACGACAA
>CAZZAO010000035.1:3679-42892 GCA_964652205.1 uncultured Anaerolineaceae bacterium | reverse complement strand
AGCTGACCGGATGGCGAACGCCGTTTTCGACGCCAACGAAGTCGAGTCTGAGCGCACGGTCATCATCTCCGAGCGTCAGGGGCTGGAGAATTCGCCGACCTTCTGGCTGTCCGAGGAAGTCACCGCCTCGGCTTTCCGCGTCCACGGCTACCATCATGAGATCATCGGCGACCTGACCGATCTTCAGACGATGACGCGCGACGACCTGTACAACCACTATCGCCGCCATTACATGCCTAACAATGCTATCGCCGTCGCCGTCGGCGATTTCGACAGCGCCACGCTGCTCCAGCGGATCGAGGCCCTGTACGGCCCGATTCCCGCCGGAGAAAAACCAAAGCTGTTCGTCCGACCAGAGCCAGAGCAGTTCGGCGAGCGCCGCGTGACCGTCGAGCGCCCCGGCACGACCGCCTTCATCGAGATCGGCTACCGCGTCCCGTCCGCTGCCGAAGATGACTGGTTCGCGCTCGAAATCCTCAACTGTATCCTGTGCGGCGCGGATGGACTGGGCGGCGGCGGGATCGACAATAAAACCTCGCGCATGTATAAGGCAATGGTCGAAACTGAACTGGCCGCCGATGTCGATGGCAGCATGACGCCGACCGTCGATCCGTTCCTGTACAGCTTCACCATCACCCTGCGCGAAGAGCGCAGCCTTGAGGAAGTCGAGGCGGCGTTCGACGCGCAGATCGAGCGCGCCGCCGCCAGCGACATCACCGAGGCCGAGTTGACTCGCGCCAGGAAGCAGGTGCGCGCGCTGTTCGCCTACAGCACCGAGCGCGTCACCATGCAGGCGTTCTGGCTGGCGTTTGCCGAGAGCTTCGACAGCTACCAGTGGTTCCCCGACTACGTCAGGCGGCTGGAAGCAGTCACGCTCGAAGATGTCCACCGCGTCGCGCAAACCTACCTGATCCCGCAGAATCGAACCGTCGGCTGGCTGGTTCCGCTCGGCGGCGCTGACTCCGACGACTCCGACGAGGGCGACGATGACTAGCGATTACAACCTGCCCAATGCCCGCAACATTACCCGTGTGATGCTGGATAACGGCATCACCGTGCTGGTCTACGAAAACTTCGCCGCGCAGTCAGTTGTGCTGTCCGGCTCGTTCGAGGCGGGCCGCCTGCTCGAAGCCCCGGCGCGCAACGGCCTCGCCGCGCTGACGATCAGCTCGCTGCTGCTCGGCACGGAGAAACGCGACTACGACGCCATCAACAGCGCGCTCGAAGATATTGGCGCAGATATCGGCCTGAGCGCAGGCGTGCATCGTTCTGGCTTCTACGGCAAGTCGCTGGCTGAAGACCTGCCGCTGCTGATCGACATTTTAAACGACGCCCTGCGCGAGCCGACTTTCCCGGCGGCGCACATCGAACGACTGCGCGGCGAAATCATGACCGGGCTGCAAATCCGCTCGCAGGACACGCGCTTCCGCGCCGGTCGCGCCTTCAGCGAGAGCCTCTATCCGCCCGAACACCCCTACCATTACAGCACGCGCGGCACGCTGCAAACCGTGCCAACGCTGACCATCGACGAGCTGCGCGCCTTTCACGCGCGGACGTTCGGCCCGCGCGGGATGGTGATCGTGGTCGTCGGCGCGGTGCGGGCAGCGGAAGCCATCGAGATCATCCGGGCGAAGCTGGAAAACTGGCGCGCTGCTGATCAGCCGGTCGTCCCGGCGCTGCCGCCGCTGCCTGACCTGAGCACGACACAGCGGACGCTCGTCCCGCTGACTGGCAAAACGCAGTCCGACCTGATCCTCGGCGTGGTCGGCCCGGCGCGCGCCGAGCCCGACTATCAGGCCGCGGTGCTGGCAAACAGCATCCTCGGTCAGTTCGGCATGATGGGCCGAATCGGCGCGAGCGTGCGCGAGGAACTCGGTCTGGCCTACTACGCCTACAGTCAGATCGAAGGCGGACAGGGGCCGGGGCCGTGGTCGGTCGCAGCGGGCGTCAACCCGGCGAACGTCGAGCTTGCCATCGAGCGCATCGGCGACGAACTGCGCCGGATCACGTCCGAGCCGGTCAGCGCCGACGACCTGGCCGACAATCAAGCCTACTTTACCGGTCATCTGCCGCTCCAACTGGAAACGAACGAGGGCCTCGCCGGGACGATCCACAATCTGGAAGTCTATGGACTGGGGCTGGATTATCTGATGAGCTACCGGGCGCGCATCAACGCGCTGACGCCCGCTGACCTGCTTCAGGCAGCGCAGCATTACCTGATACCCGATTCGCTGGTTGTCGCCGTGGCTGGCCCCGAACCGGCGAGCGTATGAAACGAGCATCCATGATGACACTGAGCTTTGGACGTCGCGCGGCGCTGCTGCTCGCGCTCGGCCTGCTGGCAATGGCGACCGTCGCCTACGGACAATCGGAAACCGGGACACCCGCGCCTGCTGTCCCGGACGCGGCGACAGTTAAAGTCACGGAAGTCGTCGGCGGGCTGAACCGTCCGGTCTATCTGACTGGCGCGGGGGATGGCTCCGGTCGGCTGTTCGTGGTCGAGCAGACCGGCGCGATCCGCGTCATTCAGGACGGCAAGCTGCTGCCGACGCCCTTCCTCGACCTGTCCGACCGGATCAGCCGCGACGCGCTGCAAGGGGGCTACACCGAGCGCGGCCTGCTCGGTCTGGCCTTCGACCCGAATTACGCGACCAATCATAACTTTTACGTCGATTATACCGATCTCAACGGCGACACAATGATCGCCCGCTATCAGGTCACGGGCAGCGATCCCAACGTCGCCGACCCGGCCAGCGCTAAGACCATCCTGACGCAGAAACAGCCGTTCTCGAATCACAACGGCGGCCAACTGGCCTTCAGCCCCAAGAATGGCTATCTGTACATCGGCTTCGGCGACGGCGGTTCTGGCGGCGATCCCCAGGGCAACGGCCAGAATAAGGGCGTCTGGCTCGGCAAGATTCTGCGGATAGACGTCTCGAAGGGCGACGAACCCTACGCCATCCCGCCCGATAACCCGGTCACGACGGATTCGACGCTTGCGCCGGAAATCTGGGACCTCGGCCTGCGTAACCCGTGGCGCTTCAGCTTCGACGCCGAAACCGGCGACCTGTGGATCGGCGACGTCGGCCAGAGCGCGTGGGAAGAAATCGACTTTGAGCCAGCAAACAGCCCCGGCGGCAATAATTACGGCTGGAATCTGATGGAAGGGACGCACCCGTACAGCAGCGCGCCGATTCCGGCAGGCGTAACGCTCGTCCCGCCGATCTTCGAGTATTCGCATCAGGAAGGCATCGCCGTGACCGGCGGTTACGTCTATCGCGGGTCAGCGATCCCGGCGCTTCAGGGCGTCTACCTGTTCAGCGATTGGGCCTTCGGCACGATCTGGGCGACCACCCGCGACTCGTCGGGCAATTTCCAGACGACTGTCTTGCTGCCGTCGAAGGGCAACTCGATCAGCTCCTTCGGTCAGGACGACGACCACGAGCTGTACTTCACTGACTATAACGGCTCGGTCTTCCGCTTCGACCCGTTGTAACGATCATTTGACGATCCGCCCTCACCTGCGCTAATAATAGCGGACAACTGCCCGCTCGCGTGGGGAACGCTCTGTCAGGCAAGCCGCGCCGTGGCAAAGATTTGACGCGGCAGCGCCTTCTTTTCCCGTTGTAGCCGCCGGAAAGGGGGGAGAATGGTTTCACGGTTCGAAGCAGTCCCCGCCATTCCGAATGACGAGGTGCGCCGGTGGCTGGACAGGATCGACTACCATGCTTATAACCCGGCATGGCTGAACCAGCGCGCCGACCGGATCGCGCAAATTCTGTGGGCCGCGCTGAATCGGGACGAATTTACTGTCAAGGCGACCGAGGGGCTGACCCGAGTCGCTCCCCACATGCTCACCCATCATCACGTCGATGAATGGATCAAGCTGCTGCTGACCGCGCTCGGCAGAGCCTACGACCTGCACGACGAGGAGCTTCAGGGACGGCTGTATACCGTCATGGGACAAGGCCATACGCTTCAGGGCAGTCTCAAACCGGCACAGGCCGCCTACAGCAACGCGCTCAATCAGGCGCGGGAATATATCGGCGACCGGCTGGTAGCTGAGGAAATTGAGCTGATGATTTACATCGGTCAGCTCAGGCTGGAAACCTACCTCTATGCCGGCCAGTTCACGCCGGAGCGCATAGCCGAAATTCGGGCGCTGGCGCAGCGCATCGGCGACCCGATGCTGACCGCCAGCCTCTATCAGGCGCTGGCCGCCGCCTGTGCCCATCGCGGCGAATCAGAGCAGGCGCTCGGCTACGGCATGACGGCGCTTGGCTACTGGGTGCAGCGCGGACGCCCGCTGGAGATCGCCCGTTCGGCCCACGCGCTGTCGATGGCCTATTCGCGGCAGATGCTGCTGCCTCAGGCCGAGCAGATGGTCGAGTTCGCCGCGCGGAGCATCGCGCGAGCCGATAACCGACAGTACGAGGCGATCATCGATCAGCAGCGAGGCATCATCGCCGCGCAAAAAGGGGAGTGGAAACAGGCCGTTCAGCGGCTGGAAGCCGCGCGCGCGGGCTTCAGAGCGCTCCAGTGGAGTCAGCACGAGGCGCTGGTCGAACGGTCGCTGGCGCTGGCCTGCATCCCGCAGAAACTTTACCTTCAGGCTGAAGCCAGCCTGAACAATGCTGCCGCCCTCTGGGAGCAGACTCCGAATAACGTCTACGAGCGCGCGGCGCTTCTGGCGACACGCGCCTATCTCAACGCCGAGCAGGGCCAGATCGAGCCTGCGCTCGACCAGCTTCACAGCGCCCTTGCGCTCTGTGACCACATCCCTGAGATGAAAGCGCGCGATCAGCTTGTCCAGTCGATCCGCGATGACCTCGCACACTATCAGGTCAGGGCGGCGCAGCAGCGCAGCGACCCGGCCTAAGCGGGTCGCTGCGTTGTCGGCCATCATCCTCGCTAAGGGGTCGGCGGCTGCGGATGCGGCGGGGGCATCATTCCCATCAGGTCTGCCTCCTTCAAGCGCTCAGGCGTTCGATAGCCTCAGCATCTCAAAAGAGGGCCGCCGCCGTCCTGCCCCGCCGGACAGCGCGCGGACAGAAATCGGACTCGTTCAGGCGGTGACGGGCATCAGGCAACCGCCCGGAAAGCGCCGTTTTAGCCGATTTGGAAACGTGCCGTTTTCGTCATATAGTTGTCGTAGGTCTTGAGGTTCCACGCACCCGGTTTGAAGGACTGCCATGCGAAGACTGTCGCTCTTATTTCTGCTCCTGTTGTTCGCCGCTGTCCCCGCAGGCGCGCAGGATCAGCGCCCCGTGTACCGGATTTACGTCAACACCGCCGCGAAGATCGACAACGGCCAGGTGACGGTAGTTTTCGGCGTGACCAATACGGGCGGCAAAGCGTTGTCAGAAGCGACCGCCGTGCTGACCGAGTCCGCGACCGGAGCGCTGCTGGCAACCCGGCCAATTCCGCCGCTGGCGACGGGTGAGATCAAGACGGTGACGTTCACCTTCGCCGTCAGCAAATTAACGCCGGGGCAGCATTCGCTCCGGGCCAGCATCAACACCGATTCGGGCGGGACGGTCTCCGACGGCAATACCGCCAGCACCGGCATCAACATCCCCGGCGGCGCGGACGCGACGGCTGAGGCGGCGTCCGGCAGCAGCGCCGAGGCGACCGCCGTCCCCGCTGCGACAGCCAGCAGTCCGCGCGCCATTGGCTTCACTGTGCCGGGAATCAACCGCTACATCGACCTGACTCAGCCGCAGGGCATCTTCATCACGGTCGCAGCAGTCGTCATCATCCTGCTGCTGCTGTGGGTTATCACCGTGATTCTGCGGCTGCTGTTCCAGAAGCCGCCCAAACTGACCGCCTGGCAGCCGCCCTACGCTTCAACGCCGATGCTCGACCCGAACTCATCGGCGGGACGGCGCCAGTTGTGGCAGCCCCACGCGCAGAACGACGCCATTACCGCGCCATGCGTCGAGGGCAGCTATCATATCCGCAAGCTGCTGCTCGGCATCGACGGCGACACGCTTTCCGGCTGGCACATTTCCGCCATTCGACTCAGTCAGTACGACATGTACGGTCGCGTGGCTCGCAGCCAGACCATCGCGGCGAGCGGGCTGACCAGACGGCTCGACAAGGCGGCGCGCAAGGGGTCGAGTCTCGACGACGATCAGGCCTTCAGGATGGTACGCCCGGTCGCCAGAAGTCTGGTCGCCAGCTTCGACAGGCGCGTGACCGACCGCAACGCCATGCTGCCGATTGCGCTCGACGTTCGCCTGCGCGGAACGCACGGCGAAGTCCAGATTTTGTTCGAGTTATACGGCTGTATGCAGGGTTACTGGCAGGTGGTTGACCAGTGGGAGCCGGAGATGATCGTTACCCACGGTTCGATCCACGAGAATTTCACCTATACCGTCTTCGGCCAGCAGCCGACCGAGCAGCGCAAAGCCTTCCGCCAGCGGCTCGAAACCGAATTGAGCGGCATCATGGCGGCGATGGTGACGCGCAGGCGCGCACAGGCCGCGCCCGCCGTCGGCAGCATGACGCCGTCAGTTCCGGCGCGCCCGACGCAGGAGATTCAGAGCCTCGCCGGGGACACTGTGCCGACGCCGCCGGTCAACGAATAGGGTCGGCTGCCAGCGCAAATTCACGCTCAGGGTATAACGACGATGTTATGCCCTGGTTTCGTTCTTAGGAGCCACAACCATCGACCGCGAACAGCCCCTGTCCGACGAGAAAGAGACAGGCCGACTCGAAGCCTTCAGCGATGGCGTCTTTGCCGTCGCCATTACCCTGCTGGCCTTCGACATCGTCAAAGTGCCGGAAGCGCCCGAAGGTCAGGTCTTTTCGGCGGCTGATCTGGCGCAGGCGCTGGCGCACCACTGGCCGACCTACGCCATCTTCCTGATGAGCTTCATCACCATCTTCATCATGTGGATCAACCATCACTCTACTCTGAAAATGGTGCGTAAAACGGATGGCGTGTTCATGTTCGCCAACGGGCTGCTGCTGCTCGGCGTGACGATGGTGCCGTTCCCGACAGCGATGCTCGGCGACTACCTGCTCAAGCCTGCCGCCGCGACCGCTGCTGCTGTCTACGCCGGGCTGTTCATCGTCATCAGTCTGGCTTATGCCCTGCTCTGGTGGTCGGCGGCTTACCGCAGGCCGCTGCTTGCGCCCGGTGTCTCTCCGGTGTTCCGACGCCAGCGGATGCTGGCGAACATGACCGGCCTGCCGGTGTATACCCTGGCATTGATCGTCGCCTTCTGGAATCCGCTGTTGAGCGTGGCGCTCTCCGGCGGCCTGTGGGTTTTCTGGGTGGTGACGAGCTTCAGACTGTAAGGGGAATGCACTTTTCGCGCCTGCCGACCTCACCCCCGGCCCCCTCTCCGCAAGCAGCGAGGGGGATAAAGATAGGGGCGACTGTTTCGTAGAGGTCTGATGTATCAACCCCGCGCTGCGCCCACACAACCGCGTGGCTACGAAAGACGGGTTTCAGGCGCGGGTTGGGGCGGGAGCAGCACGGCGTCGATGACGTGGAGCACGCCGTTATCCGCCACTTTGTCCACTTCGATGAGCAGCGCGTCGTTGATGTAGTGCTTGCCGCCGACCGTCGTCACATTCAGGTCACTGCCCTGCACGGTAGGGACGTGCGATTGGCTGAGAATATCCGCCGCGAGATGGCTGCCGGGGAGCATGTGGTAAGTCAGGACGTTCGTCAGGCCGGGAACGTCGGTCATCAGCTTATCGAGCGTGCCTTCGGCCAACCCGGCGAAGGCTTCGTCGGTCGGCGCGAACAGCGTGAACGGCCCGCCGAGGCCGCTGAGCGTGTCGGCGAGATTGGCGGCCTGAAGCGCGCTCACCAGCGTGTTAAAGCGTCCGTCTGCGGTTGCCAGTTCGACCAGATTGCTCATCACATCCCCCATCCGTGGGCGATCATGCCGATCTGCTGTTCATCATACCATTCCCGGCCACAACACGCCGCGCGGTCAGGCTGAATGATCGAAGCTGCCCGCGATAGCGTAGATCAACACGCCAATCGAAGCGATCAGGAAACCGCCGACGACGCCCGCCGCCTGAATCGAGCCGAAGAAGGTTTCCCGACCGTCGATCTGCGGATGAGAGCCAAAGCCAAGCGTGTCAGCCAGCCCGACCATGCCGGACAGGATCAGGCCGGTCAGCGCGAGACGCGCGCCGATCTGCTGGGCCAGCGTCGCAGTGATGCCGACATAAAAGGTGTACTTGGCGTAGATCAGCGCGCCGAAGATCAGCAGGCCGAAGCCGACCAGGATAATAAAAATCTGTACGAGGCCGATGCCCGCTGCCGGGTCCAGCCCGGTGACGCCCGGAAACAGTCCCATGAACGTGAGCACGGCCCCCAGGACGCCCAGCGCGATCCCTACCTGAGCGAGTCGTCCCATCGTGAAGCCTTAGGTTGTCGGAAGAGCCTGACGCAGCTTACGTAACATATTGCCGCCGAGGATCGCCTCAACGTCCGCTTCGCTGTAGCCGCGCTCGCGCAGACTGTCACCCAGCAGCCACAGGTCAGCGACCGTATCCAGCCCTTCGGGGATACTTTCGCTGCCGAAGCCGCCGTCGAAGTCGGTGCCGATGCCGACGTGAGCGGCGCTGCCGGTCAACTGGCAGACGTAATCGATGGCGTCGAGCGGGATGGACAGCGGCACGCTCGATTTCGGATCGCCGAACTTAAAATCATTGCTGAGGAAGCTGTTGAACAGGACGATGCCCATCACGCCATCGCGGTCGGCCAGCTTGCGGATCATCTCATCGGACAGGTGGCGGTCGGTGGCGCGGAAGCGGCGCGGGTTGCTGTGGCTGGCGATGATGACGCCCTCGTAACGGTCGACCGATTCGAGGAACGACGCCTCAGCCATGTGCGACAGGTCGAGGATCGCGTTAAAGTGCGCCATCACGTCGAGCAATTCGCGCCCCAGATTGGTCAGCGGGCCGGGAGCGCCGGTTCCGCCGCAGTAGCGCGTCCCGTGCCACGCCGGGCCGACCAGCCGGACGCCGCGCTCGTACCATTCCTCGAACTGCTTCGGCTCGATGATGCAGTCGGCGTTTTCGATCAGCGTCACCAGACCGAGACGATGGTCGCCGTCGATGGTTCCCGGCTCCCAGGTCGCCAGCACCTGATCCAGTTCATGGATCGTGCGTACCAGCTGCACCTGATCGGTGTCATCGGCCAACTGCTGAATGTAATCCCACTGCTTCAGAGCGATCTGATAGGCCTGCTCTGGCGTTCGGTAGGTTGTCGCGCCCCAGCGGTCGGAATCGCCTTCCGCTGGCGCGCAAAAAAGCGTCGAGAACATCAGGGCAACACGCCCCTTGAGCGCGTCCGGCAGGCCGCTTGTGGCAAGTTCGGTCGTCTTTCCGGCTTCCTCGCGGCGCTTATCGTGTGCCGAGCGGCGGAAATCGCGCCCATGCACGACGGCGTTATAGGCAATATCTTCGTGAGCATCTACGACGATCATCGACCCCGTTCCTTCTTCGCACAGCAGATACAGCGCCCATTGTACGCCGCGGTCAGGAAATCGCAAAAGGTCGCGCTGCATCCACGCGCCTTGCGGCGGACGTAATTGATTCGTAAGATGAAGAAGCGATGATCAAGTTGTCCGCAGGCGGGACTTTCTGCTACAAACAGGGCAGAAGCCTGTGACTGACCGCTGAATCGCTACGCTGTCCGAAGGAGTAGGGTCGATGAAACAACCAGGACTTCTGACCGGCGCGCTGGTCGGTCTGAGCGCCACCGCGCCGTTGATCGGCATTTCAACACTGGCGTATCAGCTTGCCGGGCTGCCATTCTTCGTGATCGACCTGTTCAATTTCGCCGTCAAAGTCCTGCCGGGGCCGCTGGTGAATTTCGGCAAAGATACGATGGCAAGCCTGCTCGTCGGCCTGAATTTAGGGCGGCTCGACACCATCGCCAAGATCACCGAGCAGGCGATTGGTCTGGTGCAGATGCTCGGCATCGGCATCGTCGTCGCGGCGGTCTTTTTCCTGGTGATGCGTGGCCGTCCGAACCACAACGCGGGCGTTATCCTCGGCCTGGTCATGGGCCTGATCGTCGCCTGGATCAGCGCGACGTCGCTGCCCGCGACCGCCTCGACTGGATCGCCGCTGCTCAATATTGCCTGGAATGTCCTGGCTTTCGTCATCTGGGGCTGGTTCGTCAACGGAGTGCAGCTGCGCCTGTCCGAACCTGCGCCTGTCACGGCTGCGCCCGTGACCGCATCGCGCTAACCCGCCGATGCCTTTAGGAGAGTAACCATGAATGAAAATGTCACCCGCCTCAGCCGTCGCCAGTTTCTGATTAAGCTCGGCGCGGCTTCAGCCGTCATCACCGTAGCGGGGGCAGGCATCAGCGGCCTGCTCAATACCGGCACGACCCCCGCGCCTTCAGCCGTCGGCATCCCCGGCTCGAACGCGACCGAAGCGGTCGGCAGCGCGCCGACGACCTTCCCCAACGCCAGTGACCCGGTCAAACCTGCTCCCGGCACACGTGCCGAGATGACGCCGGTGGCTGACTTCTACCGCATCGACATTGCCGCCATTCCGCCGTCCATCGACGGCGCAAGCTGGACGCTGCCGATCACCGGGCTGGTCGAACATCCACTCAACCTGACGATGGCCGACATTCAGAAATACAAGCCGCTGAGTATGTACATCACGCAGGGCTGCATCTCAAATTATGTCGGCGGCGATCTCATCAGCACGCAGTATTGGACGGGCGCGTCGTTCCGCGACATTCTGGCTGACGCCAAACCGAAGTCGAACGCCACTCACGTCTCAATCACCTGTGCCGACGGCTTCTACGAAACGGTCGCGCTCGACCTCATCAATAACGATCCGACGGTGATTCTGGGCTACTGGTGGTCGGGCAAACCGCTGCCAGTGCGGAACGGCTTCCCGATCCGAATTCACATCCCCGGCTGCTTCGGCATGAAGCAGCCAAAATGGATTACCGGCATGGAGCTGGTCGAAGGCGACCGCGACGGTTACTGGGTCGAGCGCGGCTGGTCGAAGGATGCCTTTGTCAAGGCGACGTCGGTCATCGACACCGTCGCTACCGGCAGCATCATCACCAGCGGCGATCAGAAGCTCGTGCCGATTGGCGGTATCGCCTGGGCGGGAGATCGCGGCATCAGCAAGGTCGAAGTCCAGACCGACGGCGGCGAATGGGTCGAGGCGCAGCTTCGCGCCCCGCTCGACAACAACCTGAAGGAGTACCGGACGTGGCGCATCTGGCGTTACGACTGGCCGTTCAGCGCCGGTCAGCACAGCTTCGCCGTCCGCTGCACCGAGGCTGACGGCACGATGCAGGTGGCCGACAATGCCGACGTCTTCCCCGATGGAGCAACCGGCATTGACCGACGGAGCGCGTCGATCTAACGCGCCCTCACTCCCCTCTCCTTCTCTGCAAGCAGAGAAGGAGAGGGGAGAAAGCTAAACTGAAGGCACTGCCAGGCCCTTCCCAGAAACTCGCTTCGGACGGAGTGGAGCGTCTGCGGCGGCAACTTTTTGCAGCAGTTGGATAGAAATCAGGCTCGCGCCTCGAAACCTGCGCTCATTTCCCTGTACGGGCTGTATCGCATCCCTACAGAAGGCGCGCAACCGAACTGAAGGGTCGAAGCTTAGCTCGTCTGCAAGGAAGCGAGCCGCTTCTGAATCTGTTTGACGGCAATCCCCGCTTCCTGCTTGATATTGTAGAGCGGGCCGCGCCCCTGATAGAAGCGCCCGACAATGTAGAGGCCGGGATAACCGGCAACTTGCTGCCCCTCGTCGCGCAGCGGCCAGCCGTCTTTATCGGTCTCGAACGGGATGTCGAGGTAGCCGATGACCGGACGATAGCCGGTCGCCAGCACGATCAGATCGACTTCGTGGCGGCTGCCATCGGCCAGAAGCGCGCACCGGCCATCAACGCGCTCCAGCCCGACGACCGGCTTCAGCTTCCCGGCGCGAATAGCGTTGATGAGTTCTGGCCCGCGCACCGGCGCAGATGTGCCGAGCCGGTCGTCACGGTTGCGCCCGGTTTTCAGGCCGTACTGCGCCATATTCGGGTAGCGACGATAGCTGACGAAATCGAGCAGCGGCTTGCGCCAGCGCTCAGGAAGCCAGCTCGCCAGCACGCGCCAGACATCGGTCGGCAGTCCAAAGGGATAGCGGCGCGCGATCAGGATGTCGCTGCGGATCGAGAGCAGCACCGGCAGCGCCGCCGTCTCGGTCAGCGCGACGGCAATATCGACGCCGCTCGGCCCGCTGCCGACGACCAGCGCCCGCCGCCCGCCGTAATCCGCCTGGTTGTGGAACTGGCTGGCGTGAATGGTCGTGCCGATAAACGTCTCCAGACCGGGAATCTTCGGCAGGATCGGGTTGGAAAACTTGCCGGTCGCAATGATGACCGCCGAATAATGGGCTGCGCCGTCGCTGCTCTCGACGCGCCAGCCACCGCCTTCCGGCACGACGCGAAAAACCTCGACGCCGAAGGCGACATCGAAGTGATGCTTGCGGGCAAAATAGCTCAACTGCTGATAAAACTGGCGCCCGCTCATATAAATGCCGTGCCGCCATGTGACCGGCTCGCCGACCAGATTCGAAGCGAAGTTCGGCGTGTTCAGATCGAGGGACGGGTAGAGCGACGCCCAGGTTGAGCCGATCACACGCGCGCGGTCGACAATCCGGTAACGAATTCCCGCCCGCTCCAGATCGTAAGCCGACGTCAGCCCGGCGGGGCCTGCGCCAATCACCAGCACCTGTTCGTCCGCCATCAGACTCCCGAAACCTTTGCCTTACCCTACCCTGCCTTAACGATCCAGCCTGTTAAGAGAGAGAGTCGCTAGAAATCAAAGTCGCTGTCGGCTTTATCGGGCGTCGGCGTCGCTGTCGGATAAATGCCCGCCAGCGCGTTGTACATGGCGGTCGTCGTCTCGGCGATGAAGGGGCGAATGAGCGTCGGGACGGCATTCAGCGTGGCTGGAAAATCCGCCGCCTGCTGTGTGCTGCGCGGCAGCGAGGTTGAGAGGAACTCCATCGTCGGGCTGAGAATGGCGTCGCGGGTCTGCGCGTCGAGCGTGGAGACCGGGCCGTTATCTTCCGGCGGCGCTTGCAGGTGGAAGGTTGAGATCGACCACAGGCCGAAGACGAAGACGAACAGCGCAATCGCCGATATCCAGACGACGGTGCGCTGATTGTTCTGCCTGACTTTCGGCGTGCGAACGCGCGGCTGCCAGTTCGTCTGCCGAGCTTCGGCGATCCGCTCGCGCAGCGCAGCCAGATCGTAACGCGCGCTCAGATTAAGCGGACGCAGGTGATCCAGCTCTGGCGGCAGAGCAGCCGCGCCGATCAGCACCGGGACAATCACCTGCCCCTGATCGAGGGCGTGGTAGACCGCCTGCATAACCGGCGAGTCGGGCGTCAGGCGCGGCGAGATCAGGACGATCAGGACAGCATTGCGCCCGCTTTGCAAGCCATCAACGACGGTATCGCCCGCCGCGCGCAGGTCAGTCGCCAGCCGGTGCGCCAGCGCGGCATCGTTCGAGTCATAAGCAAGGGAGATAGGAGCCATAAAGTTCATCCTGTTTCGGTTTGATCGGTGGGTATTTCAAGCGAGCGTAGATAGTTGACAGCATCCCAGCGCTGCCTGTCGGTCAGGCGGCACGACGGCAGGCCGCGCCAGCCCTTTTCAGTCGCAGTGAATACAGCTTCATCGCGCGTGCGCCCCAGTCGGCGCACAAACTCGGCCTGATCGCGGTTATCGGTCGCCAGCCAGACAGGGCAATCGGCAGCCAGCAGCGCCCTGCCCCGTTCGAGTGAGAAGGCATCCGGCAGCGCCGGATTGATAAGCGTAGGCGGTGGATTGGTCGCCCGCTGGAAGGTATCGAGCGATTGATTCATCAGGACGAAACCCGCGCCGATCAGCACCGCCGAGCCGACCGTCGCGCCGAGCGCCGCAGTGACGAACGCCGGTCGCCGGTCAAGGCGATGGTAAAAGGCCGTCAGCCGCGACCACAGAGCAAACAGCAGTCCGGCGACGAACGCGATCAGCGCCGCGATCTGGAACAAATTCGGCGGGAGCGTCCGCGTCACCGCCGCGTCATCGCTGATCGTCCACTCGAAGGCGACGCGCGTCGTGCCGACATCGACCAGCATCCACCATGCGCCCGCCGCGCTGATGTCGTCACCGGTCGCCACGTAGAGGCCGTCTCCGGCGCTCTGCGCGTCATGCCAGCCGCCGCGCCAGTCGGTCGAGGGCGAGGCGAGGCGCGTCTGCACGTCCAGCCCATCGACTGGCTGGCCGATACGCGTGATAATCAGATCGTAGCTGTTGACGCCCGGCCCGCCGGGGCTAATTGTCGCGTTAACAGTCAGATCGCCGACCGTTTGCGAGGCTGTCGGCGCGGGCGGCGCGCTGCTGGCAAAATCCGGCACGGGAGGCGGAGTCGCGCTCAATAAGCCGACCGCGATCAGCACCGCCAGCGCCAGCGCGGTTTCGAGGCGCAGAGTCGGCACAAGCGCGCGGACGCGGCTCCAGAGCGGCGACCAGCGAGCGTAACGCTCCGGCCTGAGCGCCATGTGATGCGCCAGCCCGACCAGCAGCAGCCCGGCGACCAGCAGCAGCTTGAGCGCCAGCGCCCCGCCGTAGGTCGTAGCCACATCGCCCGGCGTGTAAAACCAGTTTGAGGCGAGATAAATGCCTGATGTAATCACAACCACGACCGAGACGACGGCCACCCGTGAGAAACGGTTGAGCGCGGCAACCAGCGCGCGGCGACGCGACTCGCCTGCATAAGGCGCGAGCGCGGCGGGCAGCACCAGCACCAGCGCAGCCAACCCCCCGGCCCAGAAGCCGACTGCCAGCGCGTGAACCCACTCGACGCCGATGGCGACCCACGGCAGCACGCGCGTGCCGGTCGCGTGACTGCCGACGCTCGACGTGGCGATGATAAGCGCCATCAGCCACAGGTTAGCGATCCAGAAAGCGCGGCCGGTTTCCGGCTGACGCTCGCGGAAATACAGGCCGAGCGCGAACAGCACCGCCACCAGCGCCAGAAAGACGATCCGCGCGCTCCAGACGTCGCCGAAGTTCGTGCCGATACGGACGACGCTCCACAGTCCCTGACTGAGCACGCGCCCGGCATCAGCATCGAAAAAGGTCATCGTCTGCTGAAGCAGCGCCAGTAAATTCCCGGCCACGGCGACGACCAGCGTCAGGCCGACGATCCAGTTCAGGCGGCGCATCACACGCGGCGGCAGCAGCCCGGCCTGATAAAGCGGGTTGCCCCACGCCGGAACCAGCACAACAGCGTAGAGCGAAAAGACGCCGAACAGCAGCGTCAGCGACGCCAGCACCACCGCCCGCCAGACCACTTCGAGCGGGACAGCGGCATTACTGGCGGCAACTCCGGCAATTCCGGCGACCGCCTGACCAATGAAAAATACCCGACTCTCGACGACAACGTGACCATCGCCGGAAAAGGCGACGCGCAGTTCGGCGATATACGCGCCGTCGGGCAGGTTCGATGGCAGACGCGCTTCGAGCAGCGCCGCGTCGCGCGGCGAGACGCCGCCAGTCGCCACAGTATTTCCTTCCGAATCGCGGATGGTCAGGGCGCTGTAGCTCGGCTCCAGCCCTTCGCTGAACCAGTATTGCGCTCGCGCCGGGGCGCGTTCCAGCGTGGCGCGATCCTCAGGAATCGCGCGGACGATGTAACCGTGGGCGGATACCGCACCAGCGGTGAAAAGCAGGATCAGCGCCAGCAGAACCGGCGCGATTCGTCGCATCATAGGAAATGGATTGACTTCAAAACTATGGCATCACAACAACGAAGCGCGAAACTCGGCGAAACACGCGAGTCAACGGAAACACGGTCAGTCAAGACGGAAGCGATCAGGCGCTTCAGTCGGCGGCGCGGCCTTCGGCTCGGCAGCGGCCTGATCGGGGTCGGCGTCGAGCTGCGGCGTCGTATTGCGGCTTTTGACCCAGCTAATCCCCATCATGATGATGAAGATCACCGCCACGCCGCCAAAAATCAGCTCATCGTAGGGTCCCAGCGCGCCATGCGCCAATATCAGCGGCATGATCCACCTCTTGAACTTTCCTGCCTGTTCCTGTTTCTATAGACGTTCAGAAAACATTCTGGACTAAGCGACCAACCGGGCCATAGCCAGCGTTGGCCCGGCCATCTCGCCCAGATAGACGGCAAAGAGGGATTGTCCATAAACCGATCAAGTCTGAAAGGAAGCCTGTGCTGCCTCGACTGCGGTGACGTGAGGAGCAAGGTCGGGAAAGTGGACATTACGGATCATGCGCCGCTTGAGCGCCCACTAGCGGTACCTAATCGGGTTATCATCGAGCGAGCAACCGGGCAAATTCCTCACGATCAGTCGAAAATACTGTCGCGGGAAGAACGCCTTGATAGCCCGGGTGATGGTAATTGACACCTGGTTCCATCCTGCACCAGAAACAGCAACTGGAATTCGCCTCGCCCTCGATCCCCTGATAGAACAGCCATCTTGTGAAGCATCCAATCAGGCCAAAGGCTTTGTCTCTGCGCCACGCCCACGGGTGGCGGCAACCGGTGGCTGACACACCGGTACGCAAGTATAGCTCAATGCCCCCACCGGGCAAGGTTGGCCTCATCGCCAGACAGCCGTCATCCGCCTGCCGCCGCTTGCTACCTAAAGGCCGGAAAGACCTGCGCCAACCGGAGAAGTCACTTAACTTCATCCGATGAATGAAGGCAAAGCGAACTTCTTGATAGGAAACGCTGAGCGTCTTCAGCAGGTGGCATAGATAGATGAAAAATTTGGCGCGGGTAAGGCGCTTCATCCGCTGCAAGCTGGACGATACAATCGACTGGCAAATGCGCTGACATACGGCTCTTTGCTGAAATTACCCCAGGAATAATTACTGACGCCTGCGGGACTCAGCAATCGCCAGGCAGGTCTCCCGGCTGGCAAGGTAGGCAAGCATACTGGCCGAAAAGAACAGGAGAGCGCACACGGCGCATACGGCCTGAGGCTTCATCAGGGCACGTAGCGAGCCGTCAAGCCTGAGGGAGCGATAGTCGCATCCCGATGTAAACCGGGGGCGAAATTATTCAAACGGGCAGCTCTAGAGGCGGCGTGAGCACGGAACTGATATGCGTCCACCGAAATAACCCGATAGGATGAGACATAGGGACTCCCGGTTCGCTTCAGTTGTCGTAAACTTCTGCTGACCCGTTTCCCCTATCTTATCTCCCTCTGGAAGGGCCGGGTAAGGGTTTAAGGACAAGCTTAAATGGGCGCGCATGGGCGTAATGCCTCATGCCGCCACGAATCTCCATGTTGATTGGGGACGGCGGGACAGCTCACGAGCAGGACTGAGGGCTGAGTGCCGAGGACTGAGTAAAAGACGGAATACGCTATCGTCTATTGCTCAATCCTGTTCAACCCAGTCCTTTTACCTGAGTGTCACATGCCAGTCGGTGACGTTGACGATCACGCCGCCGCCACGGACGAACAGCACCGGCACAATCGCGTCATCCGGCCCGGCGAACAGCACCGGCTGACCGATCTGCTCGTCGTTGTAGAACAGCGTCACCACGCCGCTGACCGGGTCACGCTGCAAGCGCAGGCGCACGACCACCGCCGTCACCGAGCGCTGGCTGATAAATTGGGCCGCACCATTGACGCGCGGCCCCAGACTGATGATGCCGGGCTGCGCCAGCAGCACCTGAAGGCCGATATTCTTAGTCGGGTCGGCTGAGCTTTCGAGGCCCGCGCCAAAGTATACCTGCTGCGCCGCCACCAGCGACGGCGTATAGGTAATCAGCGCCATCGTCGCCTCGACGCTATTGATCCGTACAGCGGCATTCGCGCCGAAGCGCTGTTCCAGCGCCGCGACTGGCAGGCGAACGATCATGGCGTTGGCGTTCGCGCCGGGATCGTTCGCCAGACCGAGCTTCCAGGCGTCCGAGTCCGCAGCCGGACTGAACTGCTCGGCGGAGAAATCGGCCTGCGCGCCGAGTCCTGAAGCGACGTCGAGCAGGCTTTGCTGGCCTTTCAACCCTTCGGGCGGGACAGTCGGCAGCGGCGTCGGCGAAACGAGCGGAAGCTCAGTTGGCGCGACCGTCGGCGGAATATCAGTCGGCGGAAGCGGCGTCGCACTCGCTGGAATCGCCGTCGCGTCAATCACCGCCTCTGCCGACGTCGGCACGAGAATGCCGAGGTCAGTCGGCGCGGTTGGCTCGATGGTGTTAGTCGGCAGCGCGCGGCTCAGAGTGTTATCACCGCTCGGCACTGCCGTGAACATGGTGAAGCCAGAGGCCGAAGTCGCGCTCGGCTCGGCAGTCACAGCAGCAGCAGCATTGGTTGCGTCGGCGGCAGCCACGGTCGAATTGGTGACGATGATCGGCGTGACCGGCGTCGGGTTGGCCTGATTTCGGAGCAGGCCGCTCAAAGCAACCAGCGTCACCACAACCACGACCGCCGCAGCGGCGACAATCGGCAGCCACGGCGGCCCGTTGCGACGGCGGCGCGGGCTGTCGGCCACCGGATTGATCGGCAGTTCACCGGGCAGCGTCGGCGGAACAGGCACATTCTCGCGCGTGACGGTTTTCGGCTGGGTCGCCGTCGCTCCTTTGGCCGGGGCGGCGGTCGAGACTTTCGCCGGGGCAATCGGCTCGACGACGGTATCTTCGGCGATCCGTGGGGTCGGCTCGCTGGTCGGCGGCGCGGGAAACTCCGGCGCGGATGAGGTCAGGTCGTACCAGTGGCGATAGAGCGGGTAGGCCGGATGCCGGTCGATAAACATGGCGCGGAACAGCTCGTTGAAACGACCGAGCCGCGCGGTACGGCGCATGTTGCGGTCGGTGTAGACCGCGAGGAAGGCGTCGTAGGTATCGCGCCACTGCTTGAGCGTCGCTGCGTAAGGATCGCCGACTAACTGCACCGTCAGATCGACCAGCCGATGATGGGCGGCGCGCAGCGCTTCCGGCGGCTCCTCAGGGCGGCTGTCGACCGTCTGGATGATCGAGCGCGAGACGGTGTACAACTCGGCAGAACCGGCCAGCAGATTGAGCAGGAAGGTTCGGTAATGAGCGAGCGAAACAGCGGCCTGCGCCTCGACTTCGGCAATCGACTTCGAGGCATTTTCCAGCTTCAATCCGGCGGCCTTGAATTCGCCGTCCGACCAATCGCGCAGCGCAGCCTCGATCTCGCGCAAGCCGTACACGCCCGCCGACATCATCCGCGCCTGCGGGTTAGCTTCAAGGCTTTTGCGCGACTCCTCCAGCCGCGCCAGCGAGCGCTTACTGCTGACGCTGTCAAGCAGCTCGGCGGCGGCGTTGACATCACGACGGCGGGCGAGGAAATCATCGAGGACGCGGGTGGCGGTGTGTTTGGCTCCCGGCTCGCCGAGCGTGCGGACGGCGGCTTCTCGCCAGAAAGCCGCGTCTTCGAGCGAGCCTTCGTGGGCGTCGAGCGCGCCGAGCAGCAGATAGTTGAAGAACAGCAGACGAGTCGCGGCGGTGCTGCTGCGGGCGAACAGATCGACCAGCGCCTTGCCCATCGCCTTGAGATAGGTTTCCTTGCTCGGCATCTGCGCGGTGAAGCTGTCGCGGGTGTTGCTTTCCTCGACGGTATAGAGCGCTTCGACGACGGCCAATGACGCCTGGGTTCGTTTAGCGTCGCTGATGCCGTTGCGCTCAACCCAGCCGCGCGTGTTCTCGGCCAGTTCGCGCAGGCGGCGGGCAGCAAAACGCTCGACGTCGTTACGCGCAATCTCGAACGCCTGACCGCCGAGCCGTTCAGCATCCGCCAGCCGTCCGGCATCGTAGGCCAGCCAGCCATCGGCCAGCGCGCGGCCCAGGCCGCCAAACAGCGCGTGCCGCTCGACGTACTGAGCGTTGTTAATCAGCGAGCGAAGCTGGTTGAACCAACCGGCCAGCGTCGGGCTGACGGTTGAAACCGCGTCGGTAGCCTGCGTCAGCGCGGTCAGCGAGCCGATGCGACTGCCGTTGACAGACGCGGCGGCGTAATTCTGCCAGGCGCGCTCGGCGGTTTGTAGGCCGCGAATAATCGTCACCAGCAGCTCGTCGAACAGCCGCTCAGAGAACGGCTGGAGATCATGCTGCGCGGTTTGCAACCAGGCATCGAGGTCAGAGCCATCGGCAGAGGGAACGTAGGTCTGATAGCCACCGAGCTTCTGATAGAGATTGTCGAGCATCTGGCCGATGGCATCCCAGGCGCGGCTCGACGGGTCAATAGCGCGGCTGGCGTCGAGCGCAGTCATGGCGTCGCGCGGGCTGGCGGTGGCCTGCTTGCCGACGACGTGCATATTATCGGCCAGCGCCATCGTCGCGTTCATCGCCCGTTCGAGCGATGAGAGCGGCAGCTTGCGGTTGGGCAATCGATAGGTGGCGTTCAGCGCGTCGAGCAGCGTTGAGACGGCGGCCATCTGATCGACGATCTTGCGGTAGCGGTCGCGGAAAGCGATCAGGCTGACGTCGGTGGTGGTAGAAATCGCGTCGAGCGCCGTCCAGATGTCGGCCAGCAGGGCGCGCGCTTCATTGACCGGGACATCTTCGCTGCTCAACTGTGCCAGCGCCAGATCGAGCCGGTAGAGGTTCGGGCGCAGCAGCAGAATATCGGGCGTGCGCGCGGAAATACGCTCGGCCAGCAGCCACTGGAGTCGGCGGGCTTCGTCGCGCGGGTCATCCTGGGTTTGCAGCAGCGTTGCTGCCGGGGCCAATTCCCCCTCGAACACCATCCCGACGGCGTCGACGACGGCGGGCGGCGTCGGGCGGACGTCGGCATCGTGGAGCAGCTTGGCCCAGTCGAGCAGCAGGTCGATGACGGCGGCGGTGTCGCCGCGCGCGCGTGTTCGCAGTTCGTCAAGCAGCGAGACGGCGCGCGTCCAATTGCCACTTTCGAGGTAAATCCGCGCGGCGTCGAGGTCGGCGGCGACTTCAATATCGCTCAGGCGGTCGAGGATTTCGCTGCGCACCTGCCGCGTCTGCGGAAAGCCGGGGTCCATCGCCTGCGCGGGTTCGAGCGCCCTGACCAGATTTTGTAATTCGTCCTTGCTGCGGTCGCGCTTGAGCCGCTCATTGACGCGGCCAATAATGCTGCCGCGCTCGCGTTCGAGCGGCGCGCGGTAATCGGCCAGTTCCTTGCGAAACTCGTCGATAGCGCGGTAACGCAGCTTGACGTTCGGATGGAGCGCGCGGGTGACAATCGCCTGAAGGCGAGAATGGATACGCTCGGCATCGGGGCCAAAATCGAGCCGAAAATCGTCGCCCGCGCTGTGCGCTACCTCGACGCGCCCGCCGCCGGTCAGGATGAAATAGAGCAGCTCGCCGATCTGGTAAATATCGCTCTGACGGCTGACACCCTGCGCGGTGCTGTCATCGCCTTCGAGGAAAACCGCGTTGCCCCAGTCAATCATCTTGAGGCGGTAGCTGTCGCGGTTCCAGAACAGGTGCTTGGCGTCGACGTCATTGTAGACAATATCGTGGCTGTGGGCGGCGCTGAGGAGTTCGAGCAGGGCGTCGATAATGACGAGCATTTCCAGCTCAGGCATCCGCTCGCCGCGGGCTGCCGCTTCGAGCACCATGTCGGCGACGACCTGACCTTCGGCGCGCTCCATGACAATATACTGATGAGGGACGCCGCCTGCGTAAAACTGGCCGGTTCCGAGCAGCGCGGTCAGGGCGGGCTGACCGACCAGCCGCATGAGCGCTTTACGCTCGTTGAGGATACTGACTTCCTGCCCGGCGCGGATCGGCGGGGCATCATTGGGCGCGGGACGCTTGATGACAACCGGGCGGTCTTCATCCTTCGTGTCGACGGCGCGAAGCGTCTCACCGGAGCGGCCACGTGGATAGATGTAATCGTAACGGTATCTGTCATCAAATAAACTATCAGCCATGCAGACCCCTCCCCCTCTGTGACTAATTGTACGCGCGCGGGGAGAACGCCGCAAAGGGTACCGAAGTCAAACCGCACACAAATTCACCACAATATTTGGCCCGCTGATTGTCCCTGAAGGTCGCGTATAATGAAAGGGTACGAAGGCAGGCACGAGGTCACGATTATGGCCGATATTGAATATAACGCTGTAGTTAAGCTCGCGGAGCAGTTGAAAGAAGATGAGCAGAATCGGCTCATCCTGCATTTGCGCGTCCAGCAGGCGGCAGAACACGCGAAGAATCGGCCTGCCAGTATGCCGCAGTCTGACGAAAAAGCATGGCAGCCCATTCGGGATTCCTGGGAATATGCGCGCGGTTCTGAATTCGTTGACCCTTACCGACATCCGCACCCACAAGAACTGCTCGATGAGCTGGCTAATCGCAAAAAATATGGGACACAAAAAAAGACCGAAAGTCTGTACGGGAAGTTCGCCAATCCCAACGTGCCGGACATAAGCGTCGAAGACTTGCACTCGCAATTACAGGCCATCAGCAGCGAATGGGAGCAGGAACTTGACGAGTTCTTCGGCAGCAAGGATTGAGCCGCTTTATGTTGTCGATACCCATGCACTGATCTGGTATCTGACCGGCGATATAAAGCTAAGTGCCAGAGCCTTATCCATTCTCAGGGCGGCAGAACATGGCAACACACAACTGATTCTGCCAGCAATTGTGCTGGCCGAAATGTATTACGCCAACGCTAAAAATAAGTGGTTTGAAAGCTATAGAGCCGTTTATACTGCGCTGCTCGAAACAGCCTACTTCACAACTGTTCCGCTTGATGCCTATCAGATATTGGAATTCGAGCGCGACGCAGTCATTCCAGAAATGCACGACCGTATTATTGCAGGCGTTGCGCGACGGCTTAGCGCGCCGCTGATTACGGCAGACCCACTGATTATCGCTTCAGGTGTCGTGGTCACCGACTGGTAATTCTTCAACGAAGTCCCGGCAAGCTCGCTTCGTTGACGCTCCACTACGAACGGCGTAAGATCAGCGCCGTAATAGACGGAGAAAATCCTGATGCGCGTGATCCTACAGCGTGTGACTCGCGGCAGCGTCACCGTCGAAGGGCGTGTGACCGGCGCAGTTGAGCGCGGATTCGTGGCGCTGGTCGGCGTGACACACGGCGACAGCGCTGCTGAAGCCGAGCTGCTGGCGCGAAAAACCGCCAACCTGCGCGTCTTTGAGGACGAAGCAGGCAAGATGAATCTGTCGGCGCTCGACGTCGGCGGCGGCGTGCTGGTCGTCTCGCAGTTCACGCTCTACGCCGATATGCGTAAAGGTCGCCGCCCCAGCTTCATCGACGCCGCTGCGCCGGACATCGCTGCGCCGCTGGTCGAGTTGTACGGCGAGCGACTGCGCGCCGAAGGCATTCAGCGGGTCGAGTACGGCATCTTCGGCGCGATGATGCGGGTCGAGATTGATAATGACGGCCCGGTGACGATCATCCTCGATACGGCGGAATTGTCCTGACGGCAGCATGGGCCAGCTGATACCCAACGCCATCACCGTCTGGACAGTCGCGCTGGATCAGCCAGCCGAGAGGGCGCGCGAGCTGGCGCGCTGCCTCTCCGATGAAGAACGCCAGCGGGCCGCGCGCTTTCAGCAACCGCTCGATCAGACGCGCTTCATCGTCCGCCGCGCCGCGCTGCGTCTATTGCTGGCAGATTATCTCGGTCAGCCACCGCGCGAGATCGCGTTTCAGCGCAGCGCCTACGGCAAGCCGTTCATCATGGGCAACCCGCACAGGCTCGAATTTAACGTCAGCAAGTCGCACGGGCTGGCGCTGATCGCCGTCACGCCGACGCGCCCGGTCGGCGTCGACGTCGAGCTGATTCGTCCGCTCGCTGAGATCGACGAGCTTGCGGCGCGAATTTTCAGCGACAGCGAGCGGCAGGACTGGCATTCGTTCCCGGCGGATGACCGGATTCCCGCCTTCTATGCTGCATGGACACGGAAAGAAGCGTTCGTGAAGGCCATCGGCAGGGGGTTGTTGATCCCGCTCGATCAGGTCGCAGCAGCGTCTATGCCCGGTTGGACAGTACGAACGCTGACGATAGCGGGTGACTGCGCCGGGGCTGTCGCCGCCGAAGGGAATAATTGGGCAGTCGAGCAGCGGGCGTGGAATTTATGAGCCATTGCGGCCACTTTGCCGGAGACTAAAGCCGTCCGGCAAGCTAACTGAAGCCCGCTTCAGTGGGCTAAAAACCATTATCAGCCAGAGACAACTGAAAATATAGAATGGAAGTTTTTAGCTGGCTTGAGCCAGCTTCTTTTGGCTTGCCGGACGGCTTTAGCCTCCGGCAATAGGGTCCGACCCGGTTGGAAACCAGAGCTGATACCCTGACCTTTCTAAGAGACTTCTTACGCCGCCATGACCCGTCATCGCGTAATATGAAGGGGTGTAAAACCGTCTGGACATTGTGAGGAACACGCCTCAACAGACCCGCTTCCGTTCCTCCAGTTCACTTGAAACTGAGACAGGACACCGCATGATTGAGCAGACGATTCTAGACCTGCGCCACGACGATGCTGCCGTGCGCTATGAGGCCGCCCGCAAGCTCGGCGAGTCGAAGGACACCCGCGCCGTCGAGCATCTGATCGCCACCCTGCCCGATGACAACTCGAAGGTTCAGTACGCCTGCGTCTCCGGGCTGGTCAAGCTCGGCCATACCAGCGCCGTGATGCCGATCATCGAGCTGCTGCTGAACGACCCATCCAGCCGCATCTGGGAGCTAATGAAGCTCAATATCGGGATGCGCCTGCGTCACGGGCTGATGGACATGATCGAGATGGGCGATACCGACCTCGCCGATCAACTGGTGACTGCGCTTGATGCTGGCCTGCTCGATGAGACACAGCAGGGCATCCTGCTGCAGATGATTGGCCGCACCGGTGACACCCGGCAGACCGAGCGGTTGCTCGACCGGCTGGAGCGCGATACCGCCATCTCGCAGAGCGCCGCCATCGAAGCGCTTGGTTGGCTGGCCGACGTCCGCGCCGTCGAGCCGCTGCTGGCGCTCACCACGCACGACGACAGCACCCTGCGCGAAGTCTCGACCGAGGCGCTCGGACGGCTCGGCGATAGCCGCGCCTATGACGCGCTGATTGCTGCGCTGGCCGATAGCAGCGAGTGGGTCCGCCGCGCCGCCGCCGAAGCGCTCGGACGACTGGGCGACAAGCGGGCGATGGACGCGCTCGTTCACGCCATCGACGACCAGGACACGATGGTGCAGGACGCCGCCTTCGACGCCATCAAGAAGCTGAGTGATACCAGTTTCGGCATGGTGATTTAAGGACAGCTAAGGTCGATCACGAAAGACCCGCCCAGGCGGGTCTTTTTGATGGTCGATTTAACGCATCGACGGGCAGTTTTGAGCCATGCTCCGCTGTCTGCAACCTGACACATGGCGCGCGACCGATACCCAATCCACCTGAATCCCTGTGGCGAGCGCGAACAATCCGCCCGGCAGATAATGGCGCTTGCATCTGCCGCAGATGATATTCACGTCCCCCGTCACCAGTAGGCCGCAGACCACAGGAACGCCGGTCAAATCGGCGCGCGTGTGTGTATAATCGCACGGGTAGTTTGTTTGCCGAAGTGATGGAATCGCCGTGAACTTTTCCCGCCTGCTTATTCCAGCGCGCATCCCCACTGTCGCGCTTTTGCTGATCGCGTTCATCGTCGCCTGCGCTCCGCAGGCCAGTCAGGTCGCTTTTCAGGCGACCGTACCGCCGACCATTAACGACGCGCCGGTCTACACGCCGACGCCAACCTGGACGCCGTCACTGACGCCGACGACCACGCCGACGCCGACCGAGACGCTGACGCCGACGCTCACCCCGACGCTCACCCCGACGCCGAGCAACACGCCAACCCCCGCACCGACACAGCCGCTGCTGACGCTGACTGCGCCCTCAGATGTCGGCGCTCCGGGCGCGCGCTTCCCCGCCAACGTCCCGCTTTCGGCTACCGACGGCTGGACATGCCACGACTTTCCCTGTGAGGACGACATCGCCGGGTTCATGCGCCGGATTCAGGTTCCGTCCGGCTTCACGCTGTCGCACGTCGGGCGCTTCCCCGGCCAGCCGATGCAGATCACTTACGGGCCGGACGGTCGGTTGTATGCGACTGTGCTGGAAAACGGCACGCGCAGCGGCGCGGTCTACGTCATGAACGACGACGGCTCGGCAGCGCGCTACAGCGGCGACCTGATCTCGCCGATTGGCCTCGCCTTCCAGCCGGGAACTGACGTCCTGTACGTCAGCGGGCGCGTGACGCCGGAACATAGCGGCGGCCTGTGGCGCGTCGAGCCGGACGGCACGACCGAGGCAGTGCTGACCGACCTGCCCTGCTGCTTCCAGATCATCAACAACCAGCCTAACGGTCTGGTCTTCGGGCCGGATGGCTACCTGTATATGGGAATCGGCGCGCTGACCGATCAGGCCGAGCCACCCCCCGGCCCGCGCTCGCAGTACGCGACCGTCGAGCCGCTCGAAGCCGCTATCCTGCGGATTCAGCCGCACACCGGCGAAGTTGAAGCCTTCGCCACAGGTATCCGCAACCCCTATGACCTGACCTTCACCAGCGACGGCCAGTTCTACGCCACCGACAACGGCCTGCTTTCCGGCAGCGGCGACCGGCTGCTGAAGATCAACCCCGGCGCAAATTATGGCTGGCCGTTCTGGCGGCTGCGCGGCTGTGACAACTGCCCGCCGCAGACCGGCAAGCTCGACGTGACGCCCGACCTGCTGAGCTTCCCGCCATACACGCTGCCGCGCGGTCTGGTGGCCTACGAGGGACATCAATTCCCGGCCAACATGTTCGATACGCTGTTTGTGACGCTGTGGAATCGCGGCGACAACGGTCAGCGCGTCGTCTGGATCGACCCGAAAACCGTGCCAACTGACCCGACGAAGCTCTCGACTTATCGACCGACGCCGTTCGTGACCGGGCTGATCCGTCCGGTCGATGTGGCCGTCGCGCCCGACGGCTCGCTGGTGATCGCAGACTCGATCTACGGCCACATCTGGAAAGTGTCGTACACTGGCGAGTCGAGCGCGCCGGAAAGCACCAAGGCGGTCACGACGGTCGGGTAATTTACGTCAGCGCCGACCGGCGTAGATCAGCAGGCCGACGCTGCCGATCATCAGAGCCGCGCCGATCAGCGTCCACTGCGCCGTCCCGGTCATAAAGCTGCCTTTGATGACGCCGATACCCTGAAAGAACCAGACAGCGCCCATCAGGAACAGCAGAACCGCGACAACATTCAGTCCCAGTTTCATAAGAATGCTCTACTCTCTCAGGGGGATGGCTAGCGGTAGAGGCGCGGGGCTGGCAGACGCGGCTTGCCGACGATGCGGAGCGTATACTGGCCGGTGAGCGCGCCCATGACCGGGAGCGACAGCGCCAGCACAGCAATTCCGCCCACCACCGTGGCCGAGAGCAGCGCGAAGATCAGGCCAGCAGCGGCGCTCATCAGCACGTAGCGGATCGTCAGATCGCCGGACTGGCGGACGAGCGTCAAGAGTCGGCTGAACTGAAAATAGACGCCAATATGCCCCTCATCCTGATAGAGCGCCATACCGAGCGCCAGCATCGGCCAGACGAGGGCGTTATAAACCAGCAGCACCGGGATGACGCAGCAGATCGAGATCAGCGTGATGCCAGCGCCGGTGAAGCTCGCGCCCATGCTCGGCGCGACGAATGAGATGCAGCAGCTTATCAGGAGATTCGGCAGGTTGTAGACGATGGTTGCGCCGAGGATGTTCGCGCCGATTCTCAAGTGTGTTTCCCACTGGCCCCACGGCGGCAGCGGATATGGGACGCCCGCGCGCCAGTTGCGGACGAGGTCGGACTGGTAGCCGAGAACCACCATCCAGATGCCGAGGCCGACGATGGCTGGTGTCAGCAGCAGCGCCGCCGCTGTCACCAGCAGCGTCATGCCAACTTTGGTCGGCCAGTTGCGATCCTCAAAAATGTAGGAAAAGGCGCGCGAGAAGTTCACAGGGACGCCCCTGCTCGATAAACATGCTGCTCCTGATTATGCGCGAGAGCTAGCTGCCGGGCAAGCGCGCCCGCAGATGCCGCTCGACCAGCGCGACGGCGTTGGCGACGCCCTGCTCGGCGCGAATCTGCTCGCCGACGGCGCGGGCGCGCTCGCGCATCCCGGCGTCGGTCACGGCAGCGCGGATGGCAGCGGCGAGCCTGTCGGCGCTCAACTGCCTGCGCGGGATCGGCTTGGGGCCGACGCCGAGCGCGTGGACTCGGCTGGCCCAGAACGGCTGGTCGGCGAAGAATGGCACGCAGATCGTCGGCACGCCCGCGCGCAGCCCTGCCGCTGTCGTCCCGGCTCCAGCGTGATGGACGACAGCGGCCATGCGCGGAAAGAGCCAGTCGTGCGGCGCGGCGTCGATCCGAAAGAGGTTGACTGGAAGGTCAGCGGCGCTCAATTCCGCCCAACCGGACGCCAGCACCACCCGCTGGCCGGACTTCGCCACCGCGTCGAGCAGCAGCGCCGTCGTCGCCACCTGATCGCGCGTACTCATGCTGCCGAAGCCGAGATAAATCGGCGCGGGGCCAGCCTCAAGAAAGGCGAGCAGATCAGCAGGCGGCTGCCAGCCCGCTGCCTGATCGAGGAACCAGAAGCCGGTGGTATGCACCGAGTCCGGCCAGTCCGCCGCCGGGGGGACGAGCAGCGGGCTGAAGGCGTACAGCACCGGAATGCCGGCCTTATCGGTGTACTTAAATCTGCCGTAGCTAACTGGCGGCAGGCCGAGCGCGTCACGGCGGGCGCGGTTGAACGGCCCTTTCATCAACTGCCAGAACAGGCGCATCATGATGGCATAGCTGGCGCGGTTGTAGAGCGCGTGGGCGATGCGGATATGTCCCGGCAGCAGCGGGAAAAAGGCGTTGGGATAGGCGCGCGTTGGCACAATAGTCGGCTGAAGACCCGCCGCGATCAGCGGCAGACCGAGCTTTTCGGCGACTGGCAGGGCGGCGAAGTAGGCTGATGGGGTGTAGATGAGCGCTTCAGCGTCGCGGCTGGCTTCGAGTGCGTCGGGGATGAGCCGCTGGAGCATCTCGTCCATCAGCTTCGAGAAGTGGCGCATCATCGTCAGCGGGTTGCTGCCAGTCGCCACCATCCGCTGACCCGTTTCGCCCTGAAGCATCGCCTGCGGATCGCCCTCAATGGCGTAAAAATCAAGGCCAAAAGACTGAACGAACTCGCGGTAGATGCCGTGGGTTGCCAGCCGAACATCGTGACCGGCGGCTTTCAGACCGAGGCCAAGCGCAAGGATAGGCTGCACGTCGCCGCGCGAGCCAACCGTCATCAGGGTGAGTTGCATCGAAGTTACTCCAACAAACGCCGACTGCCTTATTGTAGCCGAGTGTGTCGTTCGATTCGTCGGGAGATTCAGCAGGCCGGGCTACGCGCCTGAGGGCGCGTTCCTGACCGCGTTGAGGTAAGACTGAAGATCGGCGGGCTTCATCTCGCCATATTTCGAGTAGCGAATGATGCCGTGCGGATCGATAACAAACGTGACCGGAATCGGGCCGACGCCATACAGATCGACAGCCTTGTAATTGATGTCGAGCAGGATCGGAAAGCCTGCGACCTGCCGCGCGTCGAGATATTTCCTGACGTCGTCGTAAGTTTCGCCCAGATTGACGCCGAGAACAATCGGCCCGTTCGTTTTATCAGTCTGCGCGGCCATGAACTGCGTGAAGGCGGGCAGCTCGCGCTGACAGGGAACGCACCATGTCGCCCAGAAGTTGAGGAAAACGATCCGCCCCCGGTAATCGGAGAGCGCGGCAGTCGTCTGGTCGAGCGTCCGCAGCGAGAAATTGGGCGCAGGCTGGTCGGTCAGCTTCACCTGAGTGGCGACAGGTGGCAGAGTGATCGCCGCCGGAGTCGATGCGACCATCTGTGTCGATCCGCCGACCCCATTGGTCAGGGCGACTATCACGGCGGCAATCACGCCGAGCAGTGGAAACAGCACAAACAGCAGCATCGCCGGAGAAAAGCCGCGTCGGGCGGGAGCTTCAGACATGGGGAACAGCCACAGAGCCGAGAGCCGAGAACTGAGAGCCGAGAAAAAGAGTGTGCATAAACGCCTGACCTCAACCTGTTCGGGTGTATTTTCGCTCAAGTGCTAAACGACCTGACAATTTACTTATCCGTTTCTCAGCACTCTTTTCTCGGTTCTCGGCTCTCGGTTCTTAATTTCAGGGAACCCAGCGCGGGTGAAAGACGTTGCTGGCGATTTTAGTCAGCGCGCCGGTCGCCAGATCAGCCGTCCAGACTTCGGGGCGGCTGTCGGTTTTCAGCTCGCCATTCTCATCCGTCTCCTGAAAGCGCTGAATCAGCAGTTGATCGCCGGTCGCGTCCCAGGCGAAAAAGGCATTAGCGTAGCGCGGATCGTCCGTGACCGCCTTCACCGAGGCGTCGGTCGGGTTCATCAGGTAAATTTGCGCGCCGCGCGTGAAACGGCTGTCGAGGTACTGCCGCGCGACCGCCAGCGTCCTGCCGTCGGGACTCCATTCGGCGCTGTCGTCCCTGACCGGATCGTTAGCGTCGGTCAGCGGCTCAATCGTATGATTGCTCAGGTTCGCCATTCGCAGATAGGAACGCTGCTGCTGACCATCGCCCAACACCAGCTCAGGATAGACGAGGCGCGTACCGTCAGGCGAGAGAGCGCCCGTCAGGCCGCCGACGCTCGGCACTGCTGAGGCCGTGCCGGTCGTGAAATCGTAGACCAGAATGCCCTGATCGCGGTTGAAGACCGCGATCCTGCTGCCGTCCGATGACCATTCCGCGCCGTAGCCGAGTATCTGTAAATCGCTGAACAGCGGTCGGGTAGCGGGCGGCGAAGTCGAGAGATCGAGCAGCCAAATGCGCGTCGGGCTGGAACCGACGCCAGTCAGGCCGCTGTTCATCTCGACGCGCTCGTAGGCGATCACGCGCCCGTCAGGCCGCCAGACCGGCGTGGTGCAGTCAGCGTCCTGACAGTTGGTTAACTGCGTCAGCCCGCCGCTGGCGAGGTCGAGCAGCTTGATATCCGACGTGCCGCCGCTGCTCTTACGCTCGGCGAAAGCGATCTGCGTGCCGTCAGAGCTGACGCCGAAATTATAGACGCCGGTCGGGCTGAAGGTGATCTGCTTTGGCTGCTGCGGGTCGTCCTGCGAGGCGATCCAGATATTCTGCGGGGCGCTGTCGGCAGGCGCGAGGAAGGCGATCTGCGGCCTCGATACCTTGAACTGGAAACTGTAGGCCGAGAGCAACTGACGTCCGGCGTCGCTGCGCGCGCCCTTATCGAGGCTGACGGTGTAAGTTGCCCCCGGCCTGAGCGCGGTCGCTGGCCGAAAAATCAGGGTCGCGCCCGTCCAACTGGCAGTCCCCTGAACAGCAGGCGTGAAGCGCAGGCGGCTGGCGACCGAGTCACGATCCATCGTCTCGCTGAACTGGATCAGAACCGTCGTCGTGCTGCCTGCCGTGCCGAGCGGCGCGACGCGCACGAGCGTCACGCCGACGCGGTCGCCGAGGGCGACGACGCACAGGATCGCCAGCACAAGGACGCCGAGGACGATCAGAACGAAACGGTCGAATCTGGTGATCAAACCCTCACCCCCGACCCCTTCGCGGCTTTAGTTTGCACCGCTCGCGCCGCGCAGCGGCGTCTTTGACCCGCAGGGCAAGCGAGCGCACAATGACCCCGTATCGGCTACTCTCGAACGATAAAGCTGTTCGGAACGCTATGCCTTCAGGGCGAGGGATGAAAGAAATGTGCAGTATATTCATGACGTTATAGCGACGAGCAGCTAGAAACCAACTGGAACTCGAACGCATCCCGGTTCTCGGCTCTCGATTCTCGGTTCTTCTCATGGATACAAATACGGATGTTCGGGCTGCGGGACGGCCTCGACCGACGTGGCCTGCAAGACCGGGACGGTGTCGCTGCGGAACTCGCCGACCTGAAAGCTCCCTTTGACACGCACCCACGCATCCACTTTCAGGCTGGCCGAATCGCTCCAGAAAACTGGCACGCCGATGGCCGAGGCATCGGCGACGCAGCAGCTAATGGCGAAGCGCGCGATCATAAAATGATCCTCGCCGAAAGTCGGCTCATGGTAGACGAATCCGATCAGGTCGGCGGGCTGGTTGTTGAAGTGAGTCATGTCCTGCGACAGCGAAAAGGCGCGCAGCCAGTCGAGGACGTTGCGCTGCTCCGGCGGGATCGTCAGCGCGGCGGCGTTAATCGTCGAGGCGGCGCTGATCGACAGATTGCCATCGACGGCCCGCGCGCCGAGCGGATGCGACGGCACGAACACGCCGAGAATCAGCGGGACAGCGACGATCAACAGCACCGGCCACGAGACAAAGCCGTGATTATGAATATCGAGCGCGTCATGCTCACAGGTCTGCTGTCCGTGGTCAGGATGGCGGTCAGCGAGGGCATCGCGGATCAGCGTGGCGAAACCGAACAGGCCGAGGATCAGGAACAGCGCCGCCGCGGCGTAGGATAACCACGCAAAGCGCAGGTTGATGTAGTTGCTCAGGTTGCCGCTGGCGATGTTGTAGTTGAAGTAGACGCCGAGGCCGAACAGGATGGCGGCCTTGATCCACGCCTGTACGTCACGCGGATGGCGGTGCTCATGATCGTGTTCGTGCAGCTCGATAGTGGTCATGGAATGCCCTCATCCCCAGCCCTTCTCCCTCAGGGCGAAAGGAGAAAGATTTGGGCGTAGTTACTCTGCCTTACGGAAATATCAGTGGAAAGATACATTCAGGTTAAGCCAGATGCCAATGAGCATCGTCATCGCCAGCGGCAGGAGAATCAGATAGAGCACCGTCTTGCGCCGGAAAACGCCGAGGAACATCAGCGCGCTCTTGATGTCCACCATCGGCCCGAAAGTCAGGAACGAGAGGATCGAGCCGGTCGTGAACGTGCCGACGAAGGCCAGCGCGAGGAAGGCATCGACCGTCGAGCAGACGCTGAGGACGAAGGCCAGCGCCTGCATCACCAGCACCGAGATGACCGGCCCCCTGCCGAGCGCCAGCAGCACGTCCTGACTGACGAGCGTCTGCATCAGCGCGGCGATCAGCGAGCCGATGATGAGGTAGCGGCCCATCTCAAAATACTCGTCGCTCGCCGCCCTGAGCGCGTCACGCAGGCCGAGCGCCAGCGATTTGCGCGGCGCGGGAACTGAGGCAGGCAGCATGGCAGTCGAGCCGCCCATAACCGGCATCAGCACAGCGGGGCGCAGCACTTCCTGCGGGCGACCGGCGACAGCGAACACCAGCCCGACCGCTCCGGCAACCAGCGCGGTGAAGACGTAGCGACCGATCAGCACCGGGCCGAAGCCGAAGGCGACGTAGGTGCTGACGAGGACAATCGGGTTCATGACCGGCGCGGCCAGCACGAAGGTAATGCCGACCGACATCGGCAGCCCTTTCTTAAAGAGCCGCCGGGCGACCGGAATTACGCCGCACTCACAGACCGGGAAGGCGAAGCCCATGAAGATGCCCATGACTGTCGCCAGAAGCGGGTTACGCGGGACGAAGCGGGCGATGTCGTCAGCGCTGACGAACGAGTCGATCAGGCCGGAGACCAGCGTGCCGATGAGCAGAAAGGGCGCAGCTTCGATGAAGATGCCGAGGAAGCGCGTGCTGAAGGTGTTGACGATGGCTCCGGCCTGATCGCCAGTGCCGAGAACCGCCGCTGCGCTGATCGCCAGCAGCGCGAGGCCGATCAGAATCAGGAGCAGTCGAGCGAGAGGCAGCGTTTTCAGCTTACCCATACGCGAGGGGTCGTTTCCATCTATCCCATCATTCGCGCCCGTTGACTCGCGGGCGTACCGTGCTGAAGGCTATTCTTACGCAGGGGCGCGGGGCTGTCAACGGCGGCTGGCGGCGGCCAAAGCATCATCGCCGACCGTAGGCCGCAAGGTACTGGCGTATCGCCGGAGCCAGTTCGTGGTTCGGCATGAGTTCAAGCCCGCGTCGATAATCGGCGACAGCACCGGTACGATCTCCGCTCGTATCACGGATCGCAGCGCGCTTGAGATAGGCTTCACCGTAGCCAGGATTTAATTGAATCACCTGCGAATAATCGGCGAAGGCGCTGCGCAGATCGCCGTTCGACAGAAAAATACCGGCCCGACTAAAGTAGGCATCGACATCCGATGGATTCAGGCGAATCGCCTGATTGAAATCCAGATGCGCGCTCCGCAAGTCATTGCGGTAGAAATGCTCGATGCCACGATTGAGGTAGGCATCGGCAAACCCCGGCTTCACACGAATGGCTCGATCATAATCGGCCAGTGCCTGATCGGAATTGCCCAGCCGGGAATAAGCTGCGCCACGCGCATTGAAGGCTTCGGCATCATCGGTGTTCAGGCGCAGAGCTTCGTTGTAATCTCTCACCGCCCCCTCAGGGTCTCCCCTCGCCACCCGACTCATACCCCGATTGTAAAAAGCTGCGGCAAAGTCTGGCTTGAAATAAATCGCCTGTGTATAGTCCTTGATTTCGCCGTCCACGTCGCCCTGCCAACCACGCGCAATCCCCCGGTTGTAATAGGCTTCAAAGAAATCTGATTTCAGGCGGATCGCTTCATTCAGGTCCTTGATCGACTGGTCGAGATTCCCTTTCTCCGTGTGAGCCAGCGCGCGATTGTAGTAGGCTGCCGCAAAGTCTGGCTTCACGCGCAGCGCTTCGGTGCAGTCAGCGACCGCCTGATCCAAATGACCGGCCAGAAGATAAGCATTGCCACGACCATTGTAGGCGTCGGCCATCGTCGGCTGGAGGCGCAGTGCTTCGCTATAATCGTCGATTGCACCTGCCAGATCGCCCATCAGAGTACGGGTACTGCCACGATTGTTGTAGGCCAGAGGATCATCGGGCTGTACACGGATCGCCTCCGTAACATCCTGTAAGGCACCGTCCAAATCCTCTTTCGAGACACGCGCGCTGCCCCGATTGTTGTAGGCCAGAGATAAATCCGGTCGGAGACGGATGGCAGCGGTGTAATCGGCAATGGCGCCGTCGAGATCGCCGTTCGCCTTGCGGTCAATGCCGCGATTGTTGAGGGCTTCATAGTAATCCGGCTTGAGGCGCAGCGCCTCGGTGTAATCCTGAATGGCTCCGCTCAGGTCGCCCCTCAGAGAGCGATAGCGCGCCCGATCCATATAATCCTGAGCGGTCAGTTGGATATCCGTGACCGGAGATTCCGCATCCAGAACTTCTTTGACGCGGGCAACTTCATCAGCAGCGGCAGGTGTGGTCGGCGTCACGTCCAGGCTGATTGGCTTGAGAAAGTTGTCGACGACGTTCTGAAGCGCGTACCTGAAGTATTGCAGCTTCTGTGTCGGCAGTTCCACCATGTTGAAGGCGCGGATGGCGCTGGCAAACTGCGGGACATAACGATCCAGATCGCCGAAATCAAAATCGGGGGAATGCAGGGGAACCAGCGCCCGATGGAGCGACAGCGCATGTTCGATCTCACGGCGAACCCAGTCGTCGGGTTCGACGCAGCGGTTGAGCGTACCGGGAGCGAAGACCGGCATGAAATAGGGGCGGGCGGCAATTTGCCCCAGAATGATCTCGCCGAACTGCCCGGTTTTGATCGACTCCAGATCGTAAAAAACGTCGATGTGGTGGGCGCTTAGATGCTGATAAATTGCCAGCGCATAAATCCCGCTGGCGTCACGCCGGTAGCTGATGAAGACACTGTTGGACGGTCGCTGGCTCATCATGTGTCCGTGTCATAAACTATTCGACACGGCAATTATAGACCCGATAGAGCCGAGTCAGACCGACACTTTCCGCTCGCGTCTCAATCGCCGTGGGCGGCGATGAAGTCGCGCAGCGCGTCGGCCTGAGGATGGTTGGGGAAAAGCTCAAGCGTGCGGCGGTAGTCGGCGACCGCGCCCTTTGCGTCGCCGCTCATCGAACGGGCGAGGCCGCGATTCTGGTAAAAGCTGGCATTGTTCGGCTGCAAGCGGATCGCCGCCGAGAAGTCAGCAATCGCGCCTTCCGCATCGCCGAGCGAAATCCGCGCGTAGCCACGATTGTCGTAGGCTCCGGCATAGTCGGGCAGCAAGCGAATCGCTTCGGTGCAGTCGGCCTGCGCGCCCTCGAAATCGCGGGCGACCAACCGGGCATAGGCGCGCCGATTGTAGGTATCGGGATTCTCCGGCTGATGACGCAGCGCCGCCGTGTAATCCTCAATCGCCAGGGGCAGATGCCCGGTATAGACGTAGACGAGGCCGCGATTGGCATAGGCGAGAGCGGCGTCCGGCTGGAGCCGGATCGACTCGCTGAAGTCGGCCACGGCGCCCGCCAGATCGCCTGAGGCAAACTTCGCCACGGCGCGATGATAAGGGTATTCCGCCGACGTCGGCGCGCGCTGGATCGCCTCGCTGTAGTCGGCAATCGCGCCCGCCTTATCGTTCTGACCGTCGCGGACTGAGCCTCGCAAATAGTACGGCTGAGGATCGTCCGGCGTCAGGCGAATCGCCGCCGTAAAATCGTTCAGCGCGTGGAGCAGGTCGCCCTTACGCTGGTAGGTCGTGCCACGATTGAGATACAGCCCGACATCGCCCGGCGTCAAACGAATCGCTTCAGTGTAATCGGCAATCGCGCTGTCGTACTCGCTGTTGAGCGCGCGGGCGATGCCGCGATTGCTGTAGTGTTCGGCGATGTCCGGTTGCAGGCGAATGGCCTCGCTGAAATCGGCAATCGCGTCGTCCAGTTCGCGGCGAGACAGGCGCGAGTGACCGCGATTGACGTAGGCCGCGATCAGATCAGGCTGAAGCTCAATCGCTTCCGTCCAGTTCTCAATTGCGCCGTCAAGGTCGCCCGCCCGCGCCCGCAGGAAACCGAGATTGACGTAGGCTTCGGCGTCCCCCGACGAAACCTCAATCGCCGCGACGTAATCGCGGATCGCGCCCTCGATGTCGCCGCGCGCGCGCCGGGCGTTGCCACGATTGAAGTAGGCGTCAGCGAAATCCGGCCTGCGCGCTATCGCTTCGCCGTAATCGGCCAGCGCGCCGTCAAGGTCGCCAAGCGCCTCACGGACGATGGCGCGGTTGTTGTAGGCTTCGGCAAAGTCGGGATTGAGGTGGATGGTCTGGCTGAAGTCAGCGAGCGCGGCATCGAGGCTGCCCAGCGCGCGGTGGGCAATGCCGCGATTGTTGTACGCTTCGTAAAAGTCGGGCTGCATCAAAATCGCCTGCGTGTAATCGGCGATCTGCACCCGGCCCTGCTCGTGCGAGTCCTGCGCCCGATTGTAGTAGTCCTGCGCGCTCATCGACATAACGCTCAATCTCCGGTGACGCCAGCCTGCGGCGCGACAGCAACGGACGGCGGAATTTCGGCCTGCTCCAGCACCGGCTCAGGAAGCTCGGTATAGTGGCGCAGCTCAGGGATACGCAGGGCAATCGCGGCGACGACGATGACGGTAGCGAGGCCGCCAAAGACGACCGAGAAAACCGGCGTAGTCGCGCGAGCCAGCACCCCGGCCTCGAAATCACCTAACTGCGGGCCGCCCATGAAGAAGATCATATTGACCGATACCATCCGCCCGCGCAGGCGGTCAGGCGTGAGCAACTGGCGCAGCGCATTACGGATGACCGTGCTGATCGAGTCCATCAGGCCGACGAGCGCCAGCGCGAGCAGCGAGAGCCAGAAGGTGGTCGAGAGGCCGAAAATGACCGTCGCCACGCCGTAGAGCGCGACCGAAACCAGCATCAGCTCGCCCTGCCGTTTCATGCGGTGGCTGAACTGCGCGGCGGTCAGCGCGCCGAGGGTTGAGCCGATGGCGGGCGCAGCGAACAGGATGCCGTAGCCGGTCGCGCCGACATGGAGAATATCGCTGGCATAGACCGGCAGCAGCGCAATCGCGCCGGAAAACAGCGTGGCGAAGAAGTCGAGCAGCATTGACCCCCACAGCAGCGGCGTATGGATGACGAAACTCAGGCCCTCGCGCAGCGCGCTGAAGCTGACCGCGCCGCGCCGGGTTGGTGGCGCGGCCTGAACGCGGATGACCAGCAGCGCGATGGCGACCGGGACGAATGACAGCGCGTTGATGGCGTAGGTCACGCCGGAGCCAAACGCGCCGATCAGCAGCCCGGCCAGCACGGGACCGACGACTCCCGTGACCTGCCAGACGACCACGCTGAGGCGGGCCGCGTTGCCAATCTGGTGAGGGGGGACAAGGTTGGGCAGCAGCGCTGACCACGCGGGATGATCGAAGGCCGTGACGCCGGACAGGCAGGCCGTCATCAGGTAAATCAGCAGCAGGCTGGCATGGTCGCTCAGGGTCGCCAGCGCCAGAATCCCGGCGAAGATGAAGGACGCAGTCTGCGTATAGAGCATCAATTTGCGCCGATCCATCGCGTCAGCCACGACGCCGCCGACCAGCGACAGCACGACAATCGGCAGGATGCGGACGAGGCCGACCAGGCCAAGCGCGATCAGGTCATGCGTCAGGGCGTAGATGTGCCAGTTGACCGCTGCGAGCTGCATCGTCGAGCCAGTGAAGGAGATGAACTGGGCGATGAACATCCAGCGAAATTCAGGGTAGCGCAGCGCCACCCACGAAGGCGACATGGCCGAAGGAATTTTTTCCTGGCTCAAGAGGAAAGCGCTCGCTTGCGACGTGATTGAACGACTGACGCGCCAAGTCTAGTCGCGCGCTCCGAGGGCGTCAAGCCGTGGCTCTAAACCACGACGATCCAATTATTCCTTCGGCAGGGCGACGGCCAGCGCCTCGCCGACGTTGCGCACCTCGACCACTTTCAGCCCCGGCGGCGCTTCGACGCGGCGGCGCAGTTTCGGAACCATGACGCGGTTGAAGCCGAGCTTGGATGCCTCGGCCAGACGTGCCGGGAGCTGGCCGACCGTCCGTAATTCACCGCTCAAACCAACTTCACCGACGAACGCCATATCCGCCGGAATCGCCTGACTGTGGTAGCTCGACGCCATCGCCAGCGCCATCGCCAGGTCAGAGGCCGGCTCATCGACTTTCATGCCGCCAACGACGTTGATGAAGATGTCCTGCTCGTGCAGCTTGAGGCCGAGCCGCTTGGTCATGACCGCGCTGATGAGCAGCAAGCGGTTATAGTCGATGCCGTTCGGCGTGCGGCGCGGGTTGCCGAAGGTCGTCTGGCTGGTGAGCGCCTGAATTTCGACCAGTAAAGGCCGCGTGCCTTCCATCGTCACGGCAATCGCCGTTCCGGGCTGGTTGACAACGCGCTCGGCCAGAAAC
>CAZZAO010000035.1:0-3669 GCA_964652205.1 uncultured Anaerolineaceae bacterium | reverse complement strand
CGCCGCCGATGGATTCGGCACTTCTTCCATCCCCGTGCCCGTCATCTCGAACACGCCGACTTCGCTGGTCGCGCCGAAGCGATTCTTGACGCTGCGCAGCAGTCGATAGGCCTGAAACGGATCACCTTCGAGGTAAAGCACGGTATCCACCAGATGCTCAAGCGTGCGCGGGCCAGCGATGTTGCCTTCCTTCGTCACGTGGCCGACGAGGAAAACGCTGGTTCCGGTCGTCTTGGCGAGCGTTTGCAGCCGTGAGGCACACTCCCGTACCTGACTGACGCTGCCGGGGGACGACTCGCTCTCCTCGGTGTAGATCGTCTGAATCGAGTCGACGATCAAGACGGTCGGGTTGAGGTTATAGACGTGGTCGAGAATGTTCTTGAGGTTGGTTTCCGTCATCAGGAACAGCTCATCGGCGTGAAGCTGGAGCCGGTCGGCGCGCATTTTAAGCTGGCGGGTGCTTTCTTCGGCGCTGGCGTAAAGGACACGCCCGGCGTGCTGAGCCAGCATCGCGCTTACCTGAGCCAAAATTGTGCTTTTACCGACCCCCGGCTCGCCGCCCAGCAAGGTGATACTGCCGGGGACAAGCCCGCCGCCCAGCACGCGATTGAACTCGCCCATAGGAATGGTCAGGCGCGCGCCTTCTTCCGTGCCGACGTCGGCCAACCGCTGCGGGCTGGCGTTGGGCAGGACGACGCGCTGCTGCATCGCCGAGCGCGCGCCCGGTCGAGCCGTCTCAACCACTTCCTCAACCATCGTATTGTATTCGCCACACGCCGGACAGCGCCCCATGTAGCGGAGCGACTGTTTGCCGCATTCCTGACAGACATAGCGCGTGCGGGTTTTTGAGGTCATAGCTTCACCAGTAACCGAACATCCGTGCTAAATATTATAGTCGATCATGCGGCGCGCCGCCAGCATATGTTCAACGATTGGCTGTCCAGTCACGGTCGAGCAGCGCGTAGAGCGCGTGATCGTGAAACTGGCCGACGAAATAGCCGGACTCGCGCAGCACACCTTCGAGCGTGAAGCCGAGCCGTTCGGCGACCGCGCGGCTCCTGCCGTTGGTCGTGACCGCCTGAATCTCGATTCGATGCAGCTTCTCGGCGGCGAACAGGTGGTTGATGACGAGTGTACAGGCCCGCGCGACGATGCCCTTGCCCACCTGCTGCGGAACCAGCCAGTAGCCGATTTCGGCTTTGTGATTCTGACGGTCGATAAAGCGACAGGCCATGCCCCCGGCCAACTGTCCATCGACGTAGATGCCGACGTGAAAACCATTCCCCGCCGCGTATTTCTCGGCCCAGGCGCCAACTGCCGCCCGCGCGTCATCCGCTGACCGAATCAGACTCGACCAGAGCATCCAGACGTCAAGATGGTCGCGGTTATCCTCAATCAGGGCGAACAGCGTTTCGGCGTCGTCAGCCGGGATCAGGCGCAGCTCGGCGTGGTCAGCGATTCGGCAGGGGAACATCAGGGCCTCAGTTTCGTTGCACGGCGCTCGACCAGTCACGGTCGAGCAGGGAATAGACAGCGTGATCGCAGAACCGGGTTGTAATCCAGGCAGAATCGCGGGCAATCAGCTCGAAGGTGAAGCCGAGGCGCTCGGCGACGGCGCGGCTCGGCAGGTTATCGACGGCGGCCTGTATCTCGATCCGATGCAGTCCTTCCTGCTCAAACAGCGCGGCGATCACGGCGCGGCAGGCGCGCGTGACCAGCCCGCGACCGACGAATTCCGCGCCGAGCCAGTAACCAATTTCTGTCGTGCGGTTGGCGCGATCAATGCCGTGGCAGACCACGCCGCCAGCCAGTTGACCATCGAGCCACAGACCGGCATGGAAACCGTCTCCGACCGCCGTTCTGGCCGCGAAATGCTCGATCAGCGCCCGCGCGTCATCGGCGGTCTGGACGCGCCCCGACCAGCGCAGCCATCGGTCGAGGTGCGCGCGGTTGCGTTGAATCAGCGCAATCATGGCATCGGCATCGTCGAGGCGCAGCGGAAGCAGTATCAGGTGGTCAGCGACGCGCAGCGGAAACATCAGCAGCCTTTCGTGACAGCGAGCGCGGCTGATTTAACCCCGCCGCTCCATAATCGCATCGACCCACGTTTGCGGCAGATATTCCAGCGCCGCCGCAACGCGAGAAAGATGACCAATCTGGTAGCGGCGCTTCGGTCTGCGGGTAGTCAGCGCGCTGTAGACAACCTGCGCGACTGCTCCGGGGTCGGTGCGTCCGCTGTCAAATTCCGATTGATCGTCCGCTTCATGCTTCAGCCGGTCAGCGTACAGGGCAAAGCGGTCAGCAGGCCACTGCTCGAAGGCGGCGACCAGATCGCGGGCGCTCCGACCGACTGAAGCGGTCTGGATACCGCCGCAGCGAATCAGAATGCTCGGAATCTGCCACGGCTTCAGCTCAATCTGAAGCGTCCGCGCGAGGCAGTTGATGGCGTAATCGGCGGCATGGATACTGGCGACGAACGGGATCGGCAGCAGCGCAGGCGTAGCAATCCAGACGATACGCCCGTGTGACTGACGAATCTCCGGCAGCAGGGCTTGCAGCAGCGTCACCGGCCCGACGAGCCGCGCTTCCAGTTCGGTACGGAAGCCGCCGACATCCATCAATTCAATCGGCGCGATCCCACCCCCACCCGCGTTATTAACGATAGCATACAGGCCGATTTTCCGCGCGCGCAGGTGCGCCTGAATGACCTTAATCGCCGCCGCAATCTGTTCCGGTTTCGTCAGGTCAAGCGGGCAGACCGGAATGAGATTTTCCAGACCGAGCGCGCGGAGCGCATCCGCGTCGGCGGACTTGCGGACGGTGGCAAAGACGGTGAAACCGCGCTCCGCCAGCGTGACGGCGCAGGCCCGGCCAATGCCAGACGAGCTTCCGGTTACGATGACACCCGCGCCCTGAATTGAAGACACTGCCGTGGCGACCATGATAACCCCTCTTGTAGAAAACCTGACGTAATCTGGACTCAGTACGCAGGCTCTACACGACGGGTTGCAGCTAGCTATCGGCGGCTCTGTGCTGGTCGAACCAGTCGCGCATCTGTGCCAGACCATCCGGCGCAGCGAGGTCAAGGCCGCTGACGAGCGCCAGCGTCCGCGCAGCGACGGCAGAATCCATCTCGTCAGGCTCGCCCGCCGCGAGATAAAGCAGATGCGGCGCATAGCGCAGGTCGCCGAGCGCCGTCACCAGCGCTGAGGCAGCAGCAATCCGCAGCTCGGCATTGCTCTTATCATTGGCGACATCGAGAAATTCGGCGGTCGATTCCCATCCTGGCATAGCGTTCATGTCGGTGGCAAGCGACTGCTCGAAAGTCAGGTTCCAGGCGGAGAGGACAGCCTCGCTCTCGGCGACGACCTCGATCAGCCCGTCCCGCACCGCCCGCGCCTGACCGGTCAGCGGCGCGCGCTGGACAATCCCCTCGGCGATCCGCGCGGCGTCGGCGTCGGTCAGGGTGACAGCGAAGGTCAGCAGCGGGCGCTTGAGCTGGCGCAGCAGCACGGTATACAGGTCTTCGAGCGGCGCGCTAGCGGCCATACTCGCACGGTCAGGGCGTCCCATAGATACTCCTGAAAGAAGGACTGAGTCTTGAGGACTGAGGACTGAGAGCGTGTTTGCAAATCGTAAGGTAAAGAGATAGATTGGGGACATGAACAC
>CAZZAO010000034.1:38833-43471 GCA_964652205.1 uncultured Anaerolineaceae bacterium | reverse complement strand
CATCGCCCGCGCGCTGGCGGTCGAGCCGCGCGTTATTCTGGCCGACGAGCCGGTGTCGATGCTCGATGTCTCGATCCGCATGGGCGTGCTCAACCTGATGGCGAAGCTGCGCGACGAGGAAAATATCGCCTTCCTCTACGTCACCCATGACCTCGCCAGCGCCCGCTACTTTGCCGATGAGACGCTGGTGATGTATGCCGGTCGCGTGGTCGAAGGCGCGCCGAGCGAGGCGCTGGTGCAGGAACCCAAACACCCTTACACCCAGCTTCTGCTGGCATCCGTCCCTGACCCGGCGCGCGGCCTGCGGACTGATGATGCGGTTGACGATAAAGGCGAAGTGCCTGATCTGGCTTCGATTGGCGCGGGCTGCCCGTTCGCCCTGCGCTGCCCGCACGTCATGCCGCAGTGTCGTCAGGCCATGCCCGGCGTCACCCGGTTCGACGATCAGCGCTGGACACGCTGCTACCTGTACGGTGAAGGCGATCCGCAGCCCGACGCGCCTCAGCGCCTCGCCGTCGGGGGCTAGTGTCCGGCCCCCTGGCAGATGGATATCGGGTTAGTCCGCATGGCTTCTTCCGTCGGGGCGCGATTGGTCGCGTCCGCCGACGCAAGGCTTCACGCGCGCTTGGAAGCCTGTAGGGGCATGATGGTTCGTAGCCCATAGCCGTCAACTTAAGCGGATAAGACTGGAAAATCGCTGTCAGTCGTGACCTTTTCCCCCTCGCTGCTTGCGGAGAGGGGGTCAGGGGGTGAGGTCGGATAGGCAGCACGATCCTTAAATTGATAGCTATGGGGCATGATGGTTCGTAGCCCGTGGCCCAAAGTCACGGATGGCACTCTCAAGGAAGCAGCGATTCTATGTCCGAGCCATTTGTCCTGGGCTGTAATTACTGGCCGCGCACGAAAGCTATGTACTGGTGGGGGCATTTCGACGCCGGGGAAGTCCGCGAGGAATTTGCCCTGATGCGTGAGATCGGCCTGAATGTCGTCCGCTTCTTCCTGCTCTGGGACGATTTTCAGCCGACGCCGGATGCCGTCTCGCCAGCCTGCATGGCGAACCTCGTCACCGTCTGCGACATCGCCGCTGAAAACGGCCTCGGCATCGACCTGACGTTCTTCACCGGTCACATGAGCGGCCCGAACTGGTCGCCGCGCTGGCTGCTCGACCCGACCAGCGGCGTCCCATCCCGTTTTCAACGGCAGGTCGTCAGCCGCGAGCGGATTGTCGCGGGCGGCTATCGCAACCCGTACATCGACCCGGTCGCGCTGGCCGCCGAGCGCTTGCTGATCGACACCGTCGTCGGCGCGCTCAAGAGTCACCCGGCAATCTGGATGTGGAATCTCGGCAATGAGCCAGACCTGTTCGCCTGGCCGCCCGACGACGCGACCGGGCGCGCGTGGGTGCGCGAGATGACCGCGCGCATCAAGGCGATTGACCCGGCGCGCCCCGTGACCTGCGGCCTGCACAGCGCTAACCTGCTCGAAAACAATCATCTGCGCGTCGATCAGGTCTTTCGGGAAACCGACGTGGCGACAATGCATATTTACCCGATGTACCTCGACTGGTCGCGCCATCCGCTCGATCCTGACGTCGTGCCGTTCGCCTGCGCGCTGACCTCGGCGCTCTGCGGCAAACCGGCGCTGATGGAAGAATTCGGCGGCTGCACGGTCGGGCCGGGCCAACCGTCGCAGGTCTGGGAGTGGGTCGCTTACGGCCATCCCAGAGCGCAGTTTATGGCGTCTGAGGAAGCGCTGGCCGAGTATCTGGCGGCGGTGCTGCCGAAGCTGGTCGATGTCGGTTCGACGGGCGCGCTCGTCTGGTGCTGGGCCGACTACGTGCAGGCGCTGTGGGACAGGCCGCCGTGCGACGATTCGCGCCATGAGCGCTTCTTCGGCCTCGTCCGCCCCGATGGCTCGCTCAAGCCGCACGCGCAGGTCATCAGGGATTTTGCCGCCACGAAGCCGCACGTCAACCCCAATCCGCCGCGCCGTGTTCAGCTCGATATCTCGTCCGATACGTTCTACAGCGCGCCTGCCGAACAGGCCGTGCGCCTCTACCAGCAGTATCTGAAGGAATACGCCCTATGAGTCAGGATCAGCTTCTTAATTTCCCGCCCGATTTCACCTGGGGCGTGGCGACCGCGTCCTATCAGGTCGAAGGGGCCGGGAACGAAGACGGACGCAGCCCGTCGATCTGGGACACCTTCGCCGCAACGCCGGGCAAAATCCTCGATGGCTCGTCGGGCGCAGTTGCCTGCGACCAGTATCATCTCTATCCGCACGACATCCAACTGATTAAAGACCTGGGCGCGACCGCCTACCGCTTCTCGATTGCCTGGCCGCGCATCCTGCCGGACGCTGATGGGCGCGTCAACGAGCGCGGCCTCGACTATTACGACCGACTGATCGATAACCTGCTCGAAACCGGCATCGAGCCGTATGCCACGCTCTATCACTGGGACATGCCGCAGTCGCAGCACGACCGGGCAGGATGGGATCAGCGCGGCGTCATTGACGGCTACCTGAACTACGTCGATGTGGTCACGCGCGCCTTCAGTGACCGCGTCAATCACTGGATTACGCTCAATGAGCCGTGGTGCAGCGCCTTCCTCGGCTACGCTTTCGGCGTCCACGCGCCCGGCATCCAGGATTTCAACGCCGCCCTGCGCGCGTCGCATCATCTGCTGGTGGCGCATGGCCGCGCTGTCCCGCTGATCCGCGCCAACGGCGGCGCTCAGACGCGCGTCGGTCTCGTCCTGAACCTCGGCTGGCACGACGCGGCGACCGATTCGCCGGAAGATCGCGCCGCTGCCCGTATCTCTGAAGGCTTCGGCAACCGCTGGTTCCTCGACCCGGTCTTCAAAGGCCGTTATCCGGCGGATATGCTGGCGCTCTACGGCGAAGAAAACGTCCCGATTCAGCCCGGCGATCTCGAAGCGGCCAGCGCGCCGCTGGACTTCCTCGGCGTCAATTACTATTCGCGCAACGTCGCCGCCGCTGGCGGCCAGCCGCCGTTCAATCTCCATCCGGTACAACCAGAGGGCAGCGAATACACGGCGATGGGCTGGGAAGTCTATCCCGAAGGGCTGTACCGGCTGCTGGCGCAGCTTAAAGACGAGTATCAGCCGAAGGCGATCTACATCACCGAGAACGGCGCGGCCTTCGACGACCAGCTCGAGAACGGCGAAGTTCATGACTCGCGTCGCGTCGCTTACCTTCAGGCGCATTTTGCCGCCGCTAATCGGGCAATGGCCGAGGGCGTGCCGCTCAAGGGCTATTTCGTCTGGTCGCTGCTCGATAATTTCGAGTGGGGCTACGGCTATACCAAACGATTTGGCATCATCTACACCGATTACGCCTCGCAGCAGCGCACTATCAAGGACAGTGGCAAGTGGTACCGCCAGTTGATCCGCCAGAACGTGCTTAACCCGCAGCCGTAACGGGACGCCACGCGGGAGACTGGGCCTGTCCCGCGCCCGTCAGCCGCCGCGCCGAGCTGCCATCGAGATTGATGACGTAGAGCGAAGCGGCATCGGATGTTGTGACGACATAGGCGACCCGCTGGCTGTCCGCCGACCACGCTGGCGAGCTGACGCTGCCGTTGACGAAGGTCAGCCGCCGGATGCTCGCTTCGCAGGTCGCAGCCGCGTCTGGCGCGCGGGTACAGGTCGCGTCGATCAGATAGAGATCCGCCCACGCCTGTCCACCCCGGCTGGAAACGAAGGCGATCCAGCGGCCATCGGGCGACCAGACCGGCGACCAGTCGTTAGCCGTCAGTGTCGTCAGGGTACGGATGCGTTTGCCGTCGCGCGTCATGGCATAGAGGTCGGTGTTGGCGCGCCGTCCCTGATCGTCGTAGTACAGGATCGACTGCCCATCCGGCGACCAGGTCGGGTTGAAGCCCGCGCCGATCCCGCGCTCGCCGCTGCCGTCGGTCTTGATGAGGCGCATCGACTGAAAGTTGAACATGAAGGCAAGCTGGCGTCCATCGGGCGACCATGCCGGATGCCAGTGATTGCCGTCGCTGTGGGTGATCTGGCGCGAACTGCGTCCGCCCGTGTCCATGATGAACAGCTCGCCGCTCGCCATCCCCTGTGTCCCGCTGTTGTAGGCGAGCTGCTGGCCGTCCGGCGACCACGCGGGCCAGTGTGCGTCGCCTGTGCCACCTGTCAGCGGAACAGTTGCGGTTGTGCCGACGTCGAGCAGGTACAGGTTCCAGTGACCGCTGCGGTCACTCTCGAAGGCGATCTGCCCCTGATCGACGACTCGGCCTGCCAGCGATGCGGCCCCGATCAGGCCCGTCAGCAGCACGGCCAGCGCCGCGCCGAGCGGCAGCAGCGTCTTGCTCACTGGCCCATCGACCGACTCAATGCGCGTCATGGAATCTTATTAACACGGCTGGCTTTAGGGTCAGGGGAATAATTCAAAGTATTCCACATGCTTCGGGCGAATCATCGAAAAATCACGCCGGTTGAAGGTGCAGATTTTCGTGATATTCAGGCGTTCGGCGAGGGCAGTCAGGCAGCAGTCGACGAAATCCAGGTCTGCATGACGATTACGTCGCACGATTTCCATCGCGCTAAGGAAATCTGCCTGAGTCATCGATACGAATTGGGGTGTTTCGTTGATCAGCGCTTC
>CAZZAO010000034.1:0-38823 GCA_964652205.1 uncultured Anaerolineaceae bacterium | reverse complement strand
CAGGGATCAATAGATTAGTATCGGGGCGAACCGAAAATTCGGCTGCCCTTAGATGATTTTTGTCGCGTTTATAGCCCATAGCGACAATATAATTTGCGTCAACGAGCGCATCGAACATCAGTCAGTATCCGCTTCCTGGCTGCGTTCCCACTTCTCTTTCAGGTGCTGTCTATAGTATTTACGGCTGTTTGTTGAAGCATCAGGGTCGTCAATCCAGTCGATATCCGCAGCTTCCATTCTCTTGACGACTGCCGATGCCCAATTGCTCTTGCTTGACCGCGGTGATGGTTCCAGCAATCCGTCAAGGACATCATTCATCGAGCGACCCTGCTCAGTCGCCAGCGCTTCCAGACGCTCCACAAGGTCGGCACGCAGCGCAACCATCCGGTCTGTCATGATTGATACTCCACTCCACTTAAAGTTATTTTAGTCCAATAACCAGGGGTCGTGAAGCGAGTGTATTTTTAATACACTTCAGGGCGGCGATCCTCGAAGATCGGAATGCGCTTGCGTACCTCGTCAACCAGATCCATCTCGATGTCAACCGTCAGGGTTTGCGGTTGTTCGCCCGCTTCGACCACAATCTTGCCCCACGGATCGACAATCATCGAGTGACCGCCAAAGACCGTGTCGCCGATCTCGCCGACGGTGTTGGTGGCGACGATGTAGCATTGATTCTCGATAGCCCGCGCCTGAAGCAGCGTGCGCCAGTGTTCGACGCGCGCCATCGGCCACTCTGCCGGAATCAGGATGATTTTCGCGCCATCGACCGCGTAGCGCCGGAAAAGTTCCGGGAAGCGCAGATCGTAGCAGATGGCGATGCCAGTCCGTCCCCACGGCAGGTCGAGCGCCAGCGGCGCTTCGCCCGGTTGAAGCCAGCGATCTTCGTCCATCAGCCGGAACAGATGCAGCTTGCGGTAGACGCCCATCGACCGTCCATTAGGGGCCATGAAGGCCGCTGTGTTGGCGACTTCCATGCCGCGCTTTTCCAGCATCGAGCCGACGACGCTGATCTTGTGTTGCAGCGCCAGCGCCGAGACTTCGGCGAAAGTGCCGGTGTTGAGCGTGCTTGCCAGCTCTTTGCCCTGCGCGAGCGCATAGCCGGTCGTCCACAACTCCGGCAGCAGGATGAGATGCGAGCCACGGCGCGCCGCTTCAGCCACCAGTTCTTCAGCGCGGGCGACGTTGCGCCGCACTTCGCCGAGGGCAATATTCATCTGCGCCAGCGTGATCGTCAGTTTTGCCATAACAGCCTCTCAGAAGTGATGCGTGATGCGCTAAGAACTCGATTTCTCGTCCCGACGTGAATCAGCAGGCGCGCGAAACTCAGCGTAACGTTTTCCATGTCCCCTGCTCCGGCTCAAGAAGCGCCCAGTTATGCGATACGTAGGGTTCACTACAGAGATTCCGGTTAAAACAGCACGGGCGTCGCATTCCTTTGTTGAGTTTATCGAGCGCAACTTCGATATGCTTCTGGCGGGTCTCCGATGTTTTGACGGCGCGTATCCAGCGAATCCAATCCCAACGGGCAAGTGGGGTAATATCCTTCCATACGGCCTCGGCGTCCGGGGAAGCTGCCAGAGCCTGTCTGAAATCTTCAGGAACTTCCGGCTCGATCCATTCTTTGATCGGCTCGAGCGAAACCTGGACGATAGCGCCTGCCGCTGCGGAAGCGTCATCAAGCAGCTTTTGGTCAGGGCTAAACCAGTGGCTCGATCTTTGTCCTGGCGCGTACCTTCCATCCGGTTCGAGCAAGGTCTTAAAAGGAACGCCATTGATCGTCCCTGAAACCATGGTCATACCTCTTGACGGAAGCGCTGCGGAGGCGCTCTCAGGTAGCCTCAGAATAGTCCAGGCGTTGATTTTAAACAGTTTAGTTTCAAAATGGATTGTTGACATCTGTCCTCCTCCATTTTACTCATCAGCCTTGACTCGGCACGCAGCACTTTTCTTCATCCTCGCGTGATGAGAGCCTGCTCGTGCCAGATGGCCGCCAGCGAGTCGATGATCTCGGCATCACTCTGGCCGGTCGTGTCGTACTCGCGGACGGCGCGCTTGCGAATCGCCCACTCGCGCCGAAGCTGCCCAATCGCCATCGAGCGTTCCGCCGGGTTGTGATAGCGCGCGCCCATCGACAGGTGCAGCCGTTGAAGCACGGCGTCGAGCGTGGCAACCAGACAGATCAGCACGCCGGTTTCCGACAGTTTGGCGAGGTTGTCGCTGCGCGTCAGCGTGTCGCCGCCGATCAGGATGATCGCGCCGCGATAGAGGATCATCTCCTCGATAACTTCGGCTTCGAGCGTCTTGAGCCGCGCCTCGCCAAAGCGCTGGCGAATGTCGATCATCGGCAGGTCGGCCCGCGCTTCCAGCCGCGACTCGAAGTTGACGAACGGCATCGCCAGCCGCTCGGCCAGCCGCCGCGCCAGCGTCAACTGGTTCGGGCTGGCATAGCCGGTCAGGATCAGGTTGCGGTCGGGATGGGGGATCGAGTCGATCATCAGCGCCAGCCGGGAAAGGCGCGGTCGAGGACGGCGGGCAGGTCGGCCAGCGTGGCAATCGTCGCGTCGGGCTGCGTCGGATGGCCGTTCGGCTGATAGGCCTTGCGCGGCTGCCGGTAAATGGCGAACAGCCCGGCCTGCTTCGCACCGATGATGTCGGCCTCGAAGTCGTCGCCGACGAACGCCGCCTCGTCCGGCGCGCTGTCGAGGCAGTCGAGCGCTGCCCTGAAAATCGACGGGTGCGGCTTGAGGTAGCCGTGGTCGGCGGCAGAGAAGCGGCACTCCGGGAAGAATTCGGCCAGCCCGTGACCTTCTAATTCCAGATCGCGCAGCGCCATCGGGAACTCGGCGTTGGTGATGATCCCGAAGCGCAGCCCGGCAGCGCGGAGCAGCGTCAGCGTCTCGATCACGTCGGGGAACGGCTCCGTGCCGTTGACGCGGCCCCAGTTATAGGCCTTGAGCAGCTTCTGAAGGTCGATACGCTCTTTCGGCACGCCGAGCGCCGCCGCCGCCTCGACCATCGCGCCGCCAATATTGGGCGCGCGCAGCCCCTGACGGGCAGCCGCCCAGGCCGAGCTGACGTTGTTGCGGTAGGCTTGCGCGAAGGCTTCGGCGTCGAGCGGATGCAGCGTGCGCAGGTAGTCAACGACGCCGCTCAGGCTGCGCTGGTGCAGCGACAGCCAGGGGCTGCCGTAACCCGACCAGTCGATCAGCGTGTCGTCGAGGTCGAAGAGGAGGCTCTTGAGAGGGGACATTTATTTCCGCCAGCCGGGGAAGGCCTGGTTGAGGACGGTCGGCAGCTCGGATAAGTCGTTAATCGTCGCGTCCGGGTGAATGGCATCGTTGTCCTGAACCGACTCGAATACGCCGCGCGAGCGCCGGTAGACGGCGAACAGCCCGCTCTGCTGCGCTCCGACGACGTCGGCGTTCAGGTCATCGCCGACGAAGACCGACTCATCCGGCGTCGTGCCGAGGCAGTCGAGCGCGGCCTGAAAGATCGACGGATGGGGCTTGAGGTAGCCGTGGTCGGCGGCAGAGACGCGGCATTCGGGAAAAAACCCGGCCAGACCGAGCGTCTCTAGCTCCAGATCGCGCAGCGCCATCGGTTGATAGGCGTTAGTGACGATGCCGAAACGCAGCCCGGCGGCACGGAGTTCGGTCAGCGTGGCGACGACTTCGGGAAACGTGACCGTGCCTTCGATCTGCTTCCAGCGGTAGGCTTGCAGCAGTCGCGCCGGGTCAATCGACTCTTTTGGCACGCCCGCGGCCTGCGCCGTCTCGGCTAGAATCGCGGCCACGTTCGGCGCGATCAGCGAGTCGCGCGATGCCTGCCACGCCGATTCTGTCCGGTTACGAAACTCGGTCGTAAAGGCGGCGAAGTCGGTCAGCGGGGCGCATTCACACAGGTACTCAAACACGCCGGTCAGATGGTAAGCGTGGAGCGTATCCCAACTACCATGCTTGAAACCGCTCCAGTCGATCAGCGTTTCATCCAGATCAAAAATGATGCTTTTGAGCATCGGTTCACCGTTTCTACTGCTTGACATTGACGCTCGTCCGGCTCGCAGTTCAGACGAGACGGACGGGCGCTTGAAGACGATCAGGGTGGGGGCGAAGGGGACAGAACGGGGCCTGGTCGTTAACGGACTGGCTCGGTGGCGCGCAGGACGAGCAGCACCTGATTGAGTCCGGCGCTGGCGCTGGTATACTGCGGCGTCCAGCCGAGCGCGTCCTTCGCCTGGACATTGCTGGCGTGAACAGAACGGTCGAGCAGATCGAGATGCGCCTGACCAAAACGGAAGCGGCTGATGAGCGGCGGCGGCGCGCTCGGCGCGGACAGGTTCATGCTCTCGGCCAGATAACCGGCGAAGGCCGCAGGCGAAAGCGGTTGATCGTCGATGATGTTGAGGGTCTGGCCTTCCGGTCGGCGGTCGATGGTCTGCTCGACTGCTGCCGCCAGATCATCGACATGAATCCAGTTGGCGACGGCGTGGGCATCGCCCAGCGCCAGAGGGCGGCCTTTCATCACGGCGTCGCGCAGGGCGATGGTTTCGCTGCTATAGGGGCCGTAGGTGTAGCCCGCGCGCAGGATGACGGCAGGCACGGACGACGCCAGCACGGCCTGTTCGGCGGCGCGGATGGCCGTGACGATGGCCGGGTCTTCGGCTTCCTCGGGGTAAATACTATGTTCGTGCGCGGGCGCAGCATCCCCGGCGAAGGCATAGCTGATGAAGACGAGCAGCTTAACCTCTGCTTCTTTCGCGGCAGCCAACAGCGCCGGTGTTCCCTGCTCGACCAGCTTGAGCGCGGCATTCCAGTCCGTTTTCAACTGCGGAACCTGATTGAAGGCCTGGGTGGCGGCGTGAATGACGACGTCGGCTCCGGCAGCCGTAATCGCGCTTCGGACCTCGCCCGCGCGGGTCAGATCGGGATAAGCGGGAAGCACGCCTTCCTGACGCAGGGTGATGGCCTGCTCCGGGGTCGTTACCGTGCCAGTGACCGTGTAGCCAGACGCGGCCAGCCGTCCAGCAATCGCCCGTCCAGCCCCGTTATCCGCGCCAGTCACAAGCACGTTGCTCGTCGTCTTCTCGCTAACTTCCATGTCGATTGCCTTTACTGATTGTGTCCCACCATCATCAGGCCGATTATGCCATTTTCACGGTCGAAATTCAACTTCAGCCTCAGGTTGGCGCGCTGAACGCCAGCCCGACGAGACCGCCGATCAGGATCAGCCAGGTGGCGTTGATGCGAAAGCGTATCAGCCCGGCCAGCGTGAGCGCGAACAGGACGACCGAGATGGCGCTGATGGCCCCGCTCGGCGTCCGCAGCGCTGACCCGGCCAGCACGATCACGGTCGCCAGAATCGCCGCCATTACGCCCGCGTTGACGCCCGACAGGAACGCCCCGGCGACGGCGTTACGACGCAGCTTCGGAATCAGCGGCGCGGTCAGGATCACCAGCACGAACGGGGGCAGAAAGATGCCGAGCGTAGCCGCGACCGCGCCGGGAATGTCGGCGAGCAGATAGCCGACGACCGCCGCCGTGGTCGAGACTGGCCCCGGTGTGATCTGGCCGATGGCGATGGCGTCGAGCAACTGGCGGTTGGTCAGCCAGCCGAAGCTGCTGACGAGATCGCGCTGAATGTAGGTGATGAGGACGTAGCCGCTGCCGAACAGCACCGAGCCGATCTTGAGGAAGTACCAGAACAGGTCGAGCGGCGTCACCCGCGCGGCTTCGACCGCCTGCGCGAGCGGCGCGGCCAGCAGCGGGAGCAGCAGCGCCAGCCCGCTGGCCCCGCCCCCCCGGCGCGCCTGCTGATAGATGGTATAGACGACGCCGGAGCCGAGAATCGCTATGACTTCCGGCACGGCCAGCAGCCCGACGGCCAGCAGCGCCAGACCGAAGACGATCCACAACGCCGGACTCTTGAGCGCCGACGGGCCAAGCCGATAAGCGGCGACGAGGATGATCGCCAGAATGACCGGCGTGATCCCCGCCAGCGCAGCATCGACCTGCGGCAGCGCCCCGCCTGCTTTGTAGAGGACGGCCAGCGCCAGCGTCAGCAGGAACGACGGCCCGATGAAGCACGCCCCGCTCAGAAGCGCGCCGGGGATGCCGCGCATCGTGTAGCCGACGTGGATCATGACTTCGGTCGAGTTGGGGCCGGGGATCAGGTTGGTGGCCGCGATCAGATCGAGATAATGGTCGCGCGTCAGCCAGCCGCGCCGGGTGACGACTTCATCCTCGGCCATCGCAATGTGCGCCACCGGCCCGCCGAAGGCTCCGATGCTCAGGCGCAGAAACAGCCGGGCCAGCTCTCGATACGATACGCGCGTCGCTTCCATGCCGTCCCTCTGTTGGCTCAGGCGGGGCGGATTGTGACATGGGATGGTTCGGCGTCAAAACGGCTTGTCCGCGCCGTTACGAAAGCGAGTTAGGGAACGTCGCTTTTATCCGTTGGCGTGACCGGCAGCCGTGCCGTGAAGGTGCTGCCCGCGCCGACCTCGCTCTCGACACGGATGCTGCCGCCATGCACTTCCGCGATCCGCTGCGCAATCGACAGTCCCAGCCCGGCTCCACCTTTTTCTGTGCCACGGGCGGCGTCGGCGCGGTAGAAATGCTCGAAGATGTGCGGCAGGTCGTCGGGCGCGATGCCGATGCCGCTGTCGATGACCTTGAGCAGAAGCCAGTCACCCTCGCGCTCAGTTTCGACGCGCACCGTCCCCCCATCAGGCGAATAAGCGAGCGCGTTGTCGATTAACTGGCGCGCCATCTTGCGGAACTCGGTTTCTTCGACCCATCCCTGAGGCAGGTTGGCGGCCAGCGCGAGAGTCAGCGTTTGCTGACGACTCTGCGCGGCGGCCTGCAATGGGTCGCAAACTTCGCTGACCAGCCGGTTGATGTCGGCGCGAGCGAAGACGAAATCGGCTGACGTGGCGCGATTGAGCCGCGTCATCGCCAGCATATCTTCGATGATCTGCTGGACATGCGTCACCTGCGAGTCGAGCGTCGCCAGATAGCGGCGGCTGCGGGCCGGGTCATCGAGCGTTCGCTCGGTCAGATAGAGGCTGGTTTTCATGACCGAGAGCGGCGTGCGCAGATCGTGCGACATGTGGCCGATGAAGCGCTCAAGGAGCTGCACCTTCTCGCGCTCGATGTCGAGCGCCGCCGCGCGTTCGAGGGCCTCTCTGGCTGCCGTGACGTCGCGGATGCTGACCACGCGCATCCGTTTGCCGCCGTACTCATGTTCCTTGACGCGGAACTCGGCGTTCAGGCGCGTGCCGTCGGCGCGCAGACAAAGGCCCTCGAACGGCTCGCCACTCGGCTGCTTCAGCCGTTCGAGGGCCGACGCCGAATCGGTCGGGCAGAGGAGTGACGCGAGCGAGTCCCCCCGTCGCTCGGCAAACGGGAAGCCGAACATGCGCTCGAAGGCGGCGTTAGCTTCGAGCATTTTCCCGCCGCTGTCGTGGACGATGATCGTTTCTGAAGCCGCGTCGAACAGGTCGCGGTAGCGGCCCTCGCTCTCGATCAGCGCCGCGCTCTGCTGCTCGATTCGGCGGATATGGCGATTTTGCAGGATGGCCGCAAACAGCCCGACCGCCGAGATAATCAACGTGGCGAACAGGGCGAAATAGGTCGAGGTCAGCGGCAGTTGCCTGACCGCTATCGGCACGACGACGATGGCGATCAGGTTGGCGGCGGTGAACAGCGCGGCGTAGGGCAGCGAGCAGATCAGGCAGGCGACCAGAATCGGCGCGCTGACGAACACCAGCACCTGATCGACGCTGCGGAAGATCGGGTTGAACGACACCAGCGCGCCGACAAAAATCGGAATTTCGATGGCGGTCAGGGTGATGATCGCCGCCAGGTTGAACCAGCCAGCGCGGTTGAGCGCGATAGCAAGCACCAGCAGGGCGGCGGAACCGAGCAGCGCTGGAATCATGTTCCGGTCGATGAACGGCCACAGGCTGGTCAGGAGCATACTGGGCAGCGTCAACAGGGCAATGCCCGTCAGCAGGTAACGCCGATCCTGAATGGCCGAGAGGTTCGGCAGCGGCGGCGGAAGCAGCAGGGCGAGGATTCGGCGATAGAGGGAAGTGGGTTGGGCGTTCATGGCTGCCGCTGACAAACAGGCGGCGTCGAAAACCTGACTCTGGGTGAACGAAAACCGGGATGCTGAACGCCACGCGAAGGGGCGCTCCTCAACGCTCATTCTAGCGGTTGAAAATTGACCTGTCTACGAAATAAATCCAAAAATTTATGTTTATGACGAAAACTGTAGCTCCTTCATGAACGAGCGCTGATTTTCGTCCTCGGTCGCGGCAGTTTCCGCTGAACACGCGCCGGGTGTGTTATAATAGAGAGGCTCCATTCGAGAGATTCGCGCCCGGTTTCGCGGATGATTTCCGCCCGGCGCGCGATTCTCAGCCCTGTTGTAATGAAAGGCAGTTCATGATGGTGATGACAGCGGACACGACCTATTCCGATATCCAGCGGCTGCTCGGCGCGGAAGCCGAATCCCTGCTGACACACGTTTCTAAGACGATCCCGAAGGAAGACCTCTATCTGCCCGGCCCCGACTTCGTTGACCGTGTCTGGGCGCAGTCTGATCGGACGCCGCAGGTGCTGCGCAGCTTGCAGATCATGTACGATCATGGGCGGCTCGGCGGCACAGGCTATGTCTCGATCCTGCCGGTCGATCAGGGCGTCGAGCATTCGGCGGGCGCGTCGTTCGCCGCCAACCCGATGTACTTTGACCCCGAAAACATCGTCAGGCTGGCGATTGAGGGCGGCTGCAACATGGTCACTTCGACCTTCGGCGTGCTGGGCGCAGTCGCCCGTAAATACGCGCACAAGATTCCGTTCATGGTCAAGCTCAACCATAACGAGCTGCTGACCTATCCGAACCAGTCCGACCAGATTATGTTCGGTCAGGTCGAGCAGGCGTGGGATATGGGCGCGATGGCCGTCGGCGCGACGGTCTATTTTGGCTCGCTGGAAAGCACGCGCCAGATTCAGGAAGTCTCGAAGGCGTTCTACCGCGCCCATGAGCTGGGCATGGCGACTGTCCTCTGGTGCTACGTCCGCAATCACGCCTTCAAGGTCAATGGCATTAACTACGAGACATCCGCCGACCTGACCGGGCAGGCCAACCACCTCGGCGTGACCATTCAGGCCGACATCGTCAAGCAGAAGCTGCCGACCGTCAATGGCGGTTTCAAGGCGCTCAATACCGGCAGCTCCAGCTACGGCAAGCTCGACGAGCGCATCTATAGCGAGCTGACCAGCGACAACCCTATCGACCTGACGCGCTATCAGGTCGCTAACGGCTACATGGGCCGCGTCGGCCTGATTAACAGCGGCGGCGCGAGCGGCAAGCATGACCTGGCTGACGCCGTCCTGACCGCCGTAGTCAACAAACGCGCGGGCGGTATGGGCCTCATCAGCGGACGTAAGGCGTTCCAGCGTCCGTTCGAGGAAGGCGCGGCGCTGCTGCGCGCCATTCAGGATGTCTACCTCTGCGACGAAGTGACGATTGCGTAGGGAAGAAGAGCCGAGAACCGAGAAAAGACAGGTTTACAGGGCGCTCGACCCTTCGTGGGGGCGTGATGGATCATGCCCGCCGCCAGCCCTCACCCCCGGCCTCTCTCCCCGAAGGAGAGGGGGAGAAAGATAGGGCCGGGGAATTTCGTAGGGGCATGATGCATTATGCCCCTCGTCAGATCACCAGGCAGCAACCAGCGCGGGCGAGTCAACGGACTCGCCCGCGCTGGTTTCAAATCGGCGCAAGGATTTCCGGTGATTCTGTTGGTTGCTAAAGAGTCCCGGTGAATCTACAATGCCGGTTGATTGCTGTAATCAGGGCTGGACTTTATGCGCGTCCGTGTCGGTTGTAAGCTGGTCTATGAGAGCGCCTTTCCCACGCCGCTGATGTGCCTGGTCGCGCCGCCGCGCTTCGACCATCACCGTCTCATCGAGGAACGGCAGCTTGTCGAGCCGTGGATTCCCGTGACCGAGTATATCGACAGCTTTGGCAATCGAATCTGGCGGCTGGTCGCGCCGGTCGGCGCGCTGACGCTGACCTATGACGCCATCGCCGAAGTCTCGCCGCTGCCAGACCCGGCGCTGATCGATCTGCCGAAAACGCCGGTCGAGGAACTGCCCGCTGAAACGCTGATCTACACGCTGCCGAGCCGCCACTGTCCGTCTGACCTGTTCATCCCCGACGCCTGGCAGCTTTTCGGCCACCTTCAGGGCGGGTGGGCGCAGGCGCAGGCGGTCTGTGACTGGCTGAAAACCAATGTGGCTTACGGCAAAGGCAGCAATGCCAGCACGACTGGATGGGATGCCTATCAGGCGCGAGTCGGCGTCTGCCGTGATTTCGCCCATCTCGGCGTGTCCTTCTGCCGCGCGCTCAATTTTCCGGCGCGCTACGTCTGCGGCTATCTGCCAGACATCGGCGTGCCGTTCGACCCGACGCCGATGGATTATCACGCCTGGTTCGAGGTCTACATCGACGGCGGTTGGCGGACGTTCGATGCTCGTCACAATATCCCGCGCACCGGCAGGGTGCGGATCGCCTGCGGGCGTGACGCGGTCGATACGGCCTTTGCCACCGCTTACGGCGGCTCGTTGTTGACCACGCTCAATGTCTGGGCCGATCAGGTTGACGACCAGCAGCGCCTTGCGCCGACACTCTCAGGAAGCAGCAGACGGTATGAATAACGCCGACATTGATGCCTCGCAGCACACGACCTTTATCGACGATGAAACTGTCAACTGGCGTCACGTCCGCCGGGCGCGCTGCCAATTCTACCAGCGCTTCTACTACGAATATCCCGGCCCGATTCGCAACCTGAAACAGCGGCTGGTGATCGTCCCTGCCGAGCGCTACGGTGTTCAGCATTTGCGCGACCATGTCCTGTCGATCAATCCAGCGCCGACAGCGCTGCGCCAGATCAAGGACAGTTTCGGCAACCGCGTCCACGAGCTGGAGTTGCCGCAGGCCGACCGCGTCGTTTCGTTCGAGCTGTTGATGATCGTCGAAATGGATGCCAGCGACCCGCACGGCCTGCCGATCTCGTTGGCCGAGGCGCAGTATTACTCGACTTTCACCCGGCTGACCGAGCCGGACGCCCACATCCGCGAAACGGCGCGGCAGCTTCAGGCGGAGTCGAGCGGCCCGCACGATCTGGCCCAGCGCATCAGCGATTGGGTCTACAACGCCATGAGCTATAAGAACGGCAGGACGAGCGTCGCCACGACGGCGGCGCAGGCGCTGGCGCTGCGGCAGGGGTTGTGTCAGGACTACGCCCATATTATGCTGGCGCTGTGCCGCGCGGTCGGGCTGCCCGCGCGCTACGTCTCCGGCCATCTGCTCGGCGAAGGCGGCTCGCACGCCTGGGTTGAGGTGCTGCTCCCCGGCGAGCGCGGCTGGAAGGCGACTGCCTTTGACCCGACCAACCACTGTCGCCCGCATCTCGGCTACATCACCGTCGCCGTAGGCCGCGATTACCGCGACGTCTCGCCGACATCCGGCACCTTCAGCGCGCCGTATAACGGCCAGTTGACGTGCAGCAAGCGTGCCGGGCTGATTCGGGTCGAGTACCTCAACGGCGAGACGCTCAACAGCCGCCGCGCGATTTAATCGAGCAGCTCGAACGACAGGAGTATTTTCGAGGCTGGCGTGACGTAGGCATAGACCCGCTGGCCGCCGGTCAAGGTTCGCCATGTCAGGCGGTCGGCGTAGAACTGATACTCGCCGATGTAGATCGCCGTCAGGCCGCCGCGCCGCTTGCGATACGACATGCGCCTGACCTCGCCCTGATAACGCTCGACGCGCCCCTGCTCGATGTCGGCTGCGAACTGCTGCCGATAGCGGTTGAGCAGCGCGTAGAGCACGGCAAATTCGATGACCGCAAAAATGACCATCGCCACCGTGAACAGCGGGACGGTCCTCTGCCCGACGACGATTCCTACGACCGCGATGATGACCGCGCTGCCGCCGATGAAGACCACCAGGGCGCTGAAAAGTGACTGCTGACGTTGAAGCCGCTGGCGCTGCGCGTCGCTGATGAGGCCGCGCCGGTTGGCTTCGAGGTCGGCTTCGCTGAAGTCGAGCGCCTTACTGAAGTCGTTTGTCATGACTTTGTCTCCCACGCAGCACAGCGGATAATCTGCGGTAAACTTCGGTGAGACCATGAACTGCGCGTCATGAGCATTTCAGGTATCTCAATCGATCAGACATTATTTTAGCGTTGAAAGGATATTTCGATGGCGCGTGTGGTCATGATTGGCGGGAGCGGACACGTCGGCAGCTTCATGGTTCCGATGCTGGTCGAGCGGGGGCATGAGGTCATCAATATCACGCGCGGTCAGCGCCAGCCTTACCTGCGCCACGCCGCCTGGAAAGACGTGCGCGAGGTCGTCGCCGACCGGGATGCCGAGGATGCCGCCGGGACGTTCGGCGCGCGCATCCGCGACCTGAAGGCCGACGTCGTCATCGACATGATCTGCTTCACCGAGCCGAGCGCCCGCCAGATCGTCGAGGCGCTGCGCGGGAGCGTTCAGCATTTTCTCCACTGCGGCACAATCTGGGTCTACGGTCACAGCACCGTTGTCCCGGCCAGCGAAGATCAGAAGCGCGAGCCGTTCGGCGATTACGGTATCCAGAAATCGACCATTCAGGATTATCTGCTGTCCGAGGCGCGGCTGAATGGCTTTCCGGCGACCGTGCTGCAACCCGGCCACATCGTCGGGCCGGGGTGGGTTCCGCTCAATCCACAGGGCAATTTCAACTCGGAAGTCTACGCCGTGATCGCGCGCGGCCTGCCGCTGACGCTGCCGAACCTCGGCCTCGAAACCGTCCATCACGTCCACGCCGCCGATGTCGCGCAGGCGTTCGTCAAGGCGATGGCGAACTGGAGCGCCAGCGTCGGCGAGGCATTTCATACCGTCTCGCCCGGCGCGCTGACCCTGCGCGGTTACGCTGAAGCGCTGTACCGCTGGTTCGGTCACGAGCCGAATCTCAGGTATCTGCCGTGGGAGCAGTTCCGCCAGCAGGTCAGTCTGGCCGAGTCCGAGGCGACCTGGGATCACATCGCCCACAGCCCGAATGCCAGCATCGCCAAAGCCGAGCGCCTGATCGATTACCGCCCGCGCTACAGCTCGCTCGAAGGGGTGTTCGAGTCGGTGACATGGCTGGTTGAGCATGGCATCGTCGGCCTTTAGCCCGTCACGCAGCCGGAAAACTGTCTGACAACCTTGACAATTAAGCCCGCCGCGCGCTGAATGGCTCCATAATGGAGCCATGCCGTCAGATCGGGCTGGCGCGCCCCGGCAGCGCTGCCCGGATGACTGTTGGCGGATTCTGCCCGATGTTCCGGCAGGCGGGTTCATTTTTTGAGGGCTGTGCTCCATGATTGAAAACTCCGTTTCCTCGCCAGAGCGCGTACCAGCGGGCGCTCACCCGCTGCTGGCGGCGCTCCGGCGCGTAGATTTCTGGAAAATTTACCTTGCGGTGCTTTTTCTCGGCATGGCCGGGATGGTGGCGACCCGCTCGGCAGTCTTCCCGCAGATCATGTTTCTGGCGACGGCGGTTTATCTCGGCGGGCAGATTATCGGCTATGGCGAGCAGACACGGCGCTCGACCACGCTGCCCCCGTTTGCCCGAATGCTCGCGCGCTTCCGCAGCCTGCCGTTCAGCCTCTCACTGGTGACGTTTCTGGCGCTCGGCTTCATGATCCTGAGCGCTTATCTATTCGCGCCGCCGCTGCCGGACTCCGACCCGTGGAATAATCTCGACCTCGCCGGGCTGGTGATGCTGGCGGGCGGGGCGCTGGTCGGCGCGGCGATCCTGATTAACCGCTATCAGCGGCGCGTCGATGAACCGACATTCGTCTTTGTCGACGCGCCCGCGTTCCCGCAGCCCTATTCGCTGGTGGCCGTGATCGGCATCCTGATGCTGCTGCTTGAAGCCGAGATCAGCGGGCAGAGCCTGCATCTCGACCAGCTCCAGCGCGTCTCCTATACTATTCAGGGGGCGCTGTTCTGGGGCGGCGTGGGGCTGCTGGCGGCGGGCATGAGCGGCACGTTTGGCGGGCGCTGGCTGAAAGGCTTATTCCAGCGGATTCGGAGCGGCGACCGGGTGATTCTGGCGCTGATCGCCATTGTCGCCTTCGCTTTTGCCCTGCGCGTCTGGAACCTGAACGATGCTCTGCGTCAGTCAATGGACGATGGGATGTCGTTTACGCCGGTCTTTCCGCTGCTATCGGACAGCCCGGACGTCGGCCTGACGGCTATCGACAGCCAGTATCCGCAGGTTTACAGCCAGTTTATGGCAATTGGCCTGCGAATCGTGGGCTTCAATCTGGCGGGTATCCACAGTCCGAACGTCGTCATCGGCACGCTGATGGTGATTGCCGCCTTTATGCTGGGGACGGCCTTATTCGATTCGAGAATGGGGCTGATTGCGGCGCTGATTCTGGCGACCTTTCCGCCCCATCTGCATCTCAGTCGTATCACGTTTATCGGCCTCGGCGACGCCATGATGGGCGCGTTTGCAATGGCCTTCCTCGTCCGCGGCCTGAAGTTCAACCGGCGCGCCGACTGGGTGCTGGCCGGGGTCTTTTTCGGCCTGACCCAGTATTTCTATGAAGCGGGCCGTCTGTTCTTCCCGGTTTTCATTCCGCTGTGCCTCGCCTATCTTGCCATCACCCACTTCAAGCGCCTGCGCAGCATGGGACGCGGCCTGAGCCTGATGTTGATCTGCGCGCTGATCGTGGCGATCCCGGTTTACTATGCCATGCTGGCGCGGAATGGCCCGTTCTTCACCCGGATGGGCGATTCAGGGACGGGGATGCAGTTCTGGGTCGAGCTGCTGCAAAGTGGAAACACGCAGGAAATCATCCGACGGATTGCGCTGCCCTATCTGGGGATGGTTCACTTCCCGGAGACGATCCTCTATTACGCCGGTACGCATCCGATGATTCTGGAGTACATCACGCCGCTGCTGTTCCTCGGCCTGTTTTATCTGCTCTGGCAGTGGCGCAAGCCGACCTTTCTGGTGGCGCTCTGGCTGCTGGCTGTGCCGACCGCCAACCTCATCATGGTCGATCCGATTGAGAACCCACGCTACATCATCGGCTACACGGCGATGGCACTGACGATTGCCGCCGGAATCTGTTATGGCCTGCCGCTGCTGCTCTCCGCCTTCAACCGCCGCAAGCTGGTGATCGGCGCGACCGCGCTTCTGGTCGGGGCCGTCGGCGTGGCTCAGGTCAACTACTACTTCAACGAGCACCTGCCAACGCTGATTCGCCAGATTCGCACCCAGACGCCGTACCCGGACATCGTCGATGCCGCCCTGCGGATCACCGATCTCCCCGGCGGCACGAAGGTCTATTTCATCAGCGACGTCCCGGCGGATTCGAGCGTCGCCACGACCTTTATCGGCGTACTCCGCTGGGAACACCTGCTGCCTTACGTCACCATCAGCGATCTCGCGCCTGATCTGGTCACGCCTGAATTCCTCACGGCGCTGCCGCTCGACAAGGATTACGCCTTCTTCGTCGAGCCGGGCCATGACGCGCTGGTGAAGACGCTTCAGGCCAACTTTGTCCTCGACCCGCCGCAGTACACCACGCAGACCGATATGCCGCCGGGGAAAGCCTTCATCGTCTATTTCGCGCCGCTCGATCAACAGCCGCAAGCGCCGCCTGCGGCAGCCCCGGCAGTCGAGACCCAATAGCCCGTTTTCCCTCTCCGCCTGCGCGACAAACAGGGGTCGGATGCAGCGCATCCGACCCCTGTTTTCCTGAGCGGCAGAAGCATCGATTTACGGCGCGGGAGCCGGTGTCGAGCGCGTTTGCCGGTTCAGCGGCGCGTAATAGAGGATGAACGCCTTGCCTTCGGGAATATCAATCTGCGGCGTCCAGAGCGGCTCATTCAGGACGAAGGCGCGCTTAAGCGCCGCGACGACATCTTCGTGACCCTGTTCGACGAAGAAGGCGTAATCCCTGTCGAGCGGCAGCGCCGCGAGATAGTCGGCGGTGACATTTTCCGGCGCGAGGTCGTCGAGCGTCAGATAGGGCATCAGATACGGCCAGCGGAACAGGCCGAGGAAGGCGGTGGCGACGCTCGAATCGGCGGGGTTGGTGCTGATGAAGTAGGCCTGTGTCCCCGGCGGCATGTCTTTCATTCGCAGCGCCGCATCGACCACGTCAGGATAGGATGTCTGCGTGCGAATCTGGCGGATGAGCGTTGGCAGGTGTTCGTTGAAGTAGTAATTGACCTGAACGATGCCGACCAGCGCCACAGTGATGGCCGTCGCCGCCAGCACCAGCTTCGGATTACGCAGCAGCGCGAGCAGGTACGGCAAGCCGAAGCGAATCCCGGCGGCAATCGTCAGCGCCATGACCGAATAGCCGACGATGTAGCGTGGGTTCTGGATGCTGTCGGTCAGGAGCAGGTTGGCGGTCGGCACGGCCAGCAGCCATAACGGCAAAATCACGGCGGGCTTGCGCCACTGCCAGAGCAGATAGACCAGGCCGATCAGGAAGAACGGGACGAGATATTCCAGAATCATCGGATGCGTACCGGCGTAATAAAGCGCCTGCTCCGGGAAATGTACGAGCGCCAGATAGGGCGTGGCAAGCCGCGTGACGATAGTCTGAATCGGCTGCTGAAACAGGTCGCTCCAGTATTGCGCGCTGGTTCCCGAATCCCCCATCCGCGTCAGGAAGGGGCCGCCGCGCGCCAGCATGGCGTAATAGACCGGGATGATGGTGATCGCAGTCGTCACGGCAAACAGGCCCAGCCCGCGCCGAATGACAGCCAGCCTGCGGAAGTGGGTCAGCGCCAGAATGAGGAACCAGCCGACGACCAGCGCCGGGAAGAACAGCCGCCCGCCTTCGTAGAAATACTGCGTCAGGCCGAACGAGATTCCGGCCAGCACCCAGTCGGCGCGCCGGTTGAACTTCAGCCCGCGCGCCAGAAAGGCCAGCGCGAACGTCCCGGCGGTCGGGTCGGCAAGGCCGAGGAACGTCACGCGGCTGAAATGGACGTGCGGCGGAAAGGTCGCCAGTACCAGCGCGGCGATCAGCGCCGTCTTTCGGTCGAACAGCGCCTCGGCCAGCAGATAGAGCGCGATGACCGTCAGCGTGCCGATGACGGCGTTGATGGCGCGCGACCCGGCCAGATCGTAGCCGACCAGCTTGACGCTGGTCGCCACAAGCTGCTGATAGACCTGCGGATACTGGCTGGCAATGGCGACCAGACCGACGTCCGGGTTGTCGGACAGGAAGGGGAAAATGGTCGTCAGCGCTACGCCGTCGTCAATTGACACCGGCAGGCTGTCTCGCAGGTTCCAGACGCGGACGACGAATGCAAAGACGACGATGGCGATCAGCGCCAGCGTCCCCAGTCGGCGCTGGCGAAGATGTCGCCCTGACCGCGCGAGGACGCTCAGGCCGGTTGTGCCGCACAGGCCAATGGCGAGCAGCAGCAGCCCGCCCCAGAATAACAGACCCTGAAGGGTGTACGAGACGCGCTGGAGCAGGTCGAGATGCAGGCTGTTCCCGCTGATTTCGGCTTCGATCAGCAGCAGCAGGATTCCGGCAGTTGCCACGAAAACGTGAGGCGTCGGGAACGCCCGTTCCTCAGCCGCAATCGTCATGCTCGGCTCGTTGATGAAATGCGCGCGCTGATTGACGTAGATGGCGAGGCTGAACAGTGCGCCGCCGACTAGCATCAGCAGCGTCGCAAAATCGACGTTCGCCATCGGGTCAGACTGGACGAGGATAAATTTGTAGGCGCTCAACGCCATGAAGCAGGCGGCAGCAGCGGTCAAGACCGACAGGCTCCAGCGGTGACTCGCCACCCGGTCGAACCTGACAACGACTTCTGGCACGCTGTGCGCGGCGCGGGCGCGATTTAAAATAAGGCCGGTGCGGGCAGCAATGTAGAGCACGGTGACGAGGAACATCAACTGCGGGAAAATGACCGAGCGCGTCGCCACCATGCCGAGCATAGCGACGAACAGCGCGCCGATATACAGCATCCACAGGTTGAGCCGTTTAAGCCGGGCGATCAGCGCCGCTGCCGGGCCAGATCGGCGGGGCGCTTTTTCTTTCGGAGTATCGGCAGAGCCTTCCAGCATAAATCGCTGCTTTCCAAACTCGAAATCGTCTGAATAATCCCTGTGACCGGCCTGACGGCGATCAGAACCTGACTCTCGTTGGCTGGAGCGCAATGGTCAAGCCGCGCAGCGCCGCATTCCATTACAGCGGAAAGCGGCCTGAGACGCTGATGACATTGTAGCCTTAAAGCCACGGCGTTATCCCTTCAGGTTGCCTGTCCGAGATAACGCGATCAAAGGCGTGCTGGCGTTGAGGGTGGGCTGGAAAGGCATGTCGCCCGGACAAGCCTTAGAGGACTCGCGGCTAACGAAACCCAACCCGGCTAAATCAACAAGCTAAAAGGGCAAAACAGGCTTGATCCATCAAGTTCCTACGCAGGCCGCTTCTCACCCCATTGATCGATGACTTCCTCGCCGCTCTCTGTGGGTAGAGAGCGAGCGAGGTCGGTTCGCGGGCGGCCAACGCTGAAGCGAGGCTACAGCCCCGGCACGTCCGGCGTCGGGCTGGCTCCCGGCTGAATCTGAATGTCGAACGGCAGCGGACTCGCGCCGGTTGCGTTGATGTCAATCGTCGGCGGAATCACGATCTGCTGTGTCGGGATGACAGGGAAGGTGGGCGTTGGCAGGACGTTATTCACGCCGATCTGCGCCAGACGGTAGACGTAGCCGCCGTCGTTGGCGAAGGCCGCCAGACGGACGCGATAGAGGCCGTTCGGCACGGTCGTCGTGTCCCAGCGGGCGAGCTGCGTGCCGGGCTGCTGCTGCGTCGTGTACGGGCCATCGACGATCTGGAAGTTATCGGGATCGTTGATCGAGGCGACTTCAAGCTGATAACGGTTGAAGTTCGGCGCGACCATCGAGCCGACGACCGCCAGAACGCCTGTCACCTGCTGGCCGTCGATGGGCTGGTTCATGTGGATATTCGGAAGCTGAGTGCTGGCGCTGCATTCCTGGGCCGGGAGCGCGCTGACGTCGTCGGGGAAGCCCATCGACTGCGCCCACGCCTGACCGTCGCTGGTTTGCAGCCACGCGACCGCCGAGGGATCGTCAATCCTGACGACCGGGCGTGTCTCGACGTTCTCGCCGCAGAACTGGTTGGCGCGCAGGCCCGTCCAGGTATCGACGGCTACCTGCTGCAGGAATGCCTGACTGGCGGGCGGCGGCGGCTGTGACTGGATGAAGATTTCCGAGCGCGTGCTGTTACACTTTTGATTCGGATCGAAAACCGTGCCGGTATCAGCGCAGATTTGCGCCGCCACCAGCCCACCGGGATCGGCGAACGGCTGGACATTCGTCCCTTGCAGCGCCGCCTGCATGACCATGTGCCAGATCGGGATGGCGGCAGTGCCGGTGGTGGCGCTGGTCGGCTGATTGTCAATGCGGCCCGTCCATACGCCGACGACCATATTGCGGGTGAAGCCCATTGTCCACAGATCGCGGTTGTCGTTGGTTGTGCCGGTCTTGGCGGCCACCATGTTGTCGTAGCCGGGGATCGTCAGGCCGGAATTGAGGCCGAAGGCCGCCGCGCGCGCCTGATTGTCGCTGAGGATATTCGCCATGAGGTAGGCAATCTGCGGCTGAATGGCCTGGACGGGCTGCGGGCGCGGCGGCAGCTCGACGTTTGCGCCGGTCGCATCGGTGATGCCGGTGATGGCGTAGAGCGGGACGCGCAGCCCGCCGTTGGCAATCGTGCCGAAAACCTGGGCGTGGTCGTAAAGCCGGACTTCGTTCGCGCCGAGCGCCGACGGCAGGCCGAAGGTCGCGTCGTCGAGGAAGCGCTCGCCCATCCGCGCGGCAACGTCCCGGAACTTGTCGAGGCCGATGAAGTCGAGCACCTTGACCGCTGGAATATTGTAGCTGTTTTGCAGCGCCGTTCGCAGCGATACCGGGCCGTGGAAGCGATGATCGTAGTTGACCGGCGCATAGGGCGGCTGAGTGTTGAAGGTCGTCGGTACGTCCCAGAGGATGGAAGCGGGCGTCAGATATTGCAGCCCGCCGCCCTTGTTGACGCCTTCGAGCGCGCCGATGTACTCGATGGGCTTGATCGACGAGCCGGGCTGCTGCCACGTCAGCACGTTGTTCACCTGGCCGTCGTGCGCCTCGTCGTTGAAGTCGGGACTGCCGACCATCGCGCGGATCGCCCCGGTCGTCGGGTCAGTGACCAGCACTGCGCCCGAATCGATTCCGGTCGCGGCAGCGGCGGCAACCTGCTGCTGGAGCGCCGTCTGCGCCGCGTCCTGAATGCGTGGGAGCAGCGTCGTGCTGATCGTGAAGCCGCGGCGGTACATCTCTGACGCGCCGAACGACTGCTCGATCTGCGCCTGGACGAAGTTGACGAAGTGCGGGTATTTGACGGCGTAGGTGCGCGGCTTGAAGGTCGTTGTTTCGACGATAGCGCGCTCGATCAGGATCGTGCCGCCGACGATCTCCTGGCTGGCGTTGAGCCTGATCTGCGAGTCGCCGATGCAGAACGGGCGACCGAGATACGGCTCGTGCTGGAACTGGACGCAGCCGGTTTCGCGCATCCGGCGCAGGACAGTGTCCATGCGGGCGAAAGCCGCGCCGCTGTTGACGACCGGATCGTAGGTCGCGGGGGCCTGAATCATGCCTGCCAGCAGCGCCGACTCGGCCATGTTCAGGTCAGCGGCCTTCTTGTTGAAGTAGAACTCGGACGCCGCTTCAATGCCGTAGGACTGATTGCCGAAAAAGACCTCATTCATATAAAGCTGAAGAATGAAGTTCTTGTCGTACTTCTGCGCGATCTGCGAGGCGATGACGACTTCCTGAAGCTTACGCTGAGTCGTCACGTCCGTGCTTTGCAGGATCAGGGCGCGCGCCAACTGCTGCGTGATCGTACTCGCGCCCGACTCGATATTCCCGGAAGTGAAATTCTGAAGGATAGCGCGGGCAATGGCGATGGCGTCCCAGCCGGGATCATCGTAATAGCGCTCGTTTTCGGTCGAAACGACGGCGTCGATGAAGAACGGTGAGATGTCCTTGATCGGCACGGTCGTGCGCGCGCCGCCCTGCTGGCTGGTCAGTTCGACGATCAGGTTGCCCTGCGCGTCGAGGATGCGCGCCGTCTGGAACTGCGGCGTGTAATTCGCCAGCGCGGCGATCTGCGCCTGATAGGGGGCGGCGAGGCTCGAATAGTAGGCCAGACCGGCGATGATGCCGCACGCGCCGAGCAGGAAAACCAGCGCGACGAGGATACCCGCGCCGATCAGCAGGCGGCGAGTGGTGGAGCTTTGCTGGCGCTTGACCGCGTCCTGATAGGCGGCTGAGGCGGGCTGCGCCAGATTGTAGGACGGCGGGGCGGTCGGGTCGCTGGCGGGCGCTGCCGACGGCACGCTGACGCCGCCGCTGCCGAAGCCGCCGACCGGGCGCGCCGGCATGGTCGCGTCGCCGACCGTCGGCGAAACGACCGTTGCGCCGACCGGCATCGTCGCGCCGAGGTCGGTCGGGACTGGCGGGATGTAGATACCTGCCGTGCCGGGCAGGGTGAAATCGGGATCGCGCACCGGCACAGGGCGCGGCAGCGGCATGTAATCCGCGTCGCTGCCGACGTTGATGGCGTGGGTCGGCACGGTCATGCCGCTGTCGAAGGCGGCGTTACTGGTCGGAGCCTGAACGACCGGCCCGGATTCCGCCGCTCTGATTTCAGCCAGCGCAGGCGGCGTTTCGGCGACCCATTGATTGTTCTCGTATTTGTACCAGGTGTCGGTTTCGACGCCGAGCATCCACCAGACGCCGTCGTCGTCCAGCACCATTAACTGCCGCAGCTCGCTCTGAAGCTGCTCGCGCGTAATCATGCCGGATTTCTGCTGCTGGCGGAGCGCGCGCACCTGCGCTTCGGTATCGCGGAACTTCTTCGCCAGTTCCGCCGTTTTCGGATCGACGGCGGCAGGCACGGGCTGGGTGGGAATCGGCGTGGTGTTGTCCGGCAGGCTGCTCGATGCCGGTTCGGTCGTCGCTTCGGGATGATCTTCCTCGGCCTGCTGCGCCAGCCGGGCAAGCTGCTGACGCGCGTATTCTGCCGGGTCGTCCGCCGAAACGGCTGGCGGTTGTGAAGCGTCCGGCGCAGCCGCGACCAGCGCTGAATCGGCCTGCTGCACCAACCCCGGCGCGGCGGGCTGATCTTCAACCAGACTCGCCAGCGCCATCAGCTCGCTCATGCTGAAAGTGTCGGAGTCTTCTTCCTCATCGTAGGCCAGCTTCGGCGTGGTCGTGTCGCCGTCGAACGGCAGCGCCGCCGGTTCGACCGGGGCAGCGGAGACGGCGCTGCTGTCCGCGCCTGCCACATCGTCGAACGGTAGTTCCGGCGCAGCGGCGGCTTCGGCGCTGGTCGTCGCGTTCTCGGTCGAGGGCGCAGGCTGCGTTTCATTCGGCGCGGTCGGGGCCGGAGCTTTAGCGGGCGTCCCCTGAACGGCGGTGCTCTCTTCGCCCGGCGTATGCCAGATGCCCGCGTCGGTCAGCTCGGCTTCGAGCGCGCGCGAGGTCGGCGCTGCCTTCCAGCCGAAGGAGTCCTCGTCGGGGACAACGTCCGGCGCGCGCCAGTTACCGGGTGTCGACGGCTGATGCCACGTCCCCGCAGGCTGCTTATCGTCGGCAGGATGGGCGGTCTGGCTCGATGGGCGGTCGGACATGACGAGTCCTTACAAGGGTTCAATCGTTCACAAATTCAAACAGAACTTCATTATACACATTTCCGCTGTTGATAGCGCGATTGCCCGGCGCATCCACAGCGGATGCGCCGGGCAGGGCAGAGAAATTTACGGTTGTCACGGCAGCTTACTGAGCGCCTCGGCGTAACGCGACGTGTTCATGTCGGCCAGCGCCTGATTGAGCATGATCTTCCCGAAGATCACTTTCCCCTGATAATCCGTCATCGACATTGTTCCGGCGCGCACCTGCCCGAAGAACTCGGCAGAGGAGAGCGTTTCGAGCGTCGTCTCCGCTGCGGCATCCGGCGGGCGCTGCGCGGCGGCGAAGTTAAGCAGAATCAGGCCGTAATAGACACGGCAGATCTGGCGCATGAGGAAAAAGCGCGCCTGTTTTATGTCGTCGAGCCGGTCGCCGAAGTAAGCAGTCAGCAGGGCCTCGCGCTGATCTTCCTGCGGCAGGTAGTAGTTGGCGGCGATGGCGAGATCAACGTAGCGATCATTCTGGAAGGCCGACTCCCAGTCGATGACCCACAAGCGCTGGCCGTCACTGAGGATGTTGTTCGGGTTCAGGTCGTTATGGCTCGATACCACGTCCGGGTCTTGCCGGGGATAGCGCTTCTGCACTTCGGCGTAAGCTTTGAACAGCTCGACCGTAGCGCGCGGCGCGACCAGACCCGTCGATTGGAAAATCTGGATGAAAATATCGATGCCGTCGAGGAAGCTGACCAGCCTGGGAAACAGCGGCAGCGCGTGGATCGCCTGAATGGTTTGCGCCAGCGCCGGGATCAGCGCGTCTGGCGGCGGGAAACCCTGTCCCAGCGGCTTCGCGTCGAGAAACTCGATGATCGAGACGGCCTCGGCAGCCTCGGCATAGTAGACGCGCGGCGCGATTCCGGCTGCTGCCGCCAGCCCCATACAGAGGTAGTCGCGGGTCGGGTCGCGCAGCGCGTCGATTTCCATGACCAGACGCAGCACGTAAGGTTTGCCCTGAATGACCAACCGGTAGACGGCAGCGCTCGATAGCCCGCCGCTCAGGATCGTCAGCGCGTCGATCTCCGTCGTGCCGAAGGTGGCTTGCAGCGCCGTCTCGACGGCGGCGCGCTTGTGTTCCGGGATCAAATTCCACATGGCTCCACTCCACTTTCCTGTTCACCGTATCGCGGTGTAGTTGACGCAGCTTGTCCGCTAGCCCTCACCCCCGGCCCCCTCACCCCGGCCCCTCTCCCGGAGGGAGAGGGGTGACAGATAGGCAGTCAGGTGGCGCGGCAGGGGATGACGCAGCTTGTCCGGCTGACAGGCGTGACCGCGCCTCGGCCAGCGCCGCAGCGGGACAGAACCCGATGGATCGAAGGCTTGAGACGCTACCTGGACGGCGGCTTGCTCTCGGCGGGCGCGAGCCAGTATTTGCCGCCGCCGCGCTCTCGATGCAGGTAGCCCATATCGACCAGGTCACGGCGCAGACCGACATAATCCTCGGCGTAAACGGCCTTGAGCAGCGCGTTGACCTGCGGCTCGGTGTACATGATTTCCGGCTCGAACAGCGTCGCCAGCCAGCGCAGGATGACGAGCAGGCGCTTGTGCCGGGTCGGCAGGCGCGTCAGAAGGCCGTTATGAGTGTGGTCGCGCAAGACCTGAAGCTCATCCGCGCCCCATCCGAGCCGGTCGATCCACGAGTCGTCCGAAACGCTGACGACCGGGGTGGGCGGCATCTGCTCGATCTCGCTGACCAGCCGCTTGAACTGCGCCAGCCCACCGTCATAAACGCGGTAAAAGCGCTGGCTGCCCGCCATTCGCAGCGTGACCAGACCGGCTCCGCGCAGTCGGGCGAGGTGATGCGAAACGGTCGGCTCACCGAGGTTGACGCGCTCGGCCAGCGCGCCGACGGTGTATTCACGCTCGGCCAGCAGGCGCAAAAGCGTCAGGCGGCTTTCGTCGGCCACCGCCTTGAGCATGTCGAGCAGTTCTTCCTGCTGCGCGTTGTCCATGATCCGCCCACTGTGGCATTTTACATCTATCGAATTCGATGATAATCGAATTTATGGTTATGTCAAGGCTCTGCCGATCATCCTGAGCGCTGATGTCAGATTCGTTGACACAGGCACGACGTTCAATTATCCTGAAACAGAAAAGTGGGGAGGGTACAATCGGTCAGGATTGACCGCCGCAGAGGCCGAGCTTAGAATGTGTGTTCTGTTTCGGCGGTAAAAAACTGAGGTGTGGAAGTGGCTGCGATTACCTTTCAATTCAACGCCGAAAAAACGGCAGAAGCCATCATTTATCTGGCGCAGCAAATGCGGCAGCCAACGTTCATGGCAATTGCGAAATTACTGTATTTTGCTGACAAGACGAGTCTTGAACTCTATGGCCGCTCGATTACCGGGGACAGCTACTTCGCCATGCAGCATGGGCCGGTTCCGAGCGGCGCGTATGACATGATGAAGGCGGCGCGTGATACCGACTCTTTCGGTTTTCACGTCGAATACGAGCGCCATATCGCGCCTGACCGCGATGCGAATCGCAGTCGCTTCAGCGAGTCTGATCTGCAATGTCTCGCTCAAGTCATTGCCGCTTATGGGAACTACCCCGTCTGGCAGCTTCGGGAGTTGAGTCACGATCAGGCGTGGCAGAAAGCCTGGGCGACCGCAGGGGGCAGGCGCAGCGTTCGCATCGCGCTCGAAGACGTCATTGCGACGGTTGACGATGAAGAGGGCGACCTGCTCGAATTCCTGCGCGAAACGCACAAGCCAGAGCGCTATCCCGATGAGTAGTCTGGCGCTGGCCGGGATTCGGGATTGGCACGTTTATCTTTGCCCACGCTGTAATGCCTCTGATCCGCCTAAAGATAAATACGTTGTGGTGTTTGCAAACGAAAAGACTCGGTCTGGGGCTTTTTCATCAACTCTGATGTCCCTTATTTCATACGGGCGAGTCCGAAGCTATCGAAGACCCAAATTCGCATCACGCCGCAGGAATACGACTTCCTCAGACATGATTCGGTCATCGGCTGCAACGACCTCAAGACGTTTTTCGCCTGGGAGCTTAAGAGCCGCATTCGCCCGCTCAATGCCGGGACGATTGAGGCCATTCTCGCGGCGGTTGCAGCAACCGATACGATTGACATCGACAAGCAGCAGTTCATTCTTGCCAGCAGGGACAACCGCTAAATCCTCGTTAACTCTTGCCGCTGAAGACCTGACACGAAAATGGATTTAAAAACCGCCTGAGCGGCGGCTTTCTGAATGGCTGTTCCCGACTCTGACTTGGCGTTTACTCGTCGGGGTTGAGTTCAGTTGGCGTCTGCGCTGCCTTAAGCTGTTCGCGGAGCCGGTCGTGCTCGTTGGGCTTCATGATAAGCGTGTCATCGCTGGCAATCGAGACTTCTCGAGTCGGGTCTTCGCCGACTTCGCCGCTCGCGCCTTCTTCCAGCGCCACGACGATCACGCTGACGTTATCCTCGCCACCGCGCTCGTTCGCCAGGTCAATCAGGTGCTGGCTGATGCGCTCCGGGTCGTCGTTCTTGAGCGCCACATCGGCGATCTCGGTCGCCTTGACGTGGCGGGTCAGCCCATCGGAGCATAAGACCAGCCGGTCGCCGGGGCGCAGCCGCGCGTAATAAAGATCGACGTCGATTTCGTCGGCCTGGCCGAGCGCCCGATAGAGCACGCTGCGCATCGGGTGTTCTTCGGCTTCCTGCTCGGTGATATGACCGGCAGCAACCAGCGCCTCGACGAAGCTGTGGTCGGCGGTAATCTGTGTGATGCGCCGGTCCTGTCGGCTGACCAGATAGGCGCGGCTGTCGCCGACGTGAGCGACAATCGCGCGCATGTCGCGGACGAAAGCCAGCGTGACCGTCGTTCCCATGCCGTGCAGGTCGGGGTTGGTGGCTGCGTGGGCGATGATGTCGGCATTGGCGGCGCGGATGGTATCGTGCATCTTCTGGGCGATAGTGTCGTCGGCCAGCGAATCGAGCGCTTCAAGGACAGGGACTTCAGGGCGGGTCAGCGTCCCTTCGACAATGGCAACGGCCCGGCGGCTGGCTTCTTCGCCCGCCGCCGCTCCGCCCATGCCATCGGCAACAATCGCCAGCACGGCGTTGTTCTGCGCCCACAGACGGATGCTATCCTCGTTGTTTTCGCGTATCTGCCCGGTGCTTGTAGACGCGCCGCTGAGAACGCGGACCGAACTGCCCCGATACTGCATACTCGGCTCCAGACACTTCCCCCTATCGCTATTCTACTGGAGGGGACTTCGGATGCAAGCGAGAACTTGCTTAACGCTGGCTTACTAGTCGATAAGTCCGGGGTCTACGCTCGCGCCTTCGGGCGGCGGCGGGGCTAATAAAGCCAGATGCAGAGCGAATGATGAAAAGCAACCCTGTCGATTCAGGGCCGGACATGGTAGATTCGAGGACAATATCCCAAGTCATCGAGATCGGATTTGGGATATTCCTTTGGGATATATTTATGCCGACACTCGCTGAACTGTATCGCATCGACCATTACAACGACACCTTCGCCCTCGGTCACTATGCCCGCGTCCTCGACGCGCTGGATCGTCGTCACAATCAGAGCGTTGCCTTTAAGGTGCTGCGCCCGGAGCATATGGCGAATGGCGACGAGCCGCGCTGGGAGTATCGCGCCTTCATGAATGAGGCCGATCTACTGACACGGCTGGCGGACAGCCCGCACGTCGTCCATCTGGCCGACTGCGGCTACGTCGAGACATCCGCTGAAGCGCCGCTCGGTGGCGACATCGTCTCGTTCGGGCAGGACGCGAAAGCTTTTGTCCAGGCGCTCAATCACTACGCCGAGTACAACTGGCGTCCGTACCTCGCGCTCGACAACCTGCCGCGCACCCATAATCTATTCTATCTGATGCGCCCTGACCGGTTCGGCCAGCGGCTGCGCCTGCCGACCGAAGAAGGGCTGGCGCTGGCGCTCCAGTTCGGCGACCTGCTCCGGCTGATGCACCAGCAGCATCTGGTCTACATGGATCACAAGCTGGAACATGTCTACTGGGATGGCGTCACGCTTCGCATCATCGACCTGAACAGCTCGCGCGTGGTCGAGAACGGCAGCAGCAACCTCTACCGGATGGATATCCATAACCTGTGCGTCGGCATCCTCTATCCGGTCTTTACCGGCCTGTCGCCACAAAAGACGGCGCTGCGCCCGCAGCCCGGCGGAATGCAGGAAGTCGATACGCGCTATCAGGACATCGACGCGCTCGACTTCGGCGTTGAGCCGAGCCTGAGTCCCGCGCTGCAAACCCTGCTCCAGCGCGGCGCAGTGCAGCAGATCGAGACGGTCGATGACTTCCTCAACGGCCTGCGCGAAGTCGCTACGCTTCACGGCTGGGATTTTCCCGGCCATTACACCAGCCCGGCCAGCCGCGATGCTCGCGCTCAGATGCGCGCCGGGCTGACGAGGCTGCGCAAGGGACAGGACGCGCTGCGCGAAGCCCGCGACCTGTTCCGCGACGCCGCGATTGAGGAAGGCATCACGCCGGACATGGAAGCTGAGCTGCGCCGCCTGGTCAAAGCTCTCAACGACATGCTCTCAGGCCGCGCCATCCCCTGAAACCGGCGCCGCCATTGAGGAAGGCATCACCTGCGTCGTCTGATTGAAGGAGCATAGCATGGCCGCAGAAGGCAGCCTGAACGGTAAAGTCGCGCTGGTCACGGGCGCGCCGAAGAAACTGGGCGCGCATATTGCACAGGCGCTGGCGAGCGCGGGGGCGAAAGTTGCCATCAACTACCGGCACTCGGCAGACGATGCTCAGGCGCTGACGGCGGCGATCAAGGCTGCGGGCGGCGACGCGGTCGCGCTTCAGGCCGACATCGCCGACCTGAGCGCCGCGCGCGGCCTGCTTGACGGCGTCGATCAAGCCTTCGGCAGGCTCGATATCCTCGTCAACAATGCCGGGCCGTGGACAGATGTCGCGCTCAGGCGGCTGACACCCGACGACTGGGATATGATGATGAACACCAACGTCCGCGCCGTGTGGTATCTCGCGCGTGAGGCGTTCCCCGGCATGGATGCGCGCGGCTGGGGCCGGATCGTCAATATCTCGGCGGCAGATGCCCACGTCCGCAATCACTCGATCTACGGTCTGGCTAAAGCCAGCGCCGAGCTGCTCACGGCTTCGCTGGCGCTGGAATTTGCCCCGCGCGTGACTGTCAACGCAATTGCGCCGGGGATGATCGACGACCCGGAAGTGCCTGAGGATTACCGGACGCCGGTCGCCGGAAAGACGCCGCTCAAACGGCTGGTGACGTTCGAGGACGTAGCCGCTATGGCGGTGACGATCTGCGGGCCAGCTTTTGAGAGTGTCACCGGGCTGGTAGTGGTGATGGACGGCGGGCTGTCGATCCCGACCGATCCGCGCACTTACGACCAGTAAGCCCGCCGTCAGCGGCGCTGCTGCCGATCTCTAATGGTTGAGATAGCGCATAAATTCCCCGCGCAGAGCGGCGTCCTGACGATAGACACCGAGCGCGGTCGTCGTCATCATGCCGGCGTCGTGCTTCTGGACGCCGCGCATGACCGCGCACAGGTGCGTGCCTTCGACGACGACACAGACGCCCTGAGGATCAAGCACTTCCTGAATAAATTCGGCAATCTGGCGCGTCAGGTTTTCCTGCACCTGCAAGCGGCGGGCGAACATATCGACAATCCGCGGGATTTTCGAGAGGCCGATAATTTTGCCATTGGGGATATAAGCGACGTGCGCGTGGCCCCAGAAAGGCAGCAGATGATGCTCGCAGAGGCTGTAGAACTCGATGTCATGAACGATCACCGGGTCATCATAGGGGGTGTCGAACAGGGCATTGTTGACGAGCGCAACCGGGTCAGTGCGATAGCCGGACAGCAGCTCGTCGAACGCCTTCGCCACCCGGTGCGGCGTATTCACCAGCCCTTCGCGGGTCAGGTCTTCGCCAGCGGCGGCGAGAATTTCACGGGCGGCCAGCTCGATCCGTCCGGTATCGACCGGCGCCAGCCCCAGCCCGAAGGCGCTCAGGACATTCGGCGACGCCAGCGATGATTCCCCCGGCTCCGATTCGCGCTCAAGAGGCAGATCGAAGGTTTCGGATGGATAGGGATCACGGCGCAGAAGATATTCAGTGGTCAGAGTCATCGGTCAGTTCCTTTTCCGGCGCAAGCGGGACAGCGCAGCGGTGAATGGTCATGAGACAGAGGGTGTTTGTTCGCGCGCAAAGGCCACCAGATCAAACTGCGGGTCACGAAGCTGGTCAGGCGTGACATGCAAGTGGTCACGCAGCACCAGTTCAACCGCGTCGATCCGGGCGTCCTGTCTGATCCCTGCAGCGGCCAGCAGTTCGCCGTTGTGAAGATAAAACGCCAGCAGCGAGCGCTCGTCCGCTGATTCGTCACGGAAAATGACCTCATCCCAGGCGCTGGCATGGCCGACGTAGCGCAGCGCAAGATCGAACTGCTGCGTCCAGAAAAAGGGGACCCGGTCGGCAATACTGGCGGCCTGGCCCAGCATGTTGCGGGCAGCGACGATGCCCTGCTGCTGCGCGACGCGCCAGTGTTCGATTCGCGTCCCCCGGTCAGGGCCGCTGCTCCAGCGGGCGATGTCACCGGCAGCATAAATGTCGGGGGCGCTGGTCTGGAGCTGCTCATTGACGCGCACCGACCGATCCTTCTCGTCCAGCGTCAGGCCGGATTCCTCTAAGAAACCCGTCGCGGGGATCACGCCGATGCCGACGACCACATAGTCGGCGGGAAGCACGGTGCCATCTTTCAGCTCAACGCCGGTGACGCGGCCATTGTCGCCCAGAAAGCGGCTGACGGCGCTTTTCAGGTAGAACTGCACGCCGTGGCGCTCGTGTTCCTGCTGGAAGACCTGACCCAGACGCTCGCCGAGCACAGCGGCGAAAGGAAGGGCATCGGCGCCGACGACGGAGACTGCGGTCTGGCGGCCATGAGCCAGCGAGGACGTGACTTCCATGCCAATGAAGCTCGCGCCGATGACTACCGCCCGTTTGCCGGTTTGGGCTGCGGCAATAATCCGGTCGGCGTCGGCCAGCGTTCGCAGCGTGTAGATACCGGCCAGATCGGCGCCTTCCACGCCCCGGAATTGTCGGGCTGTAGCCCCGGTGCAAAGCAGCAGTCGATCATAAGCCAGCGAGTCGCCTGTTTCGAGGACGAGCCGATGGGCGTTCGGTTCGACCTGTGTGACCCGCGTCTCCAGGCGAAGCTCGATATCGCGGTCGGCATACCAGCTTTCATCGCGCAGCGGAATCCAGTCGGCTTCCGCTGCGCCAGCCAGATAATCTTTCGACAGGTTGGGGCGATCAACCGGCGTGGACGCTGCCGCGCTCAGCAGGATGATATGCCCACGGTAGCCACTGCGACGCAGTTCTTCAGCCGCCGCGTTTCCGGCAGCGCCGCCGCCGACAATGACAAAAACCCGCGCGTCGCTTCCATCGGCCTTTCCCTGTGGCTGCCGCTCGTTGCTGTGGGGCAAGGTCACGCAGACCTGACCGCCGTCAATACGAACCGGATAATGCGCCAGATCGTTGAGCGCGGGCGGTTCCTGACGCTCGCCGGTGCGGACATCGAAGCAGGCGTGATGCCACGGACAGATCACCGAGTGGTTTTTCAACACGCCCTGATCGAGAGGCGCGCCGTAATGGCTGCAATTGCCGCCGAAGGCGAAATAGTGGTCGTCGACCCGCGCCACCACCACCGGCTTGCCTTCCAGCTCCAGCCGCCGCATGTCGCCATTTTTGAGGAACGTGTCCGAAGCGCCAACCTGATGCTCGCTCATGTTTAAGCCTCACGCCGTCTAGTAGTTATGATAGCAACTACCAGCCAGTGTGACATAGAAACGCGGCCCTGTCAAGCAGATTGTAAGGTGATTGGATATTCTCGATGCTGGCGTTTAGGAAGACCTCGGGAGTCGGCTCGCCCCGACGAAACCACACCCGCCCTGACTGGCAGAGTCTGCGGCGGAGAGATGACCGCTGAACGGGCAAGCGCCCTGAGCGAGCTAGCTGTCGCCGCGCGCCAGATCACGCATGTAGTCGAGCCAGCCAAGCTCCGGTTGGGGGCCAATCTCCTCGAGGATGGCGCGTGTTTCGGGGCTGAGAAGCGTGTCAAGCTGGTCGCCGACATCGGTGACGACCGCTGCCAGGGCGACAGAGTGGCGGATATACCAGGTTGCCATCTCGATCAGGCTGGCCTGCCGGGTATGCAGCGCGGAAGAAGCGTCGGGGCCTATTTCGGCAAACAGCAGTTCGGTATCATCTCGAACGACGACCAACCAGCGAGACAGGCGGGGCGCAGAGACCCGATAGCGATAGACTTTGTCGCGGCAGGCATTGCACTCCTCAGGGCAAGCCTGAAGGCAAAGCGTCAGGATCGAGACACTGCGCTGCAAGGCCGCTTCGGTGGCGGCAGCGAGCAAGGTCGCCTCGGGCTGCCACACGGCGAGCAGCAAATTCTGCTGTCCTGACTGCACCATCGCTGCGGCCTGCTCCAGAATGGCGTCATAGCCGCGAATATTCCAGAGATAGTCGCCGGTATTCTCAACCGCGATGGCATTCAGGAGCTGGTTTGTCTGGCCGAGAACGTGATCGAGGCGGCTCCCCAGCCGCCGGGTCAATTCCTGGGCTGGTACGGGGGCGTAACGCTGGCCGCTTGATGTTTGCATGGAAATAACCACGTTCCGCTCTTCCAGCTTTTGCAGGACGGCATAAATGTTGGGCCGTGGAATGCCGGATTCCTTCGCCAATTCGTAGCCGTTCAGAGGGTTACGCCGCAGCAGCGCGACGTAGGCACGCCCTTCATATTCGCTGAAGCCGAGTTCCTGAAGCAGACCGATGACGTCCGTCATATTGTCCTCGTTGTTGCTGTTATAACTACCCTTTTTGTAGTCTCAATTGCGCGCGCTGTCAACGGCTGTGTCTCACTGGCGTGAACAGGGGCGCGCTGATGTGACTGAATCAGCATCCTCGTCGCGTCTGACCGCTCGGCCAGCGCAGGTATGACCGGCGAAGCGATGACCGTCCATGACGGATCATGGGATTGAGCGATGGAGTTCGGTTGGCGGGCGCGAAAAGTCGCGCCTGACGGAAGACAAAGTATCCGCGCGATAGCCTTCTTCGCCGCTGACGTTCCTACAGGTCGCGCAGCAGGCTCAAAGCGCCGAAATGTGGACAGGTCAGTGACAGGCGCTTTCGCAAGCCAGAGAAGCCGAAGCGGTCGGTTAGCGCTGGCCGTCGGGGAGAGGCAGGCGGACGGTGAAGGTCGAGCCAGCGCCGGGCTGACTGTCGACGCCGACCGTGCCGCCGAGCAATTCGACCGAGTTCCAGACAATCGAGAGGCCGAGGCCGGTGCCGCCGATGTTATCGACGTTGCTCGCGCGGCGGAAAGTCTCGAAGATATGGGGCAGGTCGTCGGCGGGGATACCGATCCCCTCATCGGACACGACGAGAGCCGCTTCTTGATCCGTCGATGAGAGCCGCAGCCGGATGTGGCCGCCGTGCGGCGTGAACTTGATGGCGTTGGTGAGCAGGTTATAGAGAATCTGGCGCAGCAGCGATTCGTCAAGCAGGGCGCGGGCGCGCCTGCCATCGGTTTCGTAGCTGAGCTGCTGGCCGGGGAAGATCGTGGGCGTGAGCGAGTCGACCAGCGTCTGACAGAAGTCGTCGAGGTCGATCTGGTTGCGCGAGACGATGATGGTGCCTGCTTCGGCCTTGCGGACGGTCAGCAGGTTGTCGAGCAGGCCGATCATCCAGCGTACCTGAGCGGAAATCTGCTGATAGCGCGCCTGCCGCTGCTCGCCGGTGGTGCGCGCCTCGTACAGCCGCAGGATGTCGGTCGAGCTTTGGATGACGGCCAGCGGCGTCCGAAACTCGTGCGACATGGTGGTGATAAATTCGGTTTTGAGCCGGTTCAACTCGCGCTCGTTTTCGAGCGCTTCCAGCAGTCGCTGCTCGGCCCCCTTGCGCTGCTCGATCTCCATTTCCAGCTCGGAGTTGACGCGGCGCAGTTCGGTCGTGCGCCGGGCCACCCGCTGCTCAAGTCGGGCGTTGGTCTGCTGGACCAGACGGAGCATCTGGGCGCGCTCGATGCTGTAGCGGATGGCGCGTTCAAGGTCGATCTCGTTGAGGCGATTCTTGTCGAGATAGTAGACCGCCCCGACCTTCATCGCTTCGACGTCGATGAAGCGGCTGCCCTGCCCGGTCAGCAGGATAACCGGGACATCGCTGCCCGCTGCGCGCGCCTGCTGCAATAGATCGACGCCGTTATCCGCGCCGAGGTAATAGTCCATCAGGCAGACGGCGTGTTCATTCCGCGCCAGCGCGCCGAGGGCCTCGGTATAGCTGCTGACCCAGTCGATGCGGGTCGATGGCGCGCTGAAGCTCATCAGGACGTGGCGCGTCAGGATGTAATCGTCTTCGTCGTCGTCGATCAGCAGAATACTGAGGGGCTGATCGGACGAACTGACCTCATCAGTCATGATTCTCCCCGGATGGTAATTCGACCATCTCGAACCAGTAGCGGTTGAGCGCTACCATAACCTCGACCAGTCCCTGAAAAGTGACTGGCTTGGTGATATAGGAATTGGCGCCGAGGTTATAACTGCGGACGATGTCGATTTCGCTTTTAGAGGTCGTCATGACGACCACCGGAATCATCCGCAGGTCAGGGCTGGCCTTGATCTCCGTCAGCGCTTCGCGGCCATCCTTGCGCGGCATATTGAGATCGAGCAGGATCAGCCCCGGACGCGGAACCGACTCGTAAGGCGACTGGCGGCGTAAAAAGGCGATGAGCTGCTCGCCATCGTTGACGAAATAGAGCGGATTATTCAGCCGACCTTCGCGCAGGGCTTCCTGCGCCAACATGCAGTCTTCTTCGTCATCGTCGGCCATCAGAATCGGAAGGGGGGTTCGGGGAATTTTCATGGCGTCACTTCTTCCTCAATAGGCTGCCTGACAGGAATTGTAACGACAAAAGCCGCTCCCTGCCCTGGGTCTCCAACGCCATGAATCGTCCCGTGATGGCGCTCGGCAATCTTACGACAGATTGCCAGACCGATGCCCGTCCCCTCGTACTGATTGCGCCCATGCAGGCGCTGGAAGATGCCGAAGATGCGCTCGGCATATTTCTCCTCAAAACCGATGCCATTATCGGCAACTGTCAGCTCGTAGAGCGGCGTATCGGCCTCGGCGCCGTCGCCTTGCTGGTCGATCAGGCGAGCGGAGACGCGGACGATCAGAGGGCGATCTGGCGCGCGGAACTTGAGCGCGTTGCCGATCAGATTCTGGAGCAACTGGCGCATATGGGTCGGGTCAGCCTCGACCCGGTGAAGCGGGCCGATGTCAATCCTGGCGTCGGCCTGAGCAATGGCTATTTCGAGGTCGGAGCAGACTGCCGTCGCCACGGCGTTCATCTCGACCAGGCTGAACGGCTGGTTGAGGCGGGTGACGCGGGAGTAGGTCAGCAAGTCCTGAATCAGCGCCTGCATCCGGTTGGAAGCGTTCATCATCCGCTGGAGATAATCTTTGCCCTGATCGGTCAAGAGAGCGCCATTGATGAGCTGCAAGCGGTCGCCGAACGCCTGAATCTTTCGCAGCGGTTCCTGAAGATCATGCGAGGCGGTGTAGGCGAACATCTGCAATTCTTCGTTATTGCGTTCCAGCGCTTCGGCGTAGAGGCGGAGCCTTTCTTCATTGTGCTTGCGCTCGGTGATGTCGCGGGTCAGGCCAAGCACCTGACGGACGCGGCCATCGGCGCCGCGCTCGAACGGCGTGTCGTGGCCGAAAAGCCAGCGCCATTCGCCGCTGGCGTGGCGCATCCGGTACTCATACTCCAGTGTTTCGCCATCGGCTAGCTGCGCCAGTCTTTCGGCGTACTGCGCCTGACTGAGCTGATCTTCAGGGTGCATGAGGGCCGTAACGGGGGAGCCAAACGCCGCTAGCTGCTCTGGCGTATAGCCGAGGATCGAGTCCAGCCCGCGGTTGCTGTAGACGCTGCGCTTTTCGACCAGATCATAAACGTAAATCCGGTCGCGGACGGTATTGGTGATGCGCTCGGTGAAGTTCTGACTCTGCCTGAGCGCGGCTTCGGTCGCCTTGCGCTCAGTCACATCGCGGGCGATGCCGATGAGCTGAGTCACGCTGCCATCGTCGGCGCGCTGAAAGGGGACGTCGCGGCTGTAGAGCCAGCGCCAGTCGCCGCTGGCGTGCTTCAGGCGGTAGGTGGTTTCGATGATCTCGCCGTCAGCCAGACGCTTTTGCCGTTCGCGGTATTCCTGGCCTGACAGGGCAGCAGAGTCGTCCGGGTGCAGGAGCCGGGCCATGAGCTGCGGCTTCAGCGCGGCGACCTGCTCTGGCGTGTAGCCGAGATATTCGCCGAGGCTGCGGTTCTCGAAAACCCGGTCATCAAGGCGCAGATCGTAAACATAGAGTAGATCAGGAACCGCGCCGGTGATGTGCTCGACAAAATGCTGACTCGCGCGCAGGGCGATTTCAGCCTGTTTACGCGCCGTGATGTCTTCGGCAGTCCCGGCGATGCGGCGGACGTGACCATCAGCGTCAATGACCGGATAGGCGCGAGCGCTGATCCAGTGTTCGCCGCCGTCAGGGTGAACGGCGCGATATTCGATTTCGAGCGGGCCAGCGTGGAGTGTCTGTCCTTGCGACGCGATCCGCTCCCAGTCGTCAGGATGAACGCCGGGAATACCGATAGTCCCGATGAACGCCTGCCGTGAAACGCCCCAGATTTTGTCGAAGGCCGGGCTGAGGTAAATCAGCTTCATTGTGTCGGCGTCGCAGAGCCAGAAGACCTGATTGATGCTTTCGGCCATCTGGCGAAAACGCTGCTCGCTCTCGCTCAAGTCCTGACTGAGCTTCGTCCGCCGCGCCTCGTTCACCAGCAGCGTGCCAATCAGCGCCGTCGCCAGCGGATAGCCGATCAGCAGGGGGATAGCGATGCCGGTCAGAGTCGCTCCGGTGGCAGCCGGGGTGAGGATGATATTCACGATGAGCGATTGCAGCGCGATGTACAGACCGAGCAGCGCAAGCTGGCGCGGCGTGTAATTCTGCTCACGGTTGCCAGCGCGGATATAAAACCAGATCGAGACGAAGGCAACGAGGCCGGTGCTGATCGGGACAATCGGCGTCGAGGGCGACAGCAAGCCGCTGCTTCCCGCCCAGACGCGGAAGAACAGGAAGACCACCACCGACACGACGGCGCTGACCGGCCCACCGAACGCGCCGGAAATGGCGATGGGGATACTGCGCCCATCGAAGCGCGCGCCGGAGTCGAGCAGCACCGGCGCGAAGGTTGCCGCGATGGCAAAGACGCCGAAGATGATGCCGGTCACGATGGCGCTGCGCTGGCGTGAGACGCGCTGGAGCCGGGGGCGCGCGACGGTATAGATCAGCGCCAGCGAGAGCAGCAGGCTGAGGTTTTGAAACAGGCTGGACAGCGTAGCGATCAGGTCGGCTGATAGTGGCGGCATCAGAGGGCGTAAAACCTCAATAGCTCAGGATGCAGCGGGGAAAGCCCGGCTGCATCACTCATTATAATGTACTGCTAATGCCCTGTCCGTTGATATGTGGGCGGGGCCGTGAAATCCCTCACCCGTTCACGATCTTGCTTAAACAGGGCTAACGCTGAGGTCAGCCCTGTTCCGCGCGCGTCTGTTCGACAGCGGCGACGACGGCCAGCAGGTCGATCAGGTCGGCTTCCGTCAGCGCATCGACGTCAGCCAGCCGCCAGCCAAAACGCGCGGCGAGGGCGACGCGGGTGTAGGCCCACTGCTGGTCGGGCGTGACGGCGGCCTGCTCGCCGAAATTGAGCATCAGGTAGGTGGCGCGCCGGAGCGCGCTCCCGCGTTTTTTGCCGCCGCCGCCAACCCGTCGATGACGTCCTGAAAGCTGCCGAAGAACGGCAGATCGAGGTAGAGAGCCGGGTCACGCGGGTCGCCCCACGGGCAGGCGACGACGACTTTCGCCATGACTGCCGCCAGCGCCGGGATGTCACCGTTGCGCGCCGCCTCGAAGAAGGCCGCCATCTCGCGGGCGCTGATCCGGCTGAGGTCGAATTCGAGCGCCGGGGCTACCATGTGTCGCTCCGGCCATCATAGACCAGGTCAGACTGCGGCTTGAATTCGATGGTAATTCTGGCGGCATCGTCGAACGGGTATTTCAGGCTGACTTTCGACACCAGCGCCGCCAGCCCCCATTTGGCCTTGCCGGTCGCCGTCCCTTCGGGCGACCAGAGCAGCGTCCCCTCGCTCCCTTCTTTGACTCGGTTGAGCAGCGCTGTCCCGGCAGCGCCCGCGTTGAACAGCTCCAGCGTGGCGCTGAAGTCCTTGAGCGCGGCGCGGTAGCTGCGCATGGCGTCGCTGCCCGCGCTCATATCGACGGTGCGCTGGTCGATGTCGGGCGAGAACGCGGTCTGGTCGCCCGTCAGGGTGACGGTTCCGCTGGCGTCGACCCAGCCGACCCAGAGATTCTTTCCGGTCAGGCGGTTGGCAAAGGACATAGCAGGCTCCTCGACTACAAAACGCGCCAGTGTGGCGCGTCATGGCGTTGAGTCCAGCATAGGCGGGTGTCAAGCGGAACAAGGAAAGCAGCGAGTCGCGCAGGCTGAGGAATGAGTTCGGAAGTGAGGAAAAGGCGGCGGGAAATCTGGACAAATGGACAGGCGCAGGCCCCAATATTCCTGTGAATTTCCGGGACGGCGCGGAAACCGCGCGGCGGATGCGAAAAACTACGCTCCGACGGAAGGCAACCCCTCCCCCTGACCGACGCGGCCTCCGGCTCCTGCCGAGCAAAGAACGCTCGGCACGCTCCGTCCCCGTAAACGGAGAGAGGGGAGTGGACGCGAACCATCGCGCCCCGACGGAAGGCAACCTCACCCCCTGGCCCCCTCTCCGCAAGCAGCGAGGGGGGAGTGGGCGCGAACCGTTGCGGCTCTGATCTTGCTCCCCTCTCCTAGCTGTACTCAGCGGTCGGGAGAGGGGCCGGGGGTGAGGGCGG
>CAZZAO010000033.1:0-43640 GCA_964652205.1 uncultured Anaerolineaceae bacterium | reverse complement strand
TGTTCATGTCCCCAATCTATCTCTTTACCTTACGATTTGCAAACACGCTCTCAGCACTCATTGCTCAGCCCTTCGTTTACAGCCGCTCGCCGATGCTCTTAGCCTGCGTGAACAGCAGCAAATAGTCCGGGCCACCAGCTTTACTATCCGTGCCGCTCATATCGAAGCCGCCGAACGGATGCACCCCGACCATCGCCCCGGTGCATTTGCGGTTGAAATACAGGTTGCCGACGTGAAATTCATGGCGCGCGCGCGCCAGTCGGCTGCGATCCTGACTGTAGACTGCGCCCGTCAGACCGTAAACGGTGTCGTTAGCGATGTTGAGCGCGTCATCGAAGTCGCGCGCGCGAATCAGCGACAGCACCGGCCCGAAAATCTCGTCCTGCGCCAGCTTCGAGTCGGGCGAGACTTCGCCGAAGATCGTCGGCTTGACGAAGTAGCCGCCGTCGGGGTTATCGACCAGCCCGCCCGTCAGCAGTTCGGCTTCCTGCGTCCCCAGTTCGATGTACGACTTGATGCGTTTGAGCGCGTCGGCCTCGATCACCGGGCCGAGGTTGACATCTGGCACATCCGAAGGCCCAACGGTCAACTGCTCGGCCAGTTCGACCACCCGTGAGGACAGCGTCCCGTAGACATCGTCGGCGATGATCGCCCGCGAGGCCGCCGAGCACTTCTGCCCCTGATAGCCGAAGGCGCTGGCGATCAGCCCCTGCGCCGCCGATTCGAGGTCGGCGGTTTCGTCGACGATCACGGCGTTCTTGCCGCCCATTTCGAGGATCGCGCGCTTGAGCCAGCGCTGCCCCGGCTGCAACTGGGCCGAGGCAGCGTAAATGCCCACGCCAACATCGCGCGAGCCGGTGAAGGCGATGAAGCGCGTCTCAGGATGCTCGACCATCCGCGCGCCGACGACTTCGCCGGGGCCAGTGATGTAATTGAGCACGCCCGCAGGCAGCCCGGCGTCCCAGAACAACTGGCATAGCTTGTAGGCGACCCACGGGCTTTGCTCGGCGGGCTTGAGCACGACCGTGTTGCCCGCGACCAGCGCGGCAGCCGTCATCCCGGCGGTGATGGCGCAGGGGAAGTTCCACGGCGGAATGACCGCGCCGACACCAAGCGGGATGTATTCGAGCGAAAGCTGCTCCGGCGGGTTGACGGTCAGCAGGTCGCTGCTGTCGAGGATACGCAGCGCCTGACGCGCGTAGTATTCGAGGAAGTCGATGGCTTCCGCCGTATCGACGTCAGCCTCGACCCAGTTCTTGCCGACTTCCAGCACCATGATGGCGCTGAACTCGTGCTTGCGTCGGCGCATTTCTGCCGCCGCGCCGAGCAGATAGCGGACACGCTCGGCGACGGGTGTTGTCCGCCATGCGCGGAAAGCGTAGGCGGCAGCCTCAATCGCGGCGTCGGCCTGAGCGCTGCCGCCATTGGCGAAATAGCCGAGAATCTCAGCGGGGCGCGACGGGTTGAGCGAAGGGAACGTATCGCCGAGGCGGCTGGTCTCGCCGCCGATCACCAGCGGGTAAGTTCCGCCGATTTCGGCTTTGGCAGCATCGAGCGCCGTCTGGAACGCCTGCCGATTTTCTGGTCTGGTGAAGTCAGTCAGCGGCTCATTGGAAAACGGTCGCAGCATTACGCAACTCCTTGATAGTCCACACAGGACCCTGTTCTGCAAACTGAGCGATCACTACGCCGGGGATCACCCCTGAGTATAAGGAATTGTAACGTATTGAGGCGCAGACGCGAGAGCCAGACTCACGGCGGTCTATCTTCGCAAAGAATGACCATCTGGCGGCCCCGGCAGCGAGTCAGCACCAGCGTTATCGACGCCGCCCCTTTAAGCTTCAACTGCGGAATCAGCGCGTCCGGCGTGACGGCGGAGCCGCGCTTCTTGACCGTCACCGTGCCGACGCCGCGCTCGCGCAAGGTCGCCCGCAGCCGTTTGACGTTGAACGGCAGCCAGTCGATGACGCGCCACGCCCGCAGCCACGGCGATTCTGGCCGCGCGTCGGTGGTGAAATAGGCAATCGTCGAGTCAAGCTGCGCGCCGTCGAAAGCCAGCGCCGCGTTTGTCACCAGCCCGGCGCGCAGCAGTGACGGATCAGGCTCGACCAGCCAGCCGCGCGGCTCGTCGAGCGGCGCTTCGACCGGCTCACCCGCCGACCAGTGATAGGCTGCCGCCGCGGTCAGCAGCGTCGCCGTCAGCCCGCGCCCCACGCCGAGCCGGAGCGTCGCCTCTTTCAGGTCGCCGTCAACCGAGATGAACTCGACCGCGCCGCCATACGGTTCCAGTTGAGCCAGATCGACCCCCGGCGACAGTTTGGCAGCGATTTCCGGCGCGCTCCAGCCGCGCAGCAGCGAGAGCGGCGGCTGATAGCCTTCGACGTTGTGGATGCGGCTGCCCTGATCGTCGCGCCGCGCCGGATCGTAAAAGATGAGGTCGGCGGCTGGCAGCCCGTCGCGGACGTCAGCCGCCGCGAAACGTGCCGTCAGACGGAGCGCTGCCGCGTTGCGTCGCGCCATCGCCACGCGCATCGGGTCGAGATCGAGGCCGACGACCTCTGCGCCAGCAGCGGCGAACGCCAGCGAGTCGGCGCCGATGCCGCAGCAGGCATCGACCACACGCCTGCCCGATGCGCCCTCAGCCCGATAGCGCCGCACCCGCGGGTCGCTAGCCTGTTCCAGCGCAGCGCGGGTGAAGAACAGGCGGCCCGCATCCGCGCCGAATTTGGCGACGGCTTTGCGGCGCAGGCGCGCCAGCTCAAGCGCCGCACCTGCCTGTTCCGGCGTTAGCTGACGGCGCAGCGCGGTCAGCAGCGCCAGCGTGCGCGAGTCGGACAGATCATCGGTCGATAGGCGGTCAAGGATGCGCGTGCCGCGCTCGGAAGCGAGAAAATCAAGGTCGTCGAGAGTCACTTCATACTCGCTTGTTGGCGTGAATGCTGAAAGCGTTTATCGCAGTCAATGCCCTCACCCCCGGCCCCTCTCCCTCAGGGCGAAGGGTGAAAGATAAAACTGTTCGGGATGCTTCGCCTTAGGACGAGGGTGAAAGATAAAACTGTTCGGGATGCTTCGCCTTAGGGCGAGGGTGAAAGATAAAAAGCAGTGAGAATTTGGGTCGTCAGGAATAGTTATCAGGTAGGGCGGTTTTATTTTCGACTAGGCAGGTGTGCGTTTTGAGGATTTCTGTCATGACTGAACTGAGATCAGTGAAAACCAGATCGTTTCTGAGACGCAGAACGTGATGACCTAAAGCTTCAATGGCTTGCTGCCGAGCGATATCCAGGATACGCTGATCTGGCGTGTCGTGAATGCCACCGTCAAGCTCTATAACCAGATGGCTTTCGTAGCAGTAAAAATCGATAATGTAATTCGTCTCGGAAATTGGATGCTGGCGACGGAACTTGATCCCGTTCAAGCGATTCTTACGTAGATACTCCCAGAGCAGTTCTTCTGCCTCTGTCGGCCTCCGCCGTAACTGACGGCCAATCTGCACCATTACCTCTGATGCGCGCTCGCGGTAACGTTCTTCATCGCTCATTTTCTACTCCATAAACCGTCTGTCGGTTGTTGACTCACCTTTCCCCGTATCTCTAAAGGGGATCGCATAAACCTTACTCACCGTGTTTGTCTTAGCCTTCTCCCCTCGCCCTGAGGAAGAGGGGTTGGGGGTGAGGGCCTTATCACTCGTCAGGAGCTTCAGCCGTCTCAGGGTCAATGGGGATGAAAACGACCGTTCGGCTGTCGAGCAGATCGACCGGGGGATTGAGCAGCGCGGGCAGCGTCCAGCCCCGCGCTGCTTCACGGCTGAACCGGGCAACCTTGTTGATGCCGACCACACGCCCGTTTATCACAGCGGGCTGCATGAAGCCGATGGCGCGCGGCAGGCTGCTGAAGGCCAGCAGCACCGGCGGCTCGCCAGCCAGCGCCAGCCCGTCCCAGATGATCGACTCGCCCGGTCGCAGCGCCCAGGCCGGCCTGTTCGGCGTCTGCCGGACGAGCAGATAGACGTAGTGACCGCCATAAGTCGAGAAGTCGGCCAGCGCGCCATCCTGAGACGCCGCGACCTGAATCCGCGCCAGCGTATCCGCTGTCTCATGCGGCTTTTCGCCGCGCATCAGCACGCCGCGCTCGCCGTCGAGCGTGGATTCGACTAGAATCCGCGTGTAACCGGCTCCCTCAAGTGTCTCGACGAATTCGCGGTCTGGCTCACGTCCGCGCGCGATCACGATCAGCCTGCCGCCGGGGCGCAGCGCCGCCAGCGCCGCGCTCAGGAAGCCCGCGCTGACGTGTGGATCGAGCGCCACGACCGCGTCGATACTGTTGTCGTCCAGATGCCACGCTGCCGGGTCATCCGCGACGGCAATCCGCCTGAGGTCGTCGCGCAGCTCAGCCAGTCCCGCTCCTGCGCCGTCCACGTCGAGCAGGCGCAGACTCGCTCCACTCGGCGGAAGCTGCCTGACGATTAGCGCCGCGTAAGCCGCCGTGTCACCGACAATGATTACCGGGCCTTCGTGAACCGGGCGTTCTTGCGCGCGCCGTCGACCAGCTCCAGCAGTTCCTGCCATTCCTCGCGGAACAGGTGAATCGTCACCTGCCCTAGCTCCAGATGGACGACCTGCTCGCCGTCCGGCTCGTCGGACAGCCAGGCGACATAATTCTCGGTTTCACTCAGAGTATTCACGTTGACGTCGGACATGGGAATTTCTCCAGTTCAATTGAGACTCAAGTTGCCGTTGATGGAAACATAACCTTCACGTCAGGGTGGTCGAACATGCGCATGGTGTACCATGCCCCCTGCGAAATTCAGTGCCGTCTGGCTTTCACCCCTCGTCTTGAGGGGATTACTCTTATTCTACCGTAGAACCAGCGCGGCGATTGAGCGACAGCCACACGCTCCGCAGTCGTGTCATCAGCGAAGGCAGTGGCGGATAAATTTCATCTTCCAGTGGGAATGGGTCGCGGTCGATCAGCTTGCCGTAGAGGTACTGGCCGACCACCCGCAGCGAGGACAGCATCGGCGCCGCCAGAATCACGCCGAGCGGCCCGGCGATCTCCGCGCCTGCGATCACGCCGACGATGACAACGAACGGATGCAGGTTCAGGTTGCCGCCCATGATACGCGGGACGAGGAAGATCGATTCAATGTTTTGCAGCCCGACCCAGACGGCGACCACGATCAACGCAAAGGTCGGCCCGGCCTCAATCGGCAGCGTGTTCGACGGCGTCGCCAGCGCCAGCAGCGCCGCTGGAATCAGCGCCAGCAGCGGGCCGAGGTTGGGGATGAACTCGAACATCGCCGCCAGCAGGCCGAGGACGAGCGCGTTCGGCAGGCCGAGAATTGCCGCAGCGCTGAACGTGACAACGCCCATGACTGCGCTCAGGATAATCTGCCCGCGCAGATAAGCGTTCCAGACTTTGCCCAGCTCACGCAGCAGGCGAGCCACGTCGCCACGATGGCTGTCCGGCGTCAGGCGGATTAGCCGGGCGACGAATTCACCGCCGTCCTTAATCAGGTAGAACATCATCGTCAGGATGAAAAGCAGGTTGATGAGGATCGTGAAGGCGCGACCGAGCACGCCGAACGCCGGGCCGGTCAGCGAGCCGAGGAACATACGCGCGGTATCGCCGATGTTGATGTTCTGGAGCGTCAGAGGGTCGCTGCCGGTCGTGCCGAGCGCCTCGCGCAGGCTGTCGAGCGGGACGATGCGCTGACCGTAGATGACAATCGGCTGGCTGAGCGTCGTTTCGAGGCCCGCCTCAAGGGTTTGCAGCAGCGACGGCAGCCGTCCGGCAAACTCGCGCAGTTGGCTCACCAGCGGCGGCACAACCAGCAGAATCAGCAGGATGAACCCGGCGGCGGCCAGCACGAATGTCGCCAGCACTGCCAGCCCGCGCCGCCGACCGCCGAGCGCCCACCGGTCGATGAACGCCGCCAGCGGATAGAACAGGTACGACAGGATCGTTGCCACAATGATGATCGGCCCCGCGTTATGGATGCCCCACAGCGCGATCAGGATGAAGGCGAAGCAGACCAGCGCCACAGCGCGGCGGCTGTACAGGCTCCACGAAGGCGAAGGCGTCGAGGGTATCGGAGTCAAGGGATGGCTCTTTCCGGCGGTCCGCCAGGGCAAAGGAACGAAAGCGCGTCACCCTACTTTACGTAGAATGACGCGCTTGAGTATCGCATTTTCAGTTACCGCTCATCCTCAGAGGCTGGACAGGCGGCGCTGACGTTCGAGAGTGCGGACATCAACTAGCGGCGCGGCGGACGTCCACCGCGATCCCCGCCACGGTCGCCACCGCGACCCCCGCCGCCGCCCGGCGGGCGACGATCACGGCTGCGGGCTTCTTCCGCCGTCCAGCCTTCAAGCACGGCCTGGCGGCTCAGGCGCACCTTACCACCGGGATCGACGTCAGTGACCATGACCATGATTTCGTCGCCGAGGTTGACTTCTTCCTCAACCGAGACAACGTGATGGTCGGACAACTGCGAGATATGGACGAGGCCATCACGACCGGGCATGAATTCGACGAACGCGCCGTAAGGCTCGATCCGCACGACTTTGCCGGTGTAGACGCGGCCAATTTCGGCATCTTCGGTCAGGCCGCGAATTTCTTCGAGGGCTTCCTTGACCGAGGGGCCGTCGCTGCCCGCGATGAACACCGTGCCGTCGTCCTCGATGTCGATCTTGACGCCGGTACGCTCCTGAATGCCACGGATCACTTTGCCGCCTGGCCCGATGACCGCGCCGATTTTCTCCGGGTCGATCTTGATGGTCGTCATGCGCGGGGCGAACTCATTCAGCTCGGCGCGAGTTTCAGGGATGGCGTTCAGGATGACCTGAAGCACCTGCATCCGCGCGTCCTTCGCCTGCTTGAGCGCTTGCGCCATGATCGCGTCAGAGACGCCAGCGATCTTGATATCCATCTGCAAGGCCGTGATGCCGCGCTCGGTTCCGGCCACTTTGAAGTCCATATCGCCGATGTGATCTTCGAGGCCCTGAATGTCGGTCAGCACCGCAACCGCGTCACCGTCCTTGATGAGGCCCATCGCAATGCCCGCGACCGGGCGCGTGATCGGGACACCGGCATCCATCAGCGCCAGCGTGCTGCCGCAGACGCTGCCCATCGACGTGCTGCCGTTGGAACTCATGACCTCGCTGACGAGGCGGATGGTGTAGGGGAAAACGTCTTCCGGCGGGATCATGCTGCGCAGGGCGGTTTCCGCCAGCGCGCCGTGGCCGATTTCGCGGCGCTTGGGGCCGCGCTGGGGCGACGTCTCGCCGGTGCTGTAGGCCGGGAAATTGTAGTGGTGCATGAAGCGCTTGGTGTCTTCGGACTGAAGCGTATCGAGCGTCTGGACATCGCGCGGCGTGCCGAGCGTGGCAATCGTCAAGACCTGCGTCTGACCGCGCTTGAACAGGCCAGAGCCATGCACGCGCGGGATGAGGCCTGCTTCGGCGGCCAGCGGGCGAATGCTGACCAGATCGCGGCCATCGGGGCGGACGCCATCGACCAGAATGCGGCGGCGGACTTCCTCGGCGATGACGTTCTGGAAGTATTCGCGCGCCATCTTCAGGTCGAGCGGGTTGGCTGCGTTTTCCGGCAGCGCGTTGAAGGTCTGGATTTCGGCCAGCATCTGCTCGCGCAGCGCGTCGAGGGCTTCGTTGCGCCCGGCGCGGTCGGTGGTGTCGATCAGAATCTGACGGATGCCGTCGCGTGTCCGTTCAGCGACTTTCTTCGCCAGCGCTTCGTTGCCTGCCGCGCGGACGATCTCGCCCTTCGGCTTACCCAGTTCGGCCTGCATCTGTTTCTGAAGCTGGATGATCGGCTGAATCGAGTCGTGCGCCAGACGGAGCGCGCGCAGCATCGTCTCTTCATCGACTTCCGTCGCGCCGCACTCGACCATGTTGATGGCCTGTTCGGTACCCGATACGCGCAGGTCGAGCAGGCTGTTTTCCATCTCCGGCACGGTCGGGTTGACGACCAGCTCGCCGTCGATCAGGCCGATGCGCACAGCGGCAACCGGGCCATCCCACGGGATGTCGGAGATCATGACGGCAGCGCTGGCGGCGATCACGCCGAGCATGTCGATGGGGTTTTCCTGATCGTGGCTGAGGGACATCAGCACGACCTGAACTTCGTTGCGCATCCCCTCAGGGAAAAGTGGACGCAGCGTGCGGTCGATCACGCGCGACGTGAGGATCGCCGTCTCGGACGGGCGACCTTCGCGGCGGAAGAAGCTGCCCGGAATCCGTCCGGCAGCGTACAGCTTCTCTTCAAAGTCGACACTGAGCGGGAAAAAGTCGATGCCTTCGCGCGCGTGCTTGCTCATCGTCGCGGCGGCGAATACCATCGTCTGCCCGATGGTGGCCGTCACCGCGCCGCCCGCCTGTTCAGCGAGCTTACCGGTTTCGATCACAATCTCTTTGCCGCCCACAGTCACCGCGTACCGGTGATTTTGGGGCATTCCTTCGGTCATGTGCTTGTTCCTCCTGGTGAGCACAAAAAACATGCCCGACAGCGAGGGACTGGAGACTGCTGCCAACGTCTCGGTTAGCGCCAGTCTCCAATTCCTACCCTGTCAGGCATGATGAAAAAAGAAGTGCCGAGGACTGAGTAATGAGTGCTGAGTCGAAGACCAGGCTTCAGGCAAGCCCGGTCAAAGTCGTGACGGTGTGGACACCGGTTTACGTTTTGACTCAGCACTCGGTACTCATTGCTCATTACTCGGTTTAGTGCCGCAGCCCCAGCCGCTGAATCAGTTCGCGGTAGCTGTCGGGATTAGTCTTGTTCAGATACTTCAGGTGGCGGCGGCGCTGGCCGACCAGCTTAAGCAGCCCACGACGGGAATGCTGGTCGTGCTGGTTCACCTTCAGGTGCTCGGTGAGCTGCGAGATGCGCTGCGTCAGCATCGCAACCTGCACTTCCGGGGAGCCGCTGTCGCCTTCATGACGACCATAGCCCTGAATCAAGCCGTTCTTTTCATCTTTAGTGAGTGCCATCGTCTGTTCCCTTCTCTGGAAACGGTCGCCGGACCCGCCGGACACAGGGCGAGTCGGTCATTTCGTTGCGACGATTATAGCAGAGGTCAGGTTGGAAGCAATGCTGAAGTCATCGGGCAAGCCGGTAGACGGCTAGCCTTCGCCGTAGCGACCGAGGCGCTCGCTGCGCTGGGCATCGGCGACCAGACTGACGGTGTGATGGGTGCGGAACAGGCTGAACTGGCCGGTGCGCCCCGGCACCGGGTTGAGAACGTTCTCGGTTTCCATGATCGAGAACCACAGGTCGAGATTGCGGCGGCTGTCAGGATCGACGACCCGGAAGCTTTGCTCCGAGATCATCTGGCTGCGCTCATACAGGTTGAGCAGCATCCGAATGAAGCTGTCACGCTCGTTGAGGATCGTCGAGACAATCGCCGAGTCGAGGACGAGCGAGATGCCTTTGGTGAAGAAGTCGCTCTGCGGATTCGGGTATTCCTGCACCTCAGCCGCGCCGTTCGCCAGCAGATATTCGACCGCCTGCTGAAAAGTCATGCTGTGATCGTAGTTCCGCAGCCGCTTGTGCAGGCTGCCGAGCGGACACCAGGTGAAGCCGCGGAAGCTGGTGAACTGCTCGACGCTGACGACCACACGGCGCACCATGTCCGCCGTGTCGCCATCGACGCGCTCCAGTTCGTCCAGCGCGATTCCGGCCCAGTTGCGCTCGTTCTCTTCCTCATCAGGCGCCGTCTGCGGCTCCAGTTCCGGCGGCTCAAAGTCGGGCTGGAGCTTAATGACCGGCACGAGGTCGTCCGGGTTATGGCGATGCGGGACGAGTTCACGCGCCAGCACATGCTCGCGCACCAGACAGTCGATCCAGTCGGAGCGCCACTGGTCACTGTAGTTCAGGCCGGGGCGATCCAGCTCACGATCCATCGCCAGACCCTTAAGCAGGAAGCCATAATTGACGTATTCCCAGCCGCGCACGTTGAGCGTGTTGAGCACGCGCACAACGATCCGGTCGCGCACCAGCCGCGTCTTTTCGACAATCGGATGGTTCGGGTTGAGCATAATGTTGCCGTTAGCGGACACGGCCTTGAGGATGCCGAGCGAGGTCGCCTGCGAAACGAGGTCGTCGCCGCGCGCCTTCGACACGACCGCGCCGACTTCCTGCAAGCGGTCGACCAGCCCGGCGCGGCTGATAATGTCCGCGCCTTCTTCGGTCGCCATCTGGTCAAACTGGATGATGACGCTCGACCACTGCGACGGCGTGAAGCCGCCGAGGTCGGCTGTCTCGTCCGCCGACGCCGACATGCCGAGCGACTGATGCGTTTGCAGGTTAGTGAAGTCGTCGATGTATTCGATGGTCAGGCCGGGATTATTCTCAAACACCCGACTGGTGCTGCCGCGCACGCCCCAGAGAATGACGGTCTTGTTACGCTGGCGGAGCGAATTGAGGACGTCGTTGAAGTCGCGGTCGCCGCTCGCCATGATGTAGACATCGGCAGCGTCGTCATGGCTGGAATCCGTGATGACGTCGCGGGCGATCCGCATATCGGCGCTGTTCTTGCCGGGCAGGTTAAAGACCGGGTCGATGTTCGCCATCATCAGACGGCTCGGCGCTTCGTCGGCCACTTCGCGCCCCGCCGAGTCGACCAGCGGCGGCAGGCTGCCGCGCTGGCCCCACGGCGCGTAGGCGGCCATCTTGACGACCTGCCCGTGCGCCTTGGCCTGCGTGACGAAACGCTCGATCAGATGGTCGAGGTTGACGGTGAAGCCCTGCTCGTTGAGGCTGATAGCGATATTCTCGAAGTCGATGTAGACGGCGACGTTCTTCGACTGCTGGATGCCGAGCAGTGTTTCCAGCGGCTGGAAGATAATGTCCTCAGCGAACTCCGTCCCCTTGAGGATATCCTGCGATCCCCACATGCGAATGCGCGCGCTGCGCGTCATCTTGACGCGGCGCACCAGCGGGATCAGATCGGGGCTGGTCGTCGCCAGGATCAGCTCGTCAATCGGTTCCGGGTCGTAGGAAAAGTAATGCACGATCAGCGCGTCGGCCAGACTGGCACGATGCGGCATGTCGAAGATGTCATAGCCAGCGGCCTTGAAGACCGTCTGCGGATTGAGCGCCTGGCGCGTCGTCCCTTTACGGTACGCTGCCCAGTTCGCCACAGCGATGGCCTTCAGGTTTTCACGGCTGACGCCCGCCACGAGCGCCGCGCTGCCGCGTAGACCCACAGCAAGCTCTTGCAGCTCAACGGGAAGGTTGTTACCGCGAAAATGCTGGAGAAGGTCATCGACATCGACGATTAAGTAAGCTGCCATTCTTAAACCTAAAGAGCATACCAGCCACGCTCAACGCGCTCTGGTAATAATGAGTTGCCAGACATGTTGGGCAACGACGGGGATTATTATTTTGGGGCGAACCCAAAATCTCTTCTAAGACTAATTACGCGAAAAACTCTCTCAAGCTGCGCCACTTGAGAATATTGTAACAAATACCCGATCTCCATTCAACCGTAGGCTTTGCCGGTCGCGGCTGTTCCCTGACAGCGATTGAATGCCGGGCGCTGTTACGACTCACTTCACTCTATAGGCAATTGCAAAATTTTACAATGGATATGGGCGCAGCGGTGCTTAGAGAATGCTAATTCTTTGTGACGGAGCGTACAAGCTGAGGCTAACGCACGTAATGAATCATCGTTTGAGCGGAGAATCGCGCTGCACGGACGCGAAACACCGCGCCCGGCAGAGGCCAGAGAGGCTGCACCTGATCTTATCCCTCACTGGCGTTATGAGAGTCGGAATGAACCGGCGCGCCGTTCGACGGGTCGAACGGCGCGCCGGATTGTCGCAGCGTCCCCGATTGGGCCTCAATAGGCTTTGGCGAAAATGGCGACCTGATCGGCAGGTCGCCCGGTATAAAAGCACGTCCCCGTCCCTTCGGGCTGCTCGAAGGGGAAACAGCGGTGCGTCGCGGCGATGTCGGCCTTGATCGCCTGTTCCTCAGCCTCGCCCCCCGCCCACCAGCCGCGCGCGAAGCCGCCCTGCTCCACCACCTGCTTGAGTTCCTCGTAGCTGGTAACGTCGTGCAGGTTGGCGTCGCGGAAATCGGTCGCCTGTCTGAGCATGTTAGCTTGAATCTCGTTGAGCAGGTTGAGAAGCTGCGGGGCGAGGTTGTCCTGACTGAAGAACTGCTTGCCTTCCTTGCCGGGGATGTCACGGCGCGCGGCGACGACCGAGCGTTTCTCGACGTCTTTCGGGCCAACTTCGAGCCGCACCGGGACGCCGCGCATCTCCCAGTCGTTGAACTTGAAACCGGGCGTCTGGTCTTCACGCCGGTCAACCCACAGGCGGATTCCGGCAGCGGCCAGCTCATCGCGCAGGCGGTTGACCGTCTCCATGACCGGGCCTTTTTCGCTGTCGTTGCGGAAGATCGGGACGATGACGACCTGATAGGGCGCGAGCCGGGGCGGCAGGCGCAGGCCGCGATCATCGCCGTGCGCCATAACGACCGCGCCGAGGATGCGCCAGCTTAACCCCCACGAGGTCGTCCAGACGAACTTGCGCTCGTTGTCGCGGTCGAGGAACTGAATATCGAAGGCTTTGGCGAAGTTCTGGCCGAGGTTGTGACTGGTTCCCGACTGGAGCGCGCGCTTATCGCCCATCATCGCTTCGATGGTATAGGTGTGCATCGCTCCGGCGAACTTCTCGCTGTCGCTTTTCTTGCCCTTGATGACCGGAATCGCCGCGTCGTTGGTAGCGAAGTCGGCGTAGACATCGAGCATTTGCAGCGTCTCGGCCTCGGCGTCCTCGAAGGTCGCGTGGGCAGTGTGGCCTTCCTGCCAGAGAAATTCCGCCGTGCGCAGGAAGGGGCGCGTCCGCAGCTCCCAGCGGACGACGTTGGCCCACTGGTTGAGCAGCAGCGGCAGGTCGCGGTAAGACTGAATCCAGTTGTGGAAGGCGTCCATGATGATCGTTTCGGACGTCGGGCGGACGACGTAAGGCTCCTCAAGCTCCTTGCCGCCCCCATAGGTGACGACGGCCAGCTCCGGGCTGAAGCCTTCGACGTGTTCGGCCTCGCGCTTGAGGAAGCTTTCGGGGATGAACAGCGGGAAGTAGGCGTTCTGGTGGCCGGTCGCCTTGAAGCGGCGGTCGAGGCCGTTCTTGATGTTGTCCCACAGCTCGTAGCCATACGGCTTGACGATGATGCAGCCGCGGACCGGCGACTGGTCGGCCAGATCAGCGCGATAGACGATCTCGTTGTACCACTGCGAGAAATTCTCGCTGGCCGGTGTCAGAGGTTGCGACGACATGAAAGCTCCTAAAAGAGAAGTGATGAGTAACGAGTGATGAGTGCTGAGTAAAAGATAGAGCAGATAGAAGATCAGTGTGGGCCATTATAGCGCAGGGAAGCGGCGCGGGTCTACGGTATGGCGACTGCGGGGAGTTAGTTGGAAGCGACGGCGGTTACGACCAGTGGAAGTGTGAGGCTGTCACGGTCGCGCTTGCTGAAGTTGAAGTCCACAAACCCGATCATGCGGTAGTCCGGCGCGCGACGCTCGAATTGGGCGTCGGCAATTTCTTCGGTCACTGCGGGCGAATCCTCAAACATCACTTCGAGATAATCGCCTTCGCAGTCGTACCAGATTTTCATATCGGCCATATCATATTGACTCACTCATCCTGATCCCACGTTCGGCCATAGTTGACGCCGAGCTTGTCCATGACGGCCTGACCGAGGTCGATCTCGCTGATGCTGGCAAGCTGGAGCAGATAGAGCATGACGTCGGCCAGCTCGGACGCCAGCGCGGCCCTGTCGGCGGCTTCGTCGCGCCACTGGAAATGCTCCAGCACCTCGCCCGATTCGAGGACGAGTGAAATGGCGAGATTGCGCGGCGTCTGCGGTCGGGGCGAGTCAGGCTGATACCAGCCCTTGCTCTCGACAAAGGCGTGCATGGCGGTCGTTAGCGTGTCGATGTCCATCAGCGATCCTGTGAGCATAAAACGGACATGATCCATCATGCCCCATACGGAAGGCATCGCCCGATCTTTCTCCCCTCTGCTTGCGGAGAGGGGCCGGGATGAGGGCCTAGTACGCATTCTTCTCCCGGCGCAGGACGATATTAACCACCTGGCGGATGATGATCTTGATGTCGAGCCAGAGCGACCAGTTCTCGACGTACCACAGGTCGTAGGACGTGCGTTCGGCAATCGAGGTGTCTCCGCGCAGCCCGTTGACCTGCGCCCAGCCGGTCATGCCCGCCTTCTCGCGGTGGCGTTCCATGTAGCGCGGGATGCGCTCGCGGAACTCCTGCACGTAGACCGGACGCTCCGGTCGCGGCCCGACGAGGCTCATCTCGCCCAGCAGGACGTTAATTAACTGCGGGATTTCGTCCCAGTTGGTCTTACGCAAAATCCGACCGAGGCGCGTCCGACGCGGGTCATTCTCGACTGTCCAGCCGGGGCCGCTGCTTTCGGCATCGGGACGCATCGAGCGGAACTTAATCATGTCGAACGGGCGACCATCGAGGCCCATCCGCTCCTGCGTATAGAAGATCGGCCCGACTGATTCGAGCCGGATCAGCGCAGCAGTCAGCAGCATCCACGGCGACAGGAAAATCAGGCCGAGCGCCGAGCCGAAAATGTCGAGGCCGCGCTTGAGGCTCAGTTTCCAGCCGCGCAGGGAAATATCGCGGACCGTCAGCAGCGGCGTCCCGCCGAGGTCATCGACGTTCAGATCGCCCGCCATGTAGGCGAAAATATCCGGGTAAATCTTGATATCAACCCGGCCTCGCTGGCAGAGGGTAATCAGATCGACCAGCTCGGTGCGCTGAAAATCCGGCAGGGCGATGATGACCTGCTCGACGGCATACGAGTCGATCAGCATCGGCAAATCGGCATGAGCGCCGATGATCGGGATGCCGAGCATGTTCCCCTTGTGGCGATCCTTGCCTTCGACCACGCCGACGATGTTATAGCCCAGCTCCGGGCTGCCTTGAATCTTGCGGGCGATGTCGCGGGCAATTTTGCCCGTGCCGACGATCAGCAGGTTGTCGCGCTCCAGCTTGCGCTCGCGCAGATAGCGAACGAGCAGGCGATGGGCTTCGCGGCCTACCAGCGCGAAGATAATGCTGAACACCCAGACGTAGACGAACATGGTGCGCGGATAATCGACGTCGAACTCGGTGTTGTTGAAGATAATCTGCTGCGCGCCGCTCGCCAGCACCGCGCCAATCGACACCGAGCCGATGACGTGGCGCGCCATGTCGATGCGGCTGATCGCCCTGCCCTGGTGGTAGAGGCGCGAAATGAAGAAAATGCCCATGATCGTGACGATGTGCAGCACCATCGTCGGCACGTAGACATACAGCGAATAGGCTGCAATCTGCTGGTTGTCGAGCAGCGGCACGAAGCGCGCCAGATAGCCGAGTACGAACGCCAGCGTCAGCGTAGCGATGTCGGTCAGCACCAGCAGCAGGCTGAGCGCGCGCCGGAGCCGGTTGGAACGTCCGGGAGAGGCAGCCCTTATCCGTTCTTCAGTGGTGCGGGTTCGCGTATCTCCGGCCACAGGCTGCGGCCTCCCTTGAGCAGCAGTCCCATGATGACGAGACTGTGGAGCCAGAATGGCGTGTTGGCGCGATAATGCTTGCGGTAGAAGATCAGCATGGCGCGCCAGAATTCGAACTGCGCGCGCTGGCTCTTGCGGCTGGCGGCCTTCTTGACGTGGTTGACCGTCACCTGCGGATGGTAAATGACCTTCCAACCCGCCTGCTTGATTCGATAGGCCCAATCGAGGTCCTCTCCATACATGAAGAATGTTTCGTCGAGCAAACCGACGGCGCGAATCGCTTCACGACGGACCTGCATGTAGGCCCCGACGACCGAATCGACCTCGATCTCGATGTCAGGGTTGATGAAAGTCATATTATAACGCCCAAAGCGCGGGCTGTTAGGAAACAGCTTTGCCAGCTTCGAGAAATGGTAGAACGACACCAGCGGCGTCGGGAAGCCGCGCCGCGCCGCCCGGTCGAGGCTGCCGTCGGGCAAAACGAGTTTCGGCCCCGCTGCGCCGACCTCAGGCCGCGAATCCATAAAAGCGGTCATCTCGGCCAGCGCGGTCGGCGGCAGTTCGGTGTCCGGGTTAAGCAGCAGCGCGTAACGCGGCGCGTCAGCCCGAACGACGTCACCCCCAGCCCCTCTCCGCCAGCGGAGAGGAGAGTCAGGCTGCGCGAGCCGGGCGTCTTCAGTCAACGAAGCTGAGGGAACCTGCGACATATCGCCGAAGCCCATCGCCCTCAGGCCCAGATTGTTGCCGTAAGGATAGCCGCCGTTGCGGTCGCTGACGATCAGCTCGACGCCGGGAAAATCGCGGCGCACCATCGCGGCGCTGTCGTCGGTCGAGGCGTTATCGACCACGACCACGCGCAGACGAATCTCGCCCGTGCTGGCGAGAACAGTTTCCAGACAGCGATGCAGCAGATCGCGCGTATTCCAGTTGAGGATGACAATGCCGACGTCGTCCATGCGCCCTCCGCGTCACCGACATTATAACGCAAATGCCCGTGACCGTTTCCCGACGCTTCGGCAACGGTCAGCGGACGGCGGCGCAGGCTTCCGGCGTCAGGCAGTAAAGCGTCAGCGCGGGATCGTGCCAGTAGCTGGCCGTGTGCATGAACCAGTCGGAGCCTGTCCACTGAGGCCGGTCGATGCGCGCAATCTCGGTGGCTTCGCGGTCGTAGCTGGCGTAGTAGTCGGTCACTTTAGCGATGAACTCCGGCGACATCCATTCGCGCGAGCGCTGGACGTCGTGCAGCCAGGCATCAGAAACAAGCGCATACTGCGCCCCGCTCTGTCGCAGCGCCTCGACCGAGACGAAGTTGTTCATGTAGCCCTGAGTCGTCGTGAACTGCGCTGGATCGAGCGGGACGTTGTACGATCCGGTCAGGTGAATATTCGCCCCCTGCGGAAGGTGATCCCAGACCCAGTGCTGCATGACGTAGCGCGTGTCGATCTGGGTGAAAAGGCGGTCAACCTGCACGGCAGGCACGAGCGTGACGACGACCAGCGCCAGCATCAGCCCCGGCAGCGCCACGACCGACGGCACGCGCAGTCGGCGCAGGCGCTGAGACAGCCAGACGACGCCCATTCCGGCGTAGAGCGCGAAGATCGGGATGATCGGCACGAGCATGTGATCGTTATAGATCGGGCGGATGTTACGCAGCACGACCAGCGTATAGGCCGCGACGTAGATCAGCAGAATGACGGTGATGATGAACAGCGAGTTACGCTCGAACAGGCGGCGCGGACGATGGCGCAGCGCGACCCACAAACCGAGCAGCGCGGCAGCCGTCGCCGGGACGCCGAGGCTGAACAGGATCAGGTAGCGATACTCAAACAGGATCGCCAGCCACGGGTTGGTCAGGTAATTGGCGTTGAAGCCCGCGCCGGTGGTCAGGAACTGCGACGTGATGTACTGAAAGTCGTCGATCCATTTCGGCAGATCAAAGACGATCCCCGGCGTGCCGAAGACGAACGCCGCCGGAAACAGGAACCAGCCAACCAGCACCATTCGCAGCGTCCGGCGCGAGCGATGGCGGTAGAGCAGGATCAGGCTGGCGAAGAAAAAGACCATCGAGACGCCCGCGACGTTATAACGCGCCGTGGCCGCGAAACCTGCTGCCACGCCTGCCAGCGCCAGCAGCCACGGATTCGGCCTGCGCTGCTGGAGCATGGCAACGCTGGCCCAGAGACAGACGCCGCTGAAGGCGGCTGAAATCATGCTCGGCGTCGAATAATGCGACTGCTGCACCATCGTGAACGAGAGCGTCACCAGCAGCCCGGCAGCGGCAGCCGCGAGCCGTCCAGCCAGTCGCCGCGCCAGCGCGTAGCTTCCAGCGACGACGACGATGCCGCCGAGGGCCGTCATCAGCCGTCCCATGACGTAGGCGCTGAACGGCGCGTACTGCCGGTCGCCGACGCCGGCGCGCAGTTCCTGGGTGATGCCGCGCGCCGAGCCGGTCAGCAGGTCGAAGACCATGTTGGTGTAGATCAGGAAACTCGGTTCCTCGAAGAATTTGGGATTCGGGTACTTCGTGACCGACATACGGAACGGCACGGCGACGAACAGGAACTCGTCGGGGTGAACCGGCGACTCGGTCGGCAGCGTCCGATTGGCGACGTCGCTCGGCATGTAAGCCGGGTCAGGCTGGCCGAAGTTGGTTCCGGCGAAGCGCAGCGCCGCCGCGATCAGCAGCAGGCCGATGATGAAGAACCATTCTGGAAAACCGATACTTAAACGTCTCATCAACGACCGCTTTGATGCTCCCAGATACGCCAGTCAAGCTCGTAAGCTTTTACACCGATTTCAACTGCTGCCCGCTCTATCAATTCAACGGCCAGCTTATCACCGACTGAATATCCGAGTTTTTCCCGTATGAAACGCTGAATCCAAACGTCGGGCTTCACGGTCTCGACACCTTGCCGCATCACGAGCCATTGAAAAATGGCGAAGCCTGCGCCTTTCACTCTGCCTTGAAAATCTCGCTCAAAGTCTGCTTTAGCAGCCCAATCCTTGAGCTTTTCCTGAGTTGTAATGCCTTCAGCGCCAAAGTAGCGAAGTAACCGTCTGAGCAACGCAACGCGCGTCCAGTGATTGTTTCCCCAGAGGAACTGCGCGACCTGAGTATTTCCCTCTTGGTTGTCGGCATGAGCCGCCAAAAGCCGCTTCAGTCCCGTAAAATCGGCAACTTCCTCACGGGCATTCTGGTAGTAATACCGGATGGCTCGCTCAATCGTCACCCCATGCATTTGGAAATCCAGCACCGTCAACATCATGTTTTCGACATAATCGTGAACGAGGTAATTGCCTTTAGCGGCAGGCAACTGCTTACATTCAATGACGAAGCGCTGAAAATCTGCATCTGGAATCGAGTTAGGCAGCATATTTATTCGATCTTTCAACTACAGGCTGTCGGCAAGGTGCGCGGCGGCTCACCATGGATGGCGGCGGCCAGCGCCTCGCGGTCATCCCACGGATACTCAACCTTGCCAAAGGCCATGCTGCGCTCGTGGCCCTTGCCGCAGGCAATAACTACGTCGCCGACCTTTGCCATCTGGCAGGCGCGGTAGAGCGCTTCGCCGCGATCCGGCACGCGGGCGAACGTCCCGCCCTCGACGCCGCCTGCTCCGGTCGCAGCCTCAGCCATCGTCTGTAAAATGTCGTCGAGCGACTCGCTGCGCGGGTCTTCGGCGGTCAGAATGGTGAAGTCGGCCAGCTTCACGGCAATTTCCGGCATCAGGCGGCGCTTCTCGTGGTCGCGCAGGCCAGCGCTGCCGATAATGGCGATCACCCTGCCGCCCGTGTCCACCATCGTCCGCGCCGCTTCGAGCGCGTTGGTCAGCGCGTTCGGCGTGTGCGCGAAATCGACGATAGCCAGAAAAGCCTGTCCGGCGTCGATCCGCTCCATGCGACCGGGAATCGGCAGCAGCGAGCCGATCCCCTGCTGGACGCTCAGGGGGTCGATGCCGAGCGCGCGACAGGCGCCAATTGCGGCCAGCGCGTTGAGGACGTTGTAGCGCCCGACCAGCGGCAGGCCGTAAGTCTCAATCGCCAGATCGCCGCCGTCGGTGAGCGCGAACTCGGTCGCCCACGGCAGCATCGTAATCTCGGTCGCCCGCAGATCAGCCCGTTCGCCCAGACCATAGCGAATGACGTGGTCGGCAGGGATAGCCGCGAAGTATTCAGCGCTCGGATCGTCCCCATTGATGACCGCGACCTTGTCCTGTCCCGGCTTGCGCTCGGACTGCATCAGCATCTCGAACAGTCGGCCTTTAGCGGCGCGATAGGCTGCAAATGAGCCGTGAAAGTCGAGATGCTCGTGCGTGAGATTGGTCAATACGGCGACATCGACATCGACGCCGTTGAGCCGTCCCTGCGCCAGCCCGTGACTGGTCATTTCGAGGACGCAGTGAGTCAGACCGTTAGCGACCATCTGCGCCAGCAGCGCCTGAATCTGCGGCGCGCCGGGAGTCGTCACATGCAGGCCGGTATCCACTTCGCGGTCGCCGAGGTCAGCCGCCACTGTGCTGATGAGTCCGGCGCGGCCTTCGAGCGCCAGCCGCAGGACACTGTGAATCAGGGTGCTGGTGGTCGTTTTGCCGTCAGTCCCGGTGACGCCGACAACCCTCAACCGGCGCGACGGAAAGCCGTGATAGGCTGCGGCCAGAAACCCGACCGCTTCCTGCGCGTTGCCGACGCGAACGTAAGGCACACGCAGATTGAGCAGCGGACGCTCGCCGACAATCGCCGCCGCGCCATGTTCGATGGCGCTGTCGATGAAATCATGGCCGTCTGTCGAAAGGCCGCGCCGCGCCACAAATACGCCGCCGCGCTCAACTTCGGCGTCGGCCTCGACGACTGGCGCGGTGATGTCGGCATCCCCACTCCACTCCAGGACGCCGGGGACATAGCTCAGGAGATCGCTGAGTTTCAACCTTTTGCCCTCACCCCCAACCCCTCTCCCGGTGGGAGAGGGGTGAAAGAAGTGCCGTCGTTAACAGATTCAGTTCAACAAACAGCTTATCAAATATCCCCTGACCTGACTGCGAGAGAGTAACTTCAGGCTGGAAGTTTTTAGCTGGTTTCAGCCAGCTTCAATTCGCTTGCCGGGCGGCTTTCAGCCTCCGGCAAAGAGGCCGCAGATGCTCCGAAATATCGGTCAAGCCAACCCCAGTGTACCCGCGCCCTGTAGAGGAATCAAATGCGCCGGAGCAAGCCCCGGCGCATCCGTGATTGCGGTAGAGATCGAGCTAGCGCAGGCGACCGGCCATATCGTTCAAGCCGCTGCGGACGCTGCCATCGATGACACGCTCGCCGCTGCGAACGACGATGCCACCGAGAATGGTCGGATCGACCGAGTAGGTGATCGTGTTCGAGCCGATCTGGCCCTGAACCTTCGTCTTCTCGGCGTCGGTCAGCGGCATCGCGCTGACGATTTCGACATCACCCGTCAGGGCTTTGGCTTCAGCCGGAACCTTCGAGAAGAAGTCGTTGATGAGCGCCTGCTGACGATTCGCGTCGAGCGACTCGCCGATCAGGCGCTGCGCCACGGCAATCGCAATCGCCGCCACCTGGCCGCGCAGGTCGGCAAGCTGACGGTCACGCTCTTCGTTGGCGCGCTGCTGCGCTTCGGCGCGGATGCGGTCGGCTTCAGCGCGGGCTTCCGCCTCGACCTGACGACCGACTTCCTCGCCACGGGAGCGCGCTTCTTCGATAGCGCGGTTGACGTCGGCGCGAGCCTGAGCCTGAATCTTCTCGGCTTCAGCTTCAGCGTTCCGGCGGGCATTGGCCGAAGCCGCCGCGTCTTCGAGGCCCTTCTGAATCTTGGCGCTGCGCGAGTCAAGCATGTTGACCAGCGGACGCCAGATGACCGCGCCGAGAATAAGCGCAATCACCAGGAAGTTGATGATCTGCGCCAGCAGATAGCCGCTGTTGATACCGAGCGGAGTCAGCGGGCTGGTCGCCGGGGCCGCCGCAGCAGCCGTCGCTTCTGCCGCCGGAACAGCCGTCGCTTCCTGCGCCAGGGCAGCCGGGATGAGCAGCAACATGCCGACGAGCGCCAGCAGGAGCAGCGCGGATCGTAAAGTGACTCTGTGCATTGAAATGCTCCTTTGCGTGTCGGGCTAGATCACGAATAAGACGATCAGCGCGATCACGAGGCAGTAAATGGCGACCGCTTCGGCGAACACGATGCCGAGGAACATATTCGCGGTCAACTGGCCGGAGACGTCGGGGTTGCGGCCAATCGCCTGCAACGCGCCGGACACAACCAGACCGATACCAATACCGGGGCCGAGCGCGCCGATCATCGCCAGACCCGCGCCAACCGCCTTCAAACCAACTTCGAGATTGCCTTCCATGTCATGTTTTCCTTTGATGTACGCTCAACAAATGATGGTTAGTGCGAATTCGCGGGGCCAGCAGAAGCTTCGGCGATCCCCGCTTCGATGGGAATTTCTTCGTGATGTTCTTCCCCATCCGAATGATGGCCGGTCATCGCCAGGCCACTGAACACGATGGTCAACACGGCGAAGACGAACGCCTGCGCCACGACCACGATCAATTCCAGACCGTAGAAGGCGACCGGGAACAGCGCGGCGACGAGGAACGACATGACGACCAGCAGAATGCCGCCTGCGAACAGGTTACCAAAGAGACGGAAGGCAAGACTGATGATCTTGAAGATTTCAGTGATGATGTCGAACAGGCCAACACCGAAATCGATCACCCCCATCGGGTTCTTGCTGATATTGCCAAGCGCATTGAGGTTGATGAACTTCTGGAAGTAGTTCGGGCCGAGCGCTGCCACGCCCATCACCTGAACGAAGATCATCGAGATCAGCGCCAGGCCAATCGTCAGGTTCATGTCCGTCGAGGCCGGACGCACGAACGGCGTCACGGTTTGAATATAGGGGACGACGCCGCGCCGAATTTGGTCGGACGTCAGCGCAACAGCCGGTTCGTGGTAGAGCGCCTCAGTCGCTTCCAGCCGCAGCGCCTGAATCTCTTCAACGCTGGCCTTCGACTGAACGAGCGCGCCTTCCTTATTGAACAACTCATCGGCGGCGGCGGTCAGTTGGGTCGAAGTCGGACGGACACCGCCCGCTTCGGTCCAGTGTTCACAGGCTTCGTAGTTGGCTTCGGTCGCAGGCGTGCCGCCATCGAGCATCTTCTCGACGAACAACTGGTAGGTGTTCCCCCCTACATTGGTCGTTGGATAGCCTGAAATGCCCGGACGGGCGCAGTGCATCAGGCCGACCGACTCATTGACCGGCAGCATTTCCGCCGCATTAATCAGCAGCAGGAAAAGGAACAGGCTGGCCGACAGCGGAAAGACCCACTGCCGCGCCAGTTGGCTGACACCCGCGAAGTTCTTGGTGTACCCGTAGATGAAGTCGCCCAGCAGCTCGAGGAAGCTCTGGAAGCGCCCCGGCACTTCCTTTGTCCAGCCTTTGGACGCGCGCCAGCCGAAGAAAGCAATCAGCAGCACCAGAACATCGACGATGGCGACATCGGCGAGGGTGTTCGTCCAGTTGAAGGCCTCGCTCATCGGCTGGCCGTTGTAGGCTTCGCCGGGCATGGTAATGTGAGGCAGGCCGACCGAAATACCCCAGGCTGGCATCCAGCTAAATGTCAGCAGGCTGCACAGGACAATGGCAACGATCAGGCCGAGGCCAATGTAGGCTCCGCGTCGTGTCGCGCTCATATCCGCTCTCCTCTATTCAGGCGGAAAATCGGCACATTGGTCAAAGTCAGTCCTCCTTTGGTGAGTTATCAGTCGGCTTTGGCCGCTGCTGCGCCTGAAGCTGGTTGAACATCTTCAGCGCAATCCGTGTCATCAGGAACAGGCTAACGGGAACACTGACGATGAGCAGACCGACCGTAAACGGGCCTTTGACGCCGAAGTGATGGTCAAGCCACAGCCCCACGATCAGCGCTCCCAAAACCAGAGCAAGCGTAACACATCCTGCCTGACTCGCCAGACCTACGTAGGTCAGGTTTTTCACGCGCGGAGGTTTTTGTGCGCTCATTCGTGTCCTGTATCGGTGTTAGAGAATTTTATCACGAATGAGCGGCGATTTGCAAATAGCAATTTCTCGCTGAAACTGGCGCGCTTGATCGTCAGCAGGGGCAGCCCGCCCGAACGGATCGCCCCACCCTGACGACGGCCACTCAGATGAACAGCGCGGCGGCGTTGCGCGCGGCCCAGTCGAAGATCGCCTGCGCGCCGACCGTGCCGAGGATCAGAACCATGATTGTCGTTACGCCAATCACCCAGACATAGGCCTGCGACATGGGAATCGGCTTATCCTCATCTTCGCTGCGGTCAACGTACATGACCTTAACGATCACCAGATAGTAGTACAGCGCCACAATCGAGTTGAGGACGGCGATGATCGCCAGCCAGGCCAGACCGGCACTCACCGCCGCCTGGAACAGGAAGAACTTGCCGAAGAAACCCGCCGCAGGCGGCACGCCGCCGAGCGAGAGCAGCGCAACCGTCATAGTGAGCGCCAGCCAGGGGCTGCGGCGGCTCAGGCCAGCGAGGTCGGCAATCGTGTCGCTGCCTGTCGCTTCGCTGAAGATGACGACGACGGCGAACGCCAGCAGGTTGGTAAACGTGTACATGAACATATAGAAGGCAATCGCCGCGACCGACTGCTGCTGCACCAGCGGAGCCTGCGATTGCAGCGCCGCCAGACCGACCAGCGTGTACCCGGCCTGCGCAATCGACGAGTAGGCCAGCAGGCGCTTGATGTTCTTCTGCGATAACGCGACGATGTTGCCGAAGGTCATCGTCAGGATCGAGACGGCGATCACGAGTTGAATCCAGAACCCGTGAATCGTCTGCCCACCGATGACCAGGTCTGCCGGGAAGACGGCGACGAAGAAGCGCAGCAGCAGGGCGAAACTGGCCGCCTTGCTGGCGACGCTGATGAAGGCCGTCACAGGCGTCGGCGAGCCTTCGTAAACGTCCGGCGTCCAGAAGTGGAACGGAACCGCGCTGATCTTGAAGCCGAAGCCGACCAGCACCAGCACTAGCGCCACCAGCACCGGGACAGGGTTGGTCGTGAAGGCGCTGCTCTTCATGTAGTCGGCCAGCGCGTACAGGTTGGTCTGGCCGGTGAAGCCGTAGAGGAAGGTGAAGCCGAACAGCAGCACGGCGGACGTGACCGAGCCGAACAGGAAATATTTCAGGCCGCTCTCGGACGACCGGCCATCGCCCCGGCGAAAGCCCGCCAGTGTGTAGAGCGGGATGGTGGTCGTTTCGAGCGCCACAAAGACCATAATCAGGTCAGCCGCCGCCGCCATCAGGCACGCGCCGAGCGTGGCGACGATGATAATCAGATAGTATTCGCCCTTGCGACCGATGCCGTGGACGTCAATCGACATCAGCGCGGTAATCGACCCGGCGAGCAGCACCATGACGCTGAAAATCTGCGACAGCACATCGTGGCGGATCATGCCGCCCCAGAAGAGGACGGCGCTATCGCGCTCGGCAGCCGTCGCGCCCGCAGCCACAGACGCCGGCGGCCAGATGAACGGCGTGATCGCCAGCGCGGCCAGACCGATAGCGGTCACAATGGCGATATTGCGCCGTTTGCTTTCCGGCAGCGACAAGTCGAGCGCCAGCACGACAAGCGCCATGATGACCAGCCCGATTTCCGGCGCGAGCGCCGGGAGCTGCGCGAGAAGGTTAAAATTGCTCACGACTACCCGCCCCTTCCTAGCAATGCAAGCACAGGCCGCACGCCATTTTCAATCATCGGGGCTATCAGCGACGGATAGAGGCCGAGAATGATGAGCGGCGCGCCCAGGAACAGCAGAATGAACTTTTCGCGCACCGTGATGTTCCCAACTTCAGGGAATTTCGCGGCATCAAACTCGCCGAAGAACACCTGCGCGATCACACGCAGCACATAAGCCGCCGTGATGATGATACCAAGCGCGGCGACAATGGCGATGATGGCGTAGTAATTGTCCAGGTGGATCGCGCCGATGTTGAGTGAAATCTGCGGTGAGGCCTGGAATAAGCCCGAAAAGATCGGGAATTCAGCGATGAAACCGCTGAATCCCGGCATACCCATCCCCGCTAATCCGGCGATGACGAAAGCGATGGCAACCCACGGCATGGCTTTACTCATGCCGCCCAGACTGGGAATATCGCGGGTGTGCGCCCGGTCGTAGACCATGCCGACGCAGCCGAAGAACAGCGCCGTCATGGCGCCGTGGCTGAACATCTGAAGGCCCGCGCCGGTCATACCGGTCAGGTTCATGGTGGCGAAGCCCATGCTCACCAGCCCCATATGGCTGACCGAGGAGAAGCCGATGACGTACTTGAAGTCGCGCTGCCGGAAGGCGATAAACGCGCCGTAAACGACATTCACCAGCGTGAGGAAGACGATCCAGGGCAGGTGAACCTGCGCGCCCTGAGGCAAAAGCTGCACGCCCATTCGCAGCGCAGCAAACGCGCCGAGCTTCATCAGCACGCCCGCATGGATCATCGAAACGGCAGTCGGCGCAGCCACATGGCCGTCAGGACTCCAGTTGTGGAACGGGAACATACCGGCCAGCACCGCAAAGCCGATGAAGATCGGCGGGAACCAGAGCTTAGCGAAGGTCAGGCCGTCGATGCCAAGCACGGGGATGTTGAAGGCCCCGCTTTCAGCCGCCAGCGTCAGCGACTTCATATCGAAGCTGAAGGTGCCTGCGTTCTGCGCCAGCAATCCGGTCTGTTTCGCCGACGCAAAGATCGCTGCGCCGCTGGTCTGGAAGAAGCTATCGGCAGTGACCACCATCGCAATCACGCCGACCAGCGCGATCACCGAGCCGATCAGGATGTAGAGCGTCAGTTTCATGGCCGCGTATTCACGCAGCTGCACCCATCCCCAGGTGGCAATCAGCAGATACATGGGGAAGATGGCTAACTCATAGAAGAAAAACAGCAGGAAAGTGTCGAGCGAGACGAACACGCCGTAGACGCCTGCGACCAGCAGCAGGAAGAAGGCCATGAACTCTCTGGTACGGTCTTCGATCCGCCACGAGATCAGCACGCCAGCAATCGACACCATGCCCGTCAGCAGCAGCAGCGGGGCCGCCAGACCGTCAACGCCGACGTGGTAAGAGATGCCCAGGCTCGGAACCCACGAATATTCCTCTTCAAAGCGCAGGCTGCTGACGAACATCTCTGTCCCCACGCTCGGCCCGCCAGCGGCGGCCACCTGCTCCTGCTGTGCCGTCACAGCCGACGCGCCGCTGTTAAGGCTGGCAAAAACGGCCAGTGAAAGGCCGAACATGATGAAGGCCGCCGTGATCGCCACGCCGCGGATCAGGTCTCGCTGTTCACTCTTGAGGAACAGGATGACGACCGCCGCGACGATAGGCGTAAAGACGATCAGGCTCAGAACCGGGAAGGAAAACGTTTCGGTCATGGAGTGTCCTTATCCGCCGAGCAGCTTGAGCATTTGCATGACTGACCCGTTGATGACCGACAGCAGCCAGTTGGGGGCAACGCCAGTCACGAGCATCAGCGCCAGCAGTGGAGCGACGGCGATTACCTCGCGCAGCTCAACTTCCAGAGGCGTGCCGCGCCATTTCATATTGAACGGGCCATGCAGGATGGCACGGATGCCCTTGAGAATGTAATTGCCGGTGACGAGCAGGCCGATCATGGCGATGATGGTCAGCCCGGTAAAAACCGGCCACGCGCCGCGCACAACCAGAAACTCCGCCGGGAAACCGGCCAGACCGGGCAGGCCGAGACTGCCGAAACTGGCGAAGATAAACAGCCCGCCAAAGATCGGCGCGCGCACCCACAGGCCGCCATACTGAGTCATATCGCGGGTGTGGGTCCGATGATAAATTCCGCCGACCAGCAGGAACATCGCCGCCGACGACAGGCCGTGTGCGAACATTTGCAGCACTGCGCCGTTGGTGGCGAGAATCGCCGTCGCCATGTGTTCGCTGGTATTCGAGACGTAAAGCTGACCGTAAGCCAGCGCAGCGACGGCAATCCCCAGAGCGACGAAGCCCATATGGTTGACCGAGCTATAGGCGACCAGCCGCTTGATGTCAGTTTGCCCCCAGGCCGCGAACGCGCCGAGGACGATGCCCATGATGGCGAGGAAGGCGAAGATCGTCGCCGGGTTGGTATGGAAACCGAGCAGGTTGACATCCGCCACCCAGACATCGGGGAACATCGGGATGACGATCCGCAGGAAGCCATAGGCGCCGAGCTTGAGCATAATGCCAGCCAGCAGCATCGAGCCTGCTGTCGGCGCTTCCGAGTGCGCGTCCGGCAGCCAGGTATGGAACGGCCAGACTGGCACCTTGATGCAGAAGGCGACGAAGAAACCGACGAAGGCCAACGCCTTGACGGTCTCGGCGCTGATGCCGAGGAACATCCCGCTCAATTTCGGCCAGACCGCGCTCAACACCTGCATATCGAACGACGGATTCCCGGCAGTGTAGTGCGCCAGCGCCGGGGATGATGCCTTGAGGCTTTCGATCACGGCGGGCGAAATCTGTGATACCGACCAGCCCATGAGCTGAGTCGCCAGCAGCATTCCGAGGCCACCGCCGAGGGAGTAGATGAAGAATTTAGAGGCAGCATACTTGCGATTCGCGCCGCCCCACTGGTCGATGAGGAAGAACATCGGCACGAGGCTGAGTTCGTAGAACAGGAAGAAAATCAGCAAGTCCTGCGAGGCGAACACGCCGAACAGCGGCCCCTCGAAGAACAGGATCAGCGCCATGTGGACGTTAACGCGATCTTCCTGCTCGAAGCTGATGAGGACAGCCAGCGGAGTCAACAGCCCGTTGAGCAGCACCATCGTCACGCTGATGCCATCGACGCCGAGATGCCACGACGAGCCAAGCAGCGGGAACCAGGGAACCTCAACCCCCAACTGGAAGCCGCCCGCCTCGCGGTTATAGGCGAAGAAAACGTAGAGCGAGACGATACCGATAGCAACTGAGATTGCCAGCGCCGCGTAACGCGCCACATTTTTATTCTTCGGCAGCAGCAGCAAAACGATACCGCCGAGAATCGGGCCAAAGATGAGAACGGTGAGCAGATCGTATCCTAAAATCGTCATAGTCTGTTACGCCTTAGCGCGGTGCTGCCGACAGGAAGCCTGCCGACACCGCAAAAATCAGCCCGATGAGGAGCGCGCCAGCCAATGCAACCAGCAGATACTGCTGCACGCTTCCGGTCTGAACCCGGCGGATCCACGCGCCCAGGTTGCCGATCAACTCGGGGATACCGTCGCCGACGTCGTCAATCAGCCACAGGTTGAGGTTCTTAATCAGGTCGCCGATCCAGGTGAAGATACGAGCGACCAGATGCAGGAAACCGTCGATGATGCCCCGGTCGATGAAGTCACTGACCACGTCTTTGGCGAACCACTGGGCCGGTCGAACGATAGCCCAGATATACAGTTCGTCGAAGTAGTAGCGGTTCTGGAGCGTCCCATAGAGCGGGCCGAGGATGCTAATCAGCGGGTCGGGCTGTCCGGCGACCAGCGGGACGCGCCAGTACATCAGCCAGCCGAGGCCGAGGCCGCCGAGCGCGACGACGAACGACGTCAGGACGGGGAAGTAGTTCAGGCTGATCTCTGGCGGCTCGGCTATCAAAGTCGCGCCGACGAAATGCGCGAACGGCGCGCCGTGCGGCGAGAAAAGCGCGCCGAAGATCGGAAAGTCCGGGTGAACGCCGACGAAACCGGCGACGATGGCGAAAAAGGCCAGGACGATCAACGGGATCGTCATGGTCGCGCTGACGAGGCCGCGTCCGAGGTTGGCGTGTTTAGCCTCCTCGGTACGCGCCTCACCCCAGAACGTCAGGCCAAGCTGACGCATCGTGTAGAAAGCGGTCAGGAAGGCCGCCAGCGCCAGACAGATAAACACCAGCGCGTGCGGGCCGAAGCCTTCGAGCGCGCCGTTCCAGGCGTCCGCGAAAATCTCATCCTTCGACCAGAACCCGGCGGTCAGCAGCGGGAAACCTGACAGCGAGAGGCCGCCGATCAGGAACGTCCAGAAGGTGACGGGCATGGTCTTACGCAGACCACCCATGTTCCGCATATCCTGCGGGTCAAAGACGGTATGCGGCGCGGTCGTCCCCGCTTTGGCCGAATGCTCAACGGCGACATCAACCGCTTCATCATCGCCGAGGCTGTCCGTTTCAGCTTCTTCAATTTCCTCGCTCGCTGCCGGGCCGTGGACATGGAGCGCGTGCGCTTCGTGGACGTGATGCTCGCCGTGTTCCATGCCGTGGATCACCGAGCCAGAGGCCATGAACAGCAGCCCCTTGAAGAAGGCGTGCGTAATCAGGTGGAAGGCGGCGGCAATATAGGCGCCGATGCCGAGCGCCGCCACCATGAAGCCAAGCTGCGAAACGGTCGAGAAGGCCAGCACCTTCTTAATGTCGTTCTGGGCGACGGCAATCGTCGCCGCGAACAGCGCAGTAAATGCGCCGATCACGGACATCAGCATCAGGGGGCTGGTCAGGACGCCGTGATGCGGGTCGCCGCCAGCAGCCAGCAGCGGATACATACGGATAACGGCGTAAATTCCGGCAGAAACCATCGCGGCAGCATGGATCATCGCGCTGACCGGCGTCGGGCCTTCCATCGCGTCCGGCAGCCAGACGTGGAGCGGGAACTGCGCCGACTTGCCAATTGTGCCGGTGACGAGGAAGACGCCGATCAGGCCAGCAGCGCTGATCCCAAGCCCGCCGAACACAATGGCCGGGGTCGCCGCCAGCTTCGCCAGCACGTCAGGGTTATAGACGATGGCGCGGAAGCTCAATGTGCCGGTGAAATAAAATAGGTAGGCGATGCCGAGCAGCATGATGACATCGGCAACGCGGGTGGTGATGAAGGCTTTGATGGCCGCTTTGTAGGCGCTTTCCTTCTCGAACCAGAAACCGACGAGCATGTACGAACACAGGCCCATGATTTCCCAGCCCATGAAGAGCAGCAGCAGGTTATCCGCCACCACCAGCGTCAGCATTCCACCGGCGAACAGCGCGATCAGGCTGAAGAAGCGGGCCTGCCGTGGATCATTCGCCATGTAGCCAATTGAGTAAAGGAAAATCATGGTACAGGCGAGCGGCACCATGACCAGCATGATCGTCGTCAGCGGATCGACCAGCACGCCCATATTGAAGGTCGTCGTGCCGGTGTTCATCCAGACGAGACTGCTGGCGAAAACGTTGACGCCAAATTCCGGCGTGGCGAAAGCATGACCGATGACGACAAGGCTGACCACCCAGGCCATGACGATGCCGCTCATGCCGACGATGATACTGAGGATGCGGCCCGCCGGAGTGACCACCGGCACGCGCATCCCGCTGTAATCAGGATGATGACCGCCATATTCCTCGCTCGTCGCGGGGATCAGGTGAGCGCGGTTGGTCGCCAGCGAAATGATGAAGAACGCCAGCAGCGGGCCAACCGGAATCAGCCAGGGCAGGAACTGCGGATCGCTGAAATTAATGTTCATAAGCCCCTCGCCCTACCACTTAAGCAGGTCAATGTCTTCGACGATGACCGAGCGCCGGTTGCGGTAGATCGAAATAATGATCGCCAGGCCGACCGCCGCTTCGGCGGCAGCGACGACGAAAACAAATGCCGCGAATGCCTGCCCGCTCATGTTGGAAGGCGTCAGGTAGCGCCAGAAAGCGACCAGGTTAATGTTGACCGCGTTGAGCATCAACTCGATGCTCATCAGGATGGCGACGGCATTGCGGCGGGAAAAGACGCCATAAGTGCCGATACAGAACAGCGCCGCAGCCACAAACAAAAACATCCACAACGGGATCATGACGAAAGCCCCCTAACCCAAAAGTGCTGAGTTATGAGTGATGAGTGATGCGCGGGACGTATTCAGCGCTGCGCACCGGTCGCCTTTTTTACTCATCGCTCATCACTCCTGACTCATGACTTGCTAGTCCGTATCGCGGGCGATGACAATGGCAGCGATCATCGCCGCCGTCAGCAGAATTGAAGCGACCTCGAAAGGCACGACATAGCCATTCCCATCGACCAGCGCTATTCCCAGATCAGCGGTCGTCGCCACAATCGGCGAGGGCGTAGTGGCGGCAATCGCTGTCCCCGGCCCCCAGATCGGCAGGATGATGCCCGCCAGCAGCAGGATGAAGAACAGCACGCTGACGATCAGGCTCAACTGCCACTGCCGGTTGAAGACTTCGCGCATACTCGTCATGCTGCGCGTGAGCATGACGGCGAAAATGATGAGGATGGCTATCGCGCCGATGTAGACCAGCACCTGCACCGCCGCCAGAAATGGCGCGCTCAACAGGATGAACAACCCGGCGGAGCCGAACAGGCTGATGATGAGATAAACCGCGCCGTGAACCAGATTGCGGCTCGTCACCATCGCCAGACCGCCGCCCAGGACAAGGACGGCAAAAATCAGGAACGCGATACTTTGTGCTGTAATTGCCATGAGGCCGTCCTTAGGCTTAGTGCGCGGCGTGAGCGCCAGCGGCTGCCACTTCTTCTTCGAGTTCTTCCGGCGTCGGCTCGATCTCGCCGCCGATTCGGCGGGCATTCCTGCCCAGGTTACGCAGCGCGTTCACGGTAATAGCCACAATGACGACGTTGCCAAGCAGCAGGATGATCGTCTGCGGCAGATTGGCGATGAAATCGCTGGCGCGGTCGGGCGACGGGGAAATCCCCAGCACCTGACAGACCTTGAGCAGGAAGGCGACGACGATAATGTTGACGATGGAGATTGGAACAAGGAACTTCCAGTTGAACGCCATCATCTGGTCGATGCGGACGCGCGGCAGCGTGTTACGGAGCAGCAGCGAGAACAGATACCAGACCGTCGCCTTGATCGTCAGATAGAAGATGCCAAGAATCGGCAGTTGATCGACGAACGGGCCGATCCAACCGCCGAGAAACAGCGTCGCCAGCAGCAGGGCGTTGGTGAGTACGTGGACGAACTCGCCCGCGAAAAACAGGCCGAATTTCATGCCGGAATATTCGATATTGAAACCGGCGACCAGCTCGGATTCGGCTTCGATCAGGTCGAAGGGCGCGCGGCCCGTTTCCGCCTGCGTCGAGATAAAAAACAGCGCGGCGGCGATTGGGCTTAAGAAGAAGAACCACATGCCGCGCTGGGCGTTGACGATAGTCTGCATACTCATGCTGCCCGCAACCAGAACAGGGATGAGCAGCGCGAAAATCATCGGGACTTCGTAGCTGACGAGTTGAGCGACGACGCGAAACGCGCCGAGCAGCGCGTACTTGTTGTTGCTCGACCAGCCAGCCATCATGATCGCCAGCGTGCCGATGGAACCGACGGCGACGAAGTACAGGACGCCAATTTCGAGGTCAACGCCGATATTGAGCGGCGTCACCGGGATGACGGCCCAGATCAGCAGCACCGACATCACCGAGATAATCGGCGCGGCGTTGTAGATGATGCGGTCAGCGCCCGCAGGCGTGATGTCTTCCTTCGTAATCAGCTTGATGGCGTCGGCGAAGGTTTGCAGCAGGCCGTAGGGGCCGACGCGGTTGGGGCCGAGGCGATCCTGAATACGGGCGGCGAACTTGCGCTCGACCCAGATCAGGAAAATCACGATCAGCAGCGGCACGGTGGCGACGATCAGCACGCCGAGCAGGATCGAAATAAACTGAGCCAGGCCAGGGTCCATGCCGCCTGCCGCCAGACACGGAGCCAGGGTGGAAATGAGATTGTCACATTGTGCCATCAAGCTTTACCCCCAGGTACAGGCTTGGCTGCCTAAGCCCATTCGAGCGCGTTTTTACGCCACGCATAGATCAGCGCGTCAGCCAGCAGGAAGATGAACAGCAGCCCTGCGCCGAACGCGAAGAAATCGAGCCGGTTGTAGGCCAGCGCCCACGGGAACAGGAACACCAGCTCGACGTCGAAGACCAGGAAAATCAGCCCGTAGATGTAGTATTGCACGCGGAACTGCACCCACGTATCGCCGACCGTCTCGAGGCCGCATTCGTAGGTTTGCTGCTTGATGGCGTTGGGCTTGCGGGGCCGCACGAGCGACGACACAAGGACAGGCGCTGCGGGCAAAATCCAGGAGATTGCCATAAAGACGCCGATAAAGGCCCACTCGTTAAGGATAGTCATCGGAACTTTGCTCCCGAACACACGAGACGAAATCGAGGGCGCGCCGACCGGATCGGAACGCTCGTTAACTTCTGATCCAAATGTGATTGTGCCATTTGTGACAAACGGGGCCAGTATAACATTGCGACCCGGCAACATCAAATAGTTGTGGCATTTTTGTTAAACCTGCGACTTGCCGCCCCGCCCCCCATTCTAACACGCAACGCCGCCGCCTACACCTGTCGAAACCTTGCGGATTCGCAAGCCCAACGCCGTGTTAGACTGGAATTAGCACTCGCGTCCAGACTATCGGGGCGAGTCGTCAACCATCGTCACTCAACGAGTCACCCTTATGGCAAGTCGCAACGTCCCCCCACCCGCTCCAGACGCTTACGAGCCGATTCGCCGAGCCATTCGCGCCGAGCAGAAGGAAATCGCGCGCGAGATGCTGCGCCCGATCCTGAACAGCAGACCGACGGCGGAAGCCTGGTATCTGGCGTCACAGATCGCCGACCATCAGGCGCAGTCGGTCAACTTCCTGCGCCGCGCGCTGGCGCTTGACGCCAACCACGATGGCGCGAAACGCGGCCTGCTGCTGCTGGAGGGGGCGAAACCCTCGGTGACGTCGATCCCCAATCTGGTTTCAACCGACGGAACGACCGTGGCAGCAGGCACAAAAGCGGTCGGTCGGCAGAATGCGCCGTCTCGAAACTGGTCGCGCACCCTCTGGCTGACCTTCATGCTGGTGCTGGCGCTGGCGTTCGCCGCCTTCGCGCTCGATGCCATCGGCGCCTATCAGGGGCTGATTAGCGCCATCACGGTCGCCAGCGGCGGCCCAACGCCGGTCAGCGAAGTCAACGGAACTCCGCTGGCGCAGGTCGAAGGCGCGGCAGCCGTGGTTCCCGCGTCGCAAAGCAAGACGGCCAGCTCGCGCGATGCCGATGTGATTGAGAACGGCTACCTGCACGAATATCAGTTCACCGCCACCACGCCGCAGGATATCACCGTCAACATCCAGTTTTATTCACTGGCGGCCAGACGAGTCAGCCACAATATCGCCGTCGTCGCGCCTGACGGCACTGACCTGTTTCCAGCCTGCACGGCGACCGGCGCGCCCACAGATGATCGCAGCGTCAACGTAACCTGCCCTCTCGTCAATACCGGCCTCTATCGAGTGCGCGTACTGGGTCGCAGCGGCGAGAGCGTCGGCGCGTACACCATCGGCGTACAGAGGCCGGAGTAGAAAGAGCAGTGCTGATCAGGGATGATGAGGGCTGACGGACTAAAAGCTGGCTTATGGCGACATAGAGAAGATTTCGTCCATGACTGGCTCCTGTTCGCGGCGGAACTGTTTTCAATATCATAACCCCCAGTCAACCCATCATTTTCACCTTATAAATATCTTCTGACCCCGGAAACAAAAACGCCGGTCAATAATGACCGGCGTTTTCGTTGTCCGGGCAGAAATGATCTTGCCAACGGCCTAGATATTCACCAGGACATTGGAATACATATTGCCGACGATAGGGCCGAGAACATAGACGAGCAGCATTACGACCAGAGCCACCGACATCAGGATCATCGCGTACTCAACCAGCCCCTGCCCCTCCTCACGAGGTGCGTAAATCATAATACCTCCCGCATGAATGATGAATGATTTCTCACTGCGGTCAGCACATCATACAATAAATCCTTTATCTAAAACGTAAATTGTTCTCAACTCAGACGAAGAAACTACGAGAAAGAGGCTTGAATCAACCCGTTACGTTTCATTGTCATGACTTCCATACAAAGTCATGGCCGCAACAGTCGGTTATAGCTGACCTTGATGCAGGTATCCATGACAACCGTAAGTCCCGCCGCTCTGGCTCTGGCAGCGGCAGCTTCATCGTAAACGCCAAGCTGCCCCCAGATGGCTTTCGCCCGGACAGCAATCGCCTCATCGACGACTTCAGACAGGAACTCAGCGCGGCGGAACACATCGACGATGTCGATAGGTTCCGGCACGTCAGCCAACGCCGGATAAACGGCCAGATCGTCGATTTGAGCGCCGGCAAGCTTCGGGTTCACCGGATAAATCGTGTAGCCAACCGCCCTGAGAAAGCGCGCAATCTGCAAGCTGGCGCGTTCCGGCTTATTCGACATGCCGACGACCGCAATCACCCGCGCCGACGTCAGCAGCTCACGCTCGATCTGATCCTGACTGGTAAGCATGGCAGTTCCTCTCCGCTGTCGTCAGAGACAGCCATGAGCGTCCCGGATGGCGTTATACGCTTCAGTAATGGCCCGAAAACGGACTTCAGCTTCGATTTTCGGCAGCTTGCTCGTGTCCGGGTGCATCTCTAATGCCAGACGCCGGAAGGCCGCCTTCACTTCCTCGCAGCTCGCGTTTTGCTTCAGGCCGAGCGCCGCGTAGCTGCGCGCGAGCGGCGACTCCGGCTCGCGGATCAATTCCGGGCCGTTCGCGCCGCCGACGCCGAACGCGAAACGGGCATATTCGCCACCGCGCGACATGCGCTGCGCTTTATCGAACGCCTCATGGCGCGCGTTACGGTAATCCATATTGTGCCAGAAGGGGAGGCCATCGAAATTGGCGACCAGATAATCGCCCTTGATGGCGTTCATCTTAACCCAGACGCGAAAAAATGGAAGCTGTTTCAGCGGCACGTCCTCGCCGTACCAGATGTCACGCTCGTCATTCCGGGTCGTGACTTTGAAATGGACTTGAAAGATGTGCGGCCCGTGCGCGTCGATACGATAGGCATAAACCTTCTCATCCATCAGCGCGTGAATCGCCATCAGCCATTCGTCCGGCCCGACGCGCGCGCCATCTGGCGGCAGCAGCGCCGCGTCAACGACGAACAGCGTGCCGATGCCGTTGCGCGTCGCATCCTGCGTCATCCGTTTAATCTGCCGGGTCTTGAGCGGGCTATCGATGATCTGGACGTAGATGATGACGCCGCGCCACGAGTAAACAACGATGTCCGCTTCAGAGCTGAAGCTGCATTTCTGAACGCTGTCGATGCGGGTAAGCTGCTGCGCCAACCATGACTTCAGAGGAACAGTCACCATTTTTCCTGAACGGGAAACTCAATCCATAGACCGCCATTGTAGCAGAAATTCGCCGCAGGCCGTGATACCGCGCAGGATGGTATAATTCGTAGTCAGGATATTCGGTCAGCGAAATGAGGTCGCTATCATGCAGGAAAGCCTTCTGATGGCCCGAAGAGCCAGTCTGCTGCGCGTGCGCGCCTATATTGACTCTTACAGCGCTACACCGATCAGCATCGAGCGGATGAGCCGCGAGGCCGGGTTCTCCCCGTATCACTTCATCCGCCTGTTTCAGCGGGCCTATCGGCAGACGCCGCATCAGTACCTCGTCCAGCGGCGGATTCAGAAAGCCAAGGCGCTGCTGCGCTCTACCGACCTGTCTGTGACAGATATCTGCTCGGAAGTCGGCTTCGAGAGCCTCGGCTCGTTCAGCACTCTGTTTCGCCGCGACGTCGGTCTGTCGCCGAGCGCCTACCGCGAACGCTGTGCCGCCGCCCCGGCTATGACGCCGAAACCTGCGATGCCGATTCCGCTCTGCTACCGCATCCATCATGGCCTTGATGGTACGCTCGATTAACCTTGCTCGCAGGTGGCAGGAAAACGCACACGCGGGACGGGGATAGCGCGCAACCTTAAAATCGCGCAATTTTCGAGAAGATAAATCCGCACAAATATTCTATCCTTGAGATACGGTTTAACTCAAGGAGGTTTCAAATGGGACTGCGAATTGCGACGGTTGACCTGTACGTGAACGATCAGAATGAGGCGCTGCGCTTTTATACCGATGCGATTGGCTTCGTCATCCGCACCGACATGACGGTCGGCGACTACCGCTGGCTGACGGTTGGCCCGAAAGATCAGCCTGATATCGAGTTTTCGCTGACGGCGCTGAAGCCCGGCGAAGGCATTTTCGACGAGGCAACTGTCGAAGTCTTCAAGAAGCTCCAGGCCGACGGCAAGATCAGCGGGGCCGTGCTGCGGACGGACGATCTGGATGCGTTCTACGAGCGCGCGAAAGCCAGAGGCGTCGAGTTCACTGTGCCGCCGACACGCGAATCCTACGGTTATCAGGCAGTTTTCAAGGACCCCAGCGGCACCTGGTTCAGCATCACCGAAGAAAAGTGACCCCTCGCGCGGCGCTGAACGCCCGCTGGCTTCAGTTCCTCTGATTAGCATCCGGCGCTGGCGGCGAGTACCATAGCGGCATGAATCCGCTGAGTCTCGCCGCCAGCATTTTCCTCGCCAGCTTCGTCAATACTGTCAGCGGTTTTGGCTTCGCGCTGGTCGCCATGGGCCTGTTTGCCGGGCCGCTCGACATCCCGACGGCAGCGCCGCTGGTCGCGCTGCTCTCCGCCGTTGTTTACGCGGCTATCTTCATCGTCTATCGGCAGTCGTTCGACCTGCGCGCCGTCCTGCGTGTGACTGCACCGGCCCGGTCTGCTGCTGATCGGCTCCGCTGGAGCAGCTCTAATCCCCCAGACCCGGCGGCAGCGGCGTCTCCGTCTCGCCGGGAGTCGCCGTCTGACTGGCATCGGGCGGCGCGCCGAAGAAGTAGTAATCAAAGACGGCTTTGGCAATCGGCGCGGCGACGTAGGAGCCTTCGCCGGAGTTTTCGACCATCACGACGACGGCAATTTCCGGGTTCTCACGCGGCGCATAGGCCGCGAACCAGGCATGAGGCTCCGGGTTGGGCGGCGCTTCCGCCGTTCCGGTCTTGCCGCACACGCCGACCGCTTGAAGCCGGGAATCGTCGCGGAAGATGAACTGCGCCGTACCGAGCGGATTGGTCGTCACGTCGCACATCCCCTTCCTGACGACGGCGATCACTTCGGGCCGGACATCGAGCTGGCGGACGACTTCCGCTGTCGCCACATATCCCGGCGTCTCACCGATCAGCCCCGCCTGCTTGACCAGATGAGGCCGATAGAGCGTGCCGCCATTGGCAATCGTGCTAATCATGCCGACGACCTGAAGCGGCGTCACGTCGAGATAGCCCTGCCCGATGGACATATTGACCGACTCACTGAAATTCCACGGCGTGCCGATGTTCGTCCGCCACCAGTCAGGATCGACGACCTGCCCCGACGCTTCGGCGACATCGTGGATGCCGGTCGGGCTGCCGAAACCAAAGCTGCGGGCGTAGTTCGGCAGCAGGAACGGGTTGACGCTGTCGAGTCGGTAGCCAACCTCGTAGAAGTAGGGATCGCAGCTCTGCGTGATCGCCTGCGGCAGCGTCAGCGTCCCATGTCCACCCGCCAGCCAGTCGTGGCGCTGGATGTCGCGGCTCCACAGGCCGTTACAGGTGAAGCGCTGATCGAGCGTGTAGACGCCGGAATTGGCGACCGCCGTCGACGACACCAGCTTCATGACCGAGGCGAGCGGATACGCGCCGAGCGCCGGTCGATTCAACTGCGGCTTGCGCGGGTCATTCTGAATCTGCGCGATAGCTGCGTCCGCCGCAGCCTGTCCCATTTCCGGGAACGGCGTGAACACGTTGTTGTCGAAGGTCGGATAGCTGACCATCGCCAGAATTTCGCCGGTATGGATGTCCTGGACGACAACCGACGCGCCTTTCGAGGTCTTGCCGTAGGTCTCGGCATTTTTGGCATAACTTGCGGCCAGAATCTGCTCGATGTGCGCCTGTAGACCGACGTCAATGGTCAGCCACAGGCTCTCCGGCGGCGTTGAGCGCTGCGATTTAACGTCGCGGATCGTCTGGCCGGACGCCGTGACAATCGACAGGTCGCCGCCGGGGTGGCCGCGCAGCGTCTCGTCCCAACTGGCCTCGATGCCACTCTTACCGATGATCGAATTCTGCTCGAAGCCTGCGGCCAGCAGCGCCGGAACGTCGGCTTCGTCCGGGTAGCCGACGAAGCCGATGATATTCGACGCGAGCGTGCCATTATTGTAGTGGCGCACTGAAAAGCCGGTGAAAGTCGCAGCGCAGGTATTTTCAAGCTGGGTGTGATACTGCTCCCACTGATCCGGCTCAAGGTCGCCCATATCGAGCAGCCAGTTGGCCGGATGCGCCTCAATGGCCTGCTGCTCAAGCGCCACGTTGCTATCGAAAGCTTGCGCCAGCGCGCTCAAACAGCCGGGATAGTCCGGCACGCTCTCGCGCGAGACGCTGACCTTGACGACGCGCCCGTTCATATCGGCCAGCGTGGTCAGGCCGGTACGATCATAGATGTTGGCGCGCGGCGGGATAATCGGGCTGAGGCGCAGTTGGCCGCCGTTCGCCATCTGCGCGAAGATGTCGCCGGGCGACCAGGCCACGCGCCAGTCAGCGGCTTTCTCGTCATTGACCAGATGCAGGTTGCGGCCACTATCGTCAATGTCGCCGAGGACGCGGGTATGAAAGGTAACGTTATAGTTGAAAACTGCCACGTCGCCATCGAGACCGAGCGTGTTGCCCTGATAGTCGAGGCTCTGGAGCGTCATCTCGCTCTGCGTCGATTGGTAAAGCCGGGTGAACTCGTCTGCGGGCGTGGCGTCCTGCGCCGAGAAGGTCAGCAGGGCGTGCATGGCGGCGAAGTCGCCGCCCTTCCACGCTTCGAGGAACTCGCGGGCGACACGCTCGGCATTCTCTAAACTGGGGGTATCGGGAGCGGTGAGCGCGACCGTCGCTTCAGCTATAACCCCGCTCGGTGCTTGCTCGGCAGGTCGGCAGCCAGCGAACACGAGGACGAGCAGGGCAAGCAGCAGGGATCGGGGCATCGGCAGGCGCTTCTCAGACGGCCATTGGACAACTCTGCCGCATTATAGACCCGCCGTCAGGTTTCAGCCAGCCGAGCGCTTGCTCTGGCTGCGGCTCGACTGCCCTGATTTTATCGCCTCTCGATCAATCCAGACGCCATTCTTCCGCCGAATTATGGACACTCAGTTACACTGGTGTTACACGTCATTCATAAAGGGGGCGGGGACATGGCAGCCAACGAATATCACTTCGTCACGATCTGGCGCGTTTCAGGGACGGTGGCTGAAGTCAACGACATTCTCAGCGACGCCGCCGACCTGATGCGCTGGTGGCCTTCCGTTTATCTTCAGGTTGAAGTCACCGCGCCCGGCGACGCGCAGGGCATCGGCAAGACGGTCAACCTCTACACCAAAGGCTGGCTGCCCTACACCCTGCGCTGGCACTTCCACGTCACCGATGTCCGCGCCGACAGCTTCGCCCTCGAAGCCCACGGCGACTTTGAGGGCGTCGGCGTCTGGACGTTCACGCAGGCCGGCGACGAAGTTGAGGTGGCCTATGACTGGCGCATCAACGCCGAGAAGCCGCTGCTCAAGACGTTCTCGTTCATCATGAAGCCCCTGTTTTCGGCCAACCATCGCTGGGCTATGCAGATGGGCGAGCGAAGCCTGAAGCTGGAACTGGCGCGTCGCCACGCCCACACGGAAGCGGAGCGCGCCAGCATCCCGCCGCCGCCAGCGCCAACGCCCGGTTCTCTGGCTGGTCTGCTGCGGCAGGCGCTCACCCGGCGCGCGACCTGAAGCGCGCCGCGCCAGCGCGCGTTATACTGAGCGTATTCGGGCTGACCGTCACAGACTGACGCGCATCTTTTCAGCCCTCAGTCCTCAGTCCTCAGTCCTTCTTTGACCAGGAGCCTTGCCATGCCTGATGAGATCATTTCCGCCGCCTCGCCCGCAGGTCAGGCGATTGACAGCCTGAGCGCGCACGAATTTGCCCTCGAGGTTGAAGGCGCGCGCGTCAGCGGCATCTTTCGCGTCGTCGGCCTGACGCCGTTCAAGCTCGAGGTCAAGCCGAGCATGAAAAAGCTGGTGCGCGAGCCGTTCAAGATCACCAAGATGGTGCAGCGCGACCCGGAGACGCCGTTCAATCGCTGGCTGCGCGACTCAGTCAGCTCGCGCGATGATATCGTCCGCCCGACGCGCAAGATGGCGATCATCGCTATTGACGACGGCGTTGAGATTCGCCGCTGGACAATTCAGGGCGCGTACATCAGCGAAGTCAGCTATTCCGACTTCAACTCCTCGTCCAGCGAGCTGATCGAGGAAACTGTCACCATTCACTACGAAGACGTGGTCGAGAGCTGGAGCGGCGTCTAGCGTGTCATTGCCGCCACGGGCTTCAACGCCGGGATGATGCATCATACCCGCGTTGAATTTCGAAGTCCACGTGAACTCTTAGCGGAGACGTCCAAAAATCGTACCTGAAAGACGAAGCCGGATTACAAAATTGACCGGAGCAGTTTCATGAATCAAAAAGCGGGGCGCTGTCGCTGGACAGCGCCCCGCTTGATTCGCGCGCCTGCGTTTACCCGCCGCTGATCTGGCAGGACGTCGCTTTGGTGATCTGGTTCGAGCGATTCCCGGCAGCGTCCTGAACGGTGATGCTGTTGATACAGGTTCCCGACGTGCAGGTGTAACCACTGCTGCTGGTGATGCCCTGACCGCCGCTGATCGCTTCGACACGACCGTTGGGCGCGGAATCGCCCTGAATGATGATCCGAGTCGCGTCACCATTCGGGTCGTTCCAGTTGACGACGAACGAAAGGCTGTCGCAGGTTCCAATCGTCGTCACCGAGCTGATGAACGGCGCGCCGCTGCGGATGCTCTGATTCTGGATCGAGAGCGGGTCGAAAGCGGTCGGGAACGGCGTTGGCTGCTGCGTTGGGACGACCGCCGCTTCGGGCAGCGTTGCATCTTCCGGCGTCAGCGTGACCAGATCAGACAGAATCCAGGCTTCGTGGTCAGCGGCGTCGGCGATCAGATACCAGACCTGATTATTGACGACCACCTGCGCCAGCCCGGCGAAGATCGCCCCCTGCCGCGTCACGCCGACGACACTGTAGCCTGTGCCGGGGCCGGAGCGCAGATTAGCCGATTCGACCAGGATGCTGAGGGTGACGCCGGTACGCGCAGTGATCGTCTGGATGGCGGCAGCCGTCGCAGTGACAGCCGCCGTTCCCTGCGCCGTAGGTGTGGTAGTCGGCGTGCGTGTCGGCGGCAGCGTGCGCGTTGGCGACGGCGTGAAGGTCGGCAGCGGCGTCCGAGTCGGCGGCAGCGTGCGCGTTGGCGATGGCGTGCGCGTCGGCGATGGCGTGAAGGTCGGCGATGATGTCGCCGTCGGCGATGGCGTCAGCGTCGGGGGAATCGTCGGCGTGAAGGTCGCGGTGAAGGTCGGCAGCGGCGTCCGAGTCGGCGGAATTGTCGCCGTGAAGGTCGCGGTGAAGGTCGGCAGCGGCACGCTGGTGTCCGTCGCCGTCGGGCGCAGCGTAGCGCTGGCCGGGATCGTATGGGTCGGCGTGAGCGATTCCAGCGGCAGGCTGGTCGGGATGCGGATAGTGGCTGAGGCGCTCGGCTCGATCACGGTCGTGGCAGCCGCTTCCGTCGGCAGCAGCGTCACGGCTTCTGTCGGCGCAAGGCTGGCAGGCGTCGCTGAGGCGGCGATGAGCGGCGCAGACGGTGTGCGTGTCGGCGGCAGCGGCGGCAGGCTGATGCCGATAGTCGGCAGCGCCAGCGGGATGCGCGACGGACGAGCCACCGGGTTGACCAGCGGATCGGCGATGTTATTCGGGCCGAGCGCCGGGTTGGGCGTGATCGGCGTCGGCGTCAGCGTCGGCGTGTTCGACGGCGTCAAGGTGATCGTTGGCGTATAGGTGTTGGTCGGTGTATCGGTCGGCGTGAAAGTCGGCGTATTCGACGGCGTCCAGGTCACAGTCGGCGTGGCCGTATCTGACGGGGTATAGGTCGCGGTCGGCGTCGCGGTATTTGTCGGGGTGTCCGTGGCCGTGTTCGTCGGCGTCGGCGTCGCGGTATCGGTCGGCGTGGCCGTCGGTGTGTTCGTCGGCGTGTCGGTCGCGGTCGGCGTGGCCGTCGGCGTATCGGTGGCCGTGTCGGTCGCGGTCGGCGTAGCCGACGGGGTGTAAGTCGCGGTCGGGGGGGCCGTCGGCGTATCCGAC
>CAZZAO010000032.1:30216-44397 GCA_964652205.1 uncultured Anaerolineaceae bacterium | reverse complement strand
GGACTTCGCCCTCGCGCAGTTGGTCGAGCAGCAGTTCCTTGCGAGCTTCACGGTGGTGGCGCTGGGCATCGCGCTGGCTAAAGACCAGACGGCGGCGCTTGCGATTGACCTCGATGACCTTCATGCTGATCTTCTGACCGACCAGACGGCTCATCCGCACCTTGCGGTCGTCTTCGTTCAGCCCGCGCGGCAGGTCGAGGACGTGGCTGGCAGGCACGAAGCCGCGTAGGTTGCCGAACGGCACGATCAAGCCGCCCCGGTTCGCGTCGGTAACGATCCCTTCCCAGACTTCATCGGTGTTCATCAGCTCTTCGGCGTGCGTCCAGTCCCCAAGCTGCTGGGCCTGCGCCATGGAAAGGACGAGGTTGCCGTCCTCATCTTCCATCCGCACGATCATCACGGCGATCTCATCGCTGACGTGAAAATCGCTGGCCTCGACGTTCATGCGCTCGAGGTCTTTACGCGGAACAACGCCGTCACGCTTCAGACCGATATCGACAATGAGGCCATAGTTATCTACAGCCAGAATTGAGCCGGAGACGATGTCGCCCCGTTCCGCCTGCTCCTCCGCGAAAGAAGCCTCCAGAAGCGCGGCGAAATCCAGTTCGCCGCTCGCGGTCGTGAAACTACTGTCTGCCATATGCTATAAAGCCCCCCACGGGTGATTTTTTGATCTCTCAGGCAGGGAAGGGGCAAATAAAAACCCGGATAGCTCAAACAAATTCGATTGAGTCACCGGGTTTTCCGCTGATTACTGAGCAAATACACCAGGTTTTCGAGCGAGAACCCGTCAGCCGGGTGACGCCATCCCTTTCCTTAAGATCAGGTGAGATTATAACAGAGGCTAAAGGGTTGTCAAGACAGCTTGCCGTCATAATATCCGGCAAAATCGGTACAAAAAGCGACAGGCTCCACCGGTGTAGAGCCTGTCTAAAGAGAACTGAAAAGGAGAAGCGTAATGATTAGAGCGTGTTGACGATGTTCGAGAAAATGTTGCCAATCGCGGGGCCGAGCAGCGCCAGAATGACGATGACGACGACGGCGACGAGCACGAGGATGAGCGCGTACTCGACCAGGCCCTGACCTTCTTCACGAGGCATGTACAGCATGGATGAATGCTCCTTCGATGAGACGATAAAATCATGCTATCATACTTTTTCCGCGTGGGTCAACTGAATTTCGTTAATTTTATCGACAGGAAGGGGCGATTCTCTATGTCAGGCTCATCCTTTCTAACGTTTCGAGTTGCGATATAACGCTCCGTCTATCGGCGCAGCGGCAGCGCAGCCAGGCGTCCAGCTGATTCCCCGGCTCACCGGCTTCACCGCTGTGCTCCGATTCCTTCCAGATGTCACCGAAGGTCAGGACATTGAGCATCCATACGCTTAAGACTTTTGACAAGCCGTGAGCGGCGTCTTAAAATCCGCGCCGTCAGCCTTATGCCGTTGTACGATTAAGCAAACTACTGAACCTTTACACTTTACCGGAGGAAACCGTCATGAAAGAGTACACCAGTGACAGGCTAAGGAACGTCGTCTTCGTAGGCCACCAGAGCGCCGGGAAAACCTCACTCGTTGAGGCTTTGCTTTACACCACCGGCGCGATCTCACGGCTCGGAAAGATTGAAGAAAAGTCCACCGTGTCTGACTGGGATGAGGAAGAACGCGAGCGCGGCCTCTCCCTCTCCACCTCGCTCGTCCCGATTGAGTTCAACGACACCAAGATCAACATCCTCGATACGCCCGGCTACACCGACTTTCAGGGCGAAGTCAAAAGCGCTATCCGCGTGGCCGATTCGGTCGTGGTTGTGGTTGACGCCGTCTCCGGCGTCGAAGTCGGCACCCGCCTCGCCTGGGAATATGCCGAAGCCTATCAGCAGCCGATTATCGTCACCATCAACAAGCTCGACCGCGAGAACGCCAATTTCGAGCGCACCCTCGACAGCCTGCGCGAAAATTTCCCGGAATACAAGTTCATCCCGGTCATGCTGCCGATTGGCTCCGAGGCCAACTTTCGCGGCGTGGTCAATGTGCTGACGAAGAAAGCCTATTACGATGCCGGGAAAGACCGCTCCGAGCTTCCGCCAGAACTGGTCGAGCAGACCGACGCCGCCCACCTGACGCTAGTCGAAGCGGCTGCCGAAGCCGACGATGTGCTGATCGAGAAATACTTTAATGAAGGCGACCTGTCCAGCGACGAAATCCGCGATGGGATGCGCAAGGCCGCGCGCGACGCCTATTTGAAAACTGTACCGATTTTCGTCACCTCTGGCGCAAAGAATATCGGCACAGTTCCCCTGCTCGAAGCGCTTCAGGTCTACGTTTCACCGCCGAGTACGCGCCGCGTGACCATAATTAAGCCCGATGGCGAGCGCGTCTTCATGATGCCGCCGCAGCAGGACGATGGCCCGCTGGCGGCTTACGTCTTCAAGTCCACCAACGACCGCTTCGTTGGCACGCTGACCTACTTCCGCATCTTTTCAGGATCGATTCGCAGCGACCAGCGCTACTATAACGCCACCCGTCAGGTCGAGGAGCGCTTTGCCAATCTGCTGATTATGCGCGGTAAAGAGCAGATTCCCGTGCCGGGAAACATCCTTCATGCGGGCGACATCGGCATCGTCGCCAAGCTGACGGCGACCCGAACCGGCGACACCTTCAGCAGCAAAGACGACCCGATCCAGATTCTGCCGCCCGACTTCCCCACCCCCCTGTATCAGGTAGCGATTTTGCCACGCACGCAGGCCGACAGCGCCAAGATGGGGACGATCCTGACCAGTCTGGCCGAGATTGACCCGACGCTGCGCTGGCGACAGGACGCGGGCATCAAGCAAACGATCCTCGAAGGCATGGGTGAGATGCACATCGCCGTCGCCGTCAGCCGCGCCGAGAAGCTCGGCGTCCATCTCGATACTGCCATCCCGAAAGTGCCGTATAAGGAAGCGATCACCCAGAGCGGCAGCGCGATGTACCGGCACAAGAAGCAGACCGGCGGCGCGGGCCAGTTCGCCGAAGTCTCGCTGCGCGTCGAGCCAAATCCCGGCGCAGGCTTCCAGTTCTCATCCCAGGTCGTCGGCGGCGCGATTTCCAGTTCGTTCTACCCATCGATTGAGAAAGGCGTCCATTCGGTGCTCGAAAACGGCGTGATCGCGGGCTTCCCGATTGAGGACGTCAAGGCGATTGTTTTCGACGGCAAGGAACATCCGGTCGACTCGAAAGATATTGCCTTTCAGGTCGCCGGGCGCGAAGCCTTTAAGGAAGCATTTGCGGCGGCTAAACCGGTGCTGATGGAGCCGATTATGTCGGTGCAGATCATCGTGCCGGAAGCGATGATGGGCGACATCCTCAGCGACCTGAACACCCGACGCGGGCGCGTGCAGGGCATGGATACTGAGAATGGCAAGAGCATCATCAACGCCCAGGTTCCGCAGGCCGAGATGATGCGTTACGGCAACGAACTGCGTTCGATGACCGGCGGACGCGGAATCTACATCATGACCTTCGACCGCTACGAAACAGTGCCGTCACAGATCGCGCAGGGGATCATCGCGCAGCACAAGGTGGTCGAAGAAGCGGGCTAGAGTCGCCCTCACCCCCGGCCCCTCTCCCGGTGGGAGAGGGGAGCAAGATAGGGCCGAGTCTTGTGTAGGGGCGCGATTTTTCGCCCGCGTTGTTGGTGTCGAGACGCGCTCAGGCTAGCTAGGCTGAGGCGGGCGCGCCCTCAGGCGATTCCGGCGCTTCAGTCAGGCCAGCAATCTCCATGACGCGAGCGCGGTCGATGATCTCGTGTTCGAGCAGCTCATTTGCCAGCGCATCGAGCTTCACGCGATTTTCCTTGAGCAGCGCCAGCGCGCGCTGATGGCCTTCCTCGACCAGGCGCTTAATTTCAGCGTCGATGCGCGAGGCCGTCTCTTCGCTGTAGTCGCGGCCCTGCGACAGGCTGTAGCCGAGGAACGGCTGCCGGTCTTCTTCGCCGAAGTTCAGCGGGCGGATTTCCTCACTCATACCGAACTGCACCACCATCCGGCGGGCCAGATCAGTCGCGCGGCGCAGATCGTTCGATGCGCCGGTTGTGATCTCGTTGAAGACGATCTCCTCAGCCGAGCGCCCGCCGAGCAGGACAGCGATCTGAGTGCGGATGTACTCACGCGGGTAGTTACGCCGGTCATCGTCGGGCAAATGCACGGTCACGCCCAGCGCCTGACCGCGCGGCATGATCGTCACCTTGAAGATCGGGTCCGCGCCCGGAGTCAGCACGCCGACGAGCGCGTGGCCGGATTCGTGATAGGCGACCAGACGGCGCTCGTTCTCGTTCGAGAGCGGCGGGCTTTCCGTGCCGAGAACGATCCGGTCAAAAGCGTCGAGGAAATCGCGCATACTGATGCGTTTACGCGAACGGCGGGCAGCAGTCAGCGCAGCCTCGTTGGCGAGGTTGGCGATGTCCGCGCCGGAGAAGCCAATCGTCGCCTTCGCCAGGTCTTCGAGGCGAACGTCGTCCGACAGCGGCTTGCCGCGCGTGTGAATCTTGAGGATGCTCAGGCGACCGGCGCGGTCGGGCGCGCCGACTGTCACCTGACGGTCGAAACGACCGGGGCGGAGCAGCGCCGGGTCGAGCACGTCAGGCCGGTTAGTCGCCGCCATGACGATGACGCTCTCGTTCTGCTCGAAGCCGTCCATCTCGGCCAGAAGCTGATTGAGCGTCTGCTCGCGCTCGTCGTTGCCGCCGCCGAGGCCCGCGCCACGCTGCCGACCGACCGCGTCGATCTCGTCGATAAAGACGATAGCCGGAGCCGCCGTCTTGGCTTTGGTGAACAGATCGCGGACGCGCGACGCGCCGACGCCGACGAACATTTCGACAAACTCGGACGCGGCGATACTGAAGAAGGCAACGTTCGCCTCACCGGCCACAGCGCGCGCCATCAGGGTTTTACCCGTACCGGGCGGGCCGGTCAGCAGCACGCCGCGCGGGATGCGCGCGCCGAGGGCAATGTACTTGTCCGGCTCGCGCAGGAAGTCGACAATCTCGACCAGCTCGGCTTTGGCCGCATCCTGACCGGCCACGTCAGCGAAGGTAATACGCGGCTTCTCCGGGTTATACTCTTTGGCCTGAGTGCGCCCGAAGCCAAAAATGCCCGACTGCTGGCGCTGCGCCCGTGTCGACTGCCAGACGAAAAAGCCAATCAGCAGGATGAAGGGGACGAAGTTAATCAGGATCGCCAGCAGCGGCGAATTGCTGTCATTCTGCCCGACGACCGCGACGTGATGATCGGCCAGCGTTTGTAACAGGGTCGGGTTTTCGACCGGTGGCAGGCTGGCCGTGAACCGATTCGAGGTCACAGGCTGCACGCCCTGAGCAGCTTCGGGCGAGTTCTTCTCCGGGTAGGTGACGGCGACCTTGAAATCGCCGGTCGCGCGGTCGGACTGAAGGATGACGTCAGTGACATTATCAGCCTTGACCTGGTCGAGGAATACAGAATAGGGAACATCGACCGGCGTGCCGCCGACCAGCCCCCCGAACATATCCGTCGCGCGCAGCATGAGCAGCGAGAGCGCGATAATGATAACCACCGGCCACAGCCAGCGCGGCGGCTGGAACTGCTGCGGCGGTGGATTATCCTTTCCGTCACCCGGCTTATTATTGTCGCCGTTAGACGGCTTTCGAGGAAATTGCATCAGTTTACCTTGCAGTTAGGAACGAACCTGCTGTAATGTTACACGGTTCGTATTAGAGTGGCATAAATATCCGATAGAAATGCCTGCAATGCGGCGCTCCACTCAGGAAACGTTGAGGTCAGAAACGACCGCAATGCGTGTATGATTCAGGTAGTCAACGCCGATTCGGAAGATCGCCCTTATGATTCAGGATAACACACTCCCGCCCCGCTCGACCTTCTCGGCTCTGAGCCAGCGCTCGGCCAGCGCGCCGGATAACGAGCCAACGTCCAGCCGCGCGCCCTGGCTGATTCGCGGGCATTATTCCGGTACGCTCAGCCTCGACGACGAGATGACCAGCCGCTTCCCGGCGATGCCGGTCATGTCCAGCATCCATTTCCGCCCGGCCAGCAACGTCGCCCTGCTCTCAACGCAGGACAGCGCCGCCGTCGTCAGCGTCCAGGCCGACGAGCGCTCGCTGGAGTTAGTCTACACCCTATCGTCGATGTTGGGGCAGCGCTTCCAGCTCGATGACCTGACCGCCAGAGAGCGCAGCTACTGGCTTGACCTGCTGCACGCGGGCGATATGCCGCTCACCTTCCTCTGGGGCGAGCGCCGCTGGGAATCTGATTATCTGATCTGGGTTCCGCATCGCTATTTCGTCAACTTCTACGCCTTCTCGCCGCGCCAGATCGAGGCCGCCACCCGGCTGACGACCGACGTGGCGCAAAAACTGCTCGACTGGCTTGAGCGCATCTGGGACGAGACGCCAGCGGCGCTGCCGGATCAGCACAGCACGGGCTGGTAGCGCGCCTGACCCTCACCACGGATCAGCCCGACTTGCTGCCATTTATCCCCCCGTGAAGTCGCTCCCTGTTCCCGGCTCATCAGGCGCTTACCTGCCCGCCTATCGGCGGGTGTTATAATCGCGGCAGTAATCAACGCGATGCTCTGTATGCAAAACCGACGATAAGCGAATGCTGGAGCCGTTCCCCACCTTCTCTGTTTTCTCGGCTCCCGGTTCTTCGCTCATCCCTTCTCTGGAGTTCCCGTGAACCGTCTACAGTATGAAAGCAGCCCCTACTTGCGCCAGCACGCCGAAAACCCGGTGGACTGGTATCCGTGGGGCGAGGAAGCGCTCGAACGCGCCCGCGCCGAGGACAGGCCGATCCTGTTGAGCATCGGCTACAGCGCCTGCCACTGGTGCCACGTCATGGCGCACGAGAGCTTCGAGAACCCGGAAATTGCCGCCCTAATGAACGCGCTCTACGTCAACATCAAGGTTGACCGCGAGGAGCGCCCCGACCTCGACGACGTTTACATGCAGGCCGTTCAGGCGATGACGCACGGCGGTGGCTGGCCGATGACCGTCTTTCTGCTGCCCAACGGCCAGCCGTTCTACGGCGGCACTTACTTTCCGCCGGAACCGCGTCAGGGAATGCCCGGATTCAAGCAGATTCTCGAAGGCGTGGCTGACGCCTACCACAACCGGCGCAAGGACGTCGAGGAGTCGGCAGCCGGGTTGACCGACTCGCTCGACCGCGACCTGAGCCACATTGGCGGCGCGCCGAGCGACCTCAGCGCCGACCTGCTTGACGCCGCGCTCAAGGGGATGAAACAGGGCTTCGACGCCGACTATGGCGGCTTTGGCCGCGCGCCCAAATTCCCCGGCCCGATGAGCCTCGAGTTTCTGCTGCGCGCTTACGCCCGTACTGGCGATCAGGAAGCGCTTGCGATGGTCACGCTGACGCTCAAGGCGATGGCGCGCGGCGGCATTTATGACCAGTTGGGCGGCGGCTTCCACCGCTACAGCACCGACGCGATCTGGCTGGTTCCGCACTTCGAGAAGATGCTCTATGACAACGCCCAGCTCAGCCGCGTCTACCTCCACGCCTGGCAGATCACGGGCGAAACCTTCTTCCGCCAGATCGCCGAGGAAATCTACAACTACGTCCTGCGCGAGATGACCGCGCCGGAAGGCGGCTGGTACAGCAGCACCGACGCCGACAGCGAAGGTCATGAGGGCAAGTTTTTCGTCTGGGACGTCGCCGAAATGCGCGAATTACTCGGCGACGACGCCAATATCGCCATTGAATACTGGGGAATGAGCGGACGCGGCAACTTCGAGGGGCGGAATATTCTGCACGTCCCGAATGACGACGCCGTGGTCGCTGGACGGCTCGGCCTGCCGGTCGAGGAACTGCGGCTCAAGCTGGCGGCGATCAAGGACCTACTTTACGCCGCGCGGACGCAGCGCGTCCATCCCGGCCTCGACGACAAGCAGATCACGGCCTGGAACGGGCTGATGCTCGCCAGCCTCGCCGAAGCAGCGCGCGTGCTCGACCGTAAAGATTATGCGACCGCCGCTGTCCGCAATGCCGCTTTCCTGATCGACACACTCAATGCCGACAGCCAGCTTAAGCGCACCTACCGCGACGGCGTGACGAAGATCGACGCCTATCTCGAAGATTACGCCAACCTGATCGACGGGCTGCTCGAACTCTATCAGACGACCTTCGATCCGCGCTGGTTCACCGAGGCGCGGATGCTGGCGGAAATCGTGATGGCGCATTTCCCGGCTGCCGAAGGCGGCTTCTACGACAGCAGCGATCTGCATGAAACGCTGATCGTCCGTCCGCGCAATGTGCAGGACAACGCGACGCCGTCTGGCAGCGCGATGATGGCCCGCGACCTGCTCCGCCTGACGGCCTATACCGGTGAGTCGCGCTACGACGAAGCGGCTCGCGGCAGCCTGCGCCTGCTCACAGAAGCTATGCGCCAGTATCCGCAGGCGTTCGGCGAGGCGCTCAACGCCGTCGATATGCTGGTGACGGGACTGGCCGAAGTCGCGGTCGTCGGCGCGCCCGACGCGCCGGACACCAGAGCACTGCTCGATGTGGTGCGTAAGCCCTACCGACCGAACGCGATCACCGCGCTCGCGCCGGAGAACGTCGACGGCGAGGACATTGTGCCGCTGCTCAATTATCGCGTTCAACGCGGCGGCAAGCCGACGGTCTACGTCTGCCGCAACTTCGCCTGCAAAATGCCGGTGACGACGGTCGAGGAAGTCGAGGCGCTGCTGTAAATTCGCCCTCACCCCCTGCCCCTCACCCCCTGCCCCTCTCCCGGTGGGAGAGAGGAGCAAGGTTCTCAGTTCAGGGGCGCGAAAAATCGCGCCCCTGAACCGAGTATCTTCGCTCAAAACAGCGATCTCGAACGGATATTATTTAACCGAAACAGGCTAAACGTGAGGCGCGCAGCCCAATAATGGCAATCCTGTTCATCCTCAGCGATGCAGCCCGGTTCCTCGTCCGAGCGTTCCTGAAGCTGTTCGTGTTCGGGTCGCTGTTCTTCATCCTGCAATATTCGAGCGTGCCGCTCAACAGTGAGTTCACAGCCATCGCGCTGATCGTCCGCGATCACTCGTTCGACTACATCACCTGGGAGTTAAGCGCCATCGGCGTTAAAGCCGGGCAGACGCTCTATGGCGCAGCGCCATTCATGGACGAACATGAGCGGTCGAGCTACGCGCGCCGGTACATGGCAGACCTCGCCCGCGCTGAACAGCTTGAAGGGCAGATCAACGCCCTCTATACCAGCCCCGATGTCAACGACCCGGACGCGGCATCGGCAGACCTGCGCGGCCAGCGCGACCGACTGCGCGCCGACCTGAGCGAGCGTCAGCCGCTGGTGGAAAGTATCCTCGAAGGGCAGGTCGCGGCGCTGCTGGCCGACCTCGGTTTCAGCGTCGGCGGGCAGATCTTCCCGCCCGTCTCGATGCATTTTACGCAGGTTCCAGCGCTGCTGGTCGTCTCCCCACGCGACAAAATTCAGATCGACGTCGGCATCAACCTCAGTCCGACAACCGTCGATGAGCAGGTTGCGCTGGAACATAAAATCGACACGACGCAGAACGTCTCATCGCTGATCGTCCCGCTCGGCGGCATCGCGCTCTATCCGTCGATGATTCTAGAGACGCCGTCGCTGCCCGACGCGCTCAACACCATCGCGCACGAGTGGCTGCACCACTATCTGCTGATCTTTCCGCTCGGCTACAGCTACGACTTCGCCGGAGAAACACGGATCATCAACGAGACGACCGCCAGCTATTTCGGCAACGAAGTCGGGCGACTGGCGCTCCAGCGCTATTATCCTGATCTCGTGCCGCCGCCTGCCCCGGTCAGCCCGAACGGCGCGACACCTTCCACGACACCGGCCCCGCCGAGCTTCGATTTCAGCGCCGAGATGAACAGCACCCGCGTTCAGGTCGATGCGCTGCTGGCAGCGGGCAAGATCGACGAGGCCGAACAATACATGGAGCAGCGCCGCGCGATCTTCGTCCAGCACGGTTATCAAATCCGCAAGCTCAATCAGGCGTTCTTCGCCTTTTACGGCGGCTATCAGAATCCCGGCTACGGCGCAGGCGGCAGCGACCCCATCGGCCCGGCAGTGCAGGCCATCCGCGACCGCAGCGGGTCAATCTACGACTGGATAGCGACCCTGCGCGGCATCCTCACGCGGGCGCAGCTCCTTCAGGTGCGCGACGCGCTGGCGAAAATGCCCTCACCTGCCGGTGACGGTGTACCACATGCTGGTCGCCGGATCAGCGCCGATGATCGCGCCGCCGCGAAGCTGGAACAGGATGAGCGTCGCGCCGCTTGAGCGAAAGCCCGCAGGCTGCGTCAGCGCGTCGTAACTGACCAGCGACGATGTCGCCCAGCCGAGATCGTCGCGCACGCCCGCAATCGTCGCCCAGACGCGGCCAAAGCGGCCATCCGGCACGAGGCGGCCTTCGGGCGGCGTCAGCGCTTCCGGCGTCCCCAGATAGTCGTAGATGCTGCTCTGCACCAGCGTCACGCCGCGATTGCCGAAAACGTAAATCTCGCCTGTGTCGCCACGATAGAGCATCAGCCCGTTCTCGAACTGCTGCGCCGAAGCGGCGACATGCGTTACCGGCCCGGTCGCGCACAGGTCAGGCGCGGTATTATTGAAGAACAGGACATCGCTGGAGCAGAGCGCGGGCGTGCTGGCGAGGGTCGATTCGGGCGTCGATTCGAGAGTCGATTCGGGCGTCGCCGCTGGCAGCGGGACGGAGACAGTCGCGCCGGGAGTCGTGCTCAGGTCGATAAATGTCACCGGGACGTTTTCAGCATTCCTGGCCTCGACATAGCTGCCGTTGACCCAGCCGATCAGGCCATCGACGCTGATCTGCCACCAGTTGCCCGTGTTGTTCCTGCCGACAATCGGATAGGTCGCGCCTTCGTCGATCCGGGTCAGAATTTCGGCAATCGCGGTCGGCATACTGCGGACGTTAAGCTTGCTGGCGGTCACGGTCGCGCGCGCGCCGACGGGCGTGGCGCTCTGGCCGAAAACGGGCAGCGTAAACCCGAGGATGACGACCGTGAGCAGCGCGAGGCTGAGGAAAAGGAAGCGACGGCGCATGGGATATCTCCTTCAGGTATTTCAGCGTGCAGCGACAGAGACACGCCAGCGATGGCTTCAGTGACGGATGAAACCCATTGTACGCCCGACAACATGGAGAAACTGCGGAGTCCATATTACGATATTGTGACGCTTTTTCAGCCAGAGGGTTGAACGGCAGCGAGGAACGCTCAGGCAGCGGTTGAGCGAGGAAACGTCTGGGTCAGGGGCCACTCTCGTGAGAATGATCCCTGATCCAGACAAATTGGGCGTGAGGGCTTGAGGTCGATTATCCGGCGAATTTCCACTCGCGCAGCATTCCAGCAATCAGCGCCGAGCGGCGCGGCAGGCTGGCGAGAACAACATGCTCGTGGAGCGCGTGCAGGCCATCGCCCTGCGGCCCCAGCCCATCGAGCGTCGAGATGCCGAGCATCGCGGTGAAATTGCCGTCGGAGCCGCCGCCGCTGCTGTCCTCGTAAACATCCATGTCCAGACCCTCGCCGATGGCTCTGACCTGCTGGAAATCAGCAATCATTCTGGCATTGCGCTCCATCGGCCCGCGACCATGCCCTTCGCGGATCGTCAGCGTCGCGCCGGGGACATAGGGTTGGAGAGCGTTGATCTTCTCGCTCAGCTCGTGAAAGGCGGTGACGGTCAGCGTGCGCGTGTCAACGTCGATGCGGGCGTGCGCCGGAATGACGTTGGTCGCGCTGCCGCCGCTGACCATCGTCACCGAGACGGACGTGCCGTTACGCAGATCGTTCATCTCCTGAAGTTTGAGCGTCTGATAGGCCAGCTCAACGATGGCGTTGATGCCCTTCTCCGGCGCATTGCCGGCGTGCGCCGGGCGGCCTGTCGCCTCGATGGTGAAATTCGCTACGCCCTTGCGCGAGGTCTTGAGCGCCTCATCAATCGTCGCCGGTTCCATCACCAGCACCAGCCCGCTCTGTTGGGCGGTGTCGCAGATCAACTGCTCGGAGTAGACGCTGCCAACTTCCTCGTCGCTGGTCATCAGCACCCAGATCGGGCGATTGGGCATCATGTTCAGCTCGCGCAGGCCGCGCAGCACGCTCAGGACGATGGTGATGCCGCCCTTCATGTCGATTGCGCCGGGGCCGTACAGCCGACCTTCCTCGATCCGCGGCGGGCGCTCGGTCAGCGTGCCAATCGGCCAGACAGTGTCGATGTGGATCAGGAACATGATCGGCTTGCCGGGGGCGTCTTCATTCCACTTCGCCAGCAGGAAGTCGCCAACCTTTTCCTGCGGGATGCGCGTGACCGACGACGCGCCGAGCGCGCGGAACTGCGCTTCCATGAACGCGCCGAGACGGTCAACGTCCGGCTTGCTCGAGGTGAACGACTCATAGTTGACGAGCGTCGTCAGCAGATCGACCATCGCCTGCTGCTGCCCCTTGAAATACGTCAGTAGATCGGACATCCCTTTTCCCTTCCTGATCGTCCTCAGATGATGACAAAACGCCGGGCGCGCACGCGCGATCCCCGGCGGACGCGCCTTAAAACGGACAGAGTTTACTGGCGTCGAACTTCGGGCTGCGCTCGCCATAACGGTTGAGCAGGTCGAGCGCTTCCGGCTTCTGTTCGACGATTTTCTGCACCTCAAGGCAGGCGCTGTGCAGGTTATTGGTAATCTGGAAGGCGTTCCAGAAACTCGTGCTCAGGACGGCATAGATCGGCGCAGCGTTCGGGTCAGGATAGGCATCGACCAGCGCCTGATAAGCATCGAGATTCTGTTTGTCGTCCAGATAGCTGTGCGCCAGCAGGATACGGTACAGGGCGTAGCTTTGCAGCGCCGCGCCTTCGTCAGCCCGCCACGGCTGGAGATTAGCATTGTCGAGCGAGAGGCGATAGAGCCGAATCGCTTCATTCATATCCAGTCTGGCGAAGGCGGCGTCAGCATCCTGGACGACGAGGATGCGGAAGCGCGGCGCGTCCGGCTGGACGATGGAGCGGACATAAGCCGCGCCGTTCCAGTCATAAATATCGACGCCAGTTCGCAGCGGGCCGGTCTGCGCGCTGCCGGGATTGTCGCGGCGGACGACAATTTCAGAGATGCGGTCGCTATCCACATCGCTGACGGTCGGCAGCCTGTCACTGTCAATGTCGCGCTCAAGCAGGCTGACGAAGCGCGCCAGATCGGGCCGCCAGGTGATGAGCTGCGTGCCGTAGCGACAGTCGTCCTGACTGGCGCAGGTCTGGCTGGCGAACAGGATATCCGGCTTGCCGTCGGCGTTCATGTCGCCAATCTGGACGACGGTCGGCGTGCTGCCGCCGAAGCTGCTCAGATAACGGATGTTGTAGCGCCCGTCACCGCAGCCCGCGATCAGCAACGAGCCGCCATCGTCGGGGGCGCGATAGGCGATCAAGAGATCGGGAACGCCTTCGCCGGTCAGGTCGAGATCCGCGCGGACGAGTCCGCCATCGTTAAGGATGTTCCACTGCGCCTTGAGCGTGCCTTCGAGCGCTGACGTCGCGCCGCCGTCGGACAGGTAGCGCACGAGCGTATCGGCGATCACCCGCCCGGTCGAGGGCTGCTGCGGCAGCGTCACTTCGGCAGCAGGCGGGCAGCGGGCGAAATCGGGCGTCGAGGTCGGGCGGTTCGCCAGCGCGACCGCCGTTGCCGGGTTCGACAGGCCGTCGCCATCGACCGGACGCGGCGCGGGAGTCGGCAGCGCGCCGCGAATCAAAACGCCCGGCGTCATCGTCGGGAAAGGCATGATCGTCGACACGGCAGCCGGTGGGGGAGCCGTCTGGCAGGCCGCGATCAGGAATAACAAAAGCGCGATGCGCGTTAATCCTCGCATGATGGAGAGTATAGCGGGTGCCATTAGGCGAGCAAAAAGGCCCTCAGCTTCGGCGCCCTCACCCCCGATGCCCTCACCCCCGACCCCTCTCCCGGTGGGAGAGGGGAGAGAGATTAGGCGGCGATGCCCTCACCCCCGACCCCTCTCCCGGTGGGAGAGGGGAGAGAGATTAGGCGGCGCGATGCCCTCCCTCACCCCGGCCCCTCTCCCGGTGGGAGAGGGGAGAAAGATCAGGCGGCGATGCCCTCACCCCCGACCCCTCTCCCGGTGGGAGAGGGGAGAGAGAT
>CAZZAO010000032.1:16624-30116 GCA_964652205.1 uncultured Anaerolineaceae bacterium | reverse complement strand
AGGCGGCGCGATGCCCTCCCTCACCCCGGCCCCTCTCCCGGTGGGAGAGGGGAGAGAGATCAGGCGGCGATGCCCTCAGCCCCGGCCCCTCTCCCGATGGGAGAGGGGAGAGAGATCAGGCGGCGATGCCCTCACCCCCGACCCCTCTCCCGACCGCTGAGTACAGCCAGGAGAGGGGAGAGAGATCAGGGGCGCGATGCCCTCACCCCCGGCCCCTCTCCCGGTGGGAGAGGGGAGAAAGATCAGGCGGCGCAAGGGGTCGTGTCCTTACAAAAGCTGGCCCATGACCTAGCGCGGCGGATCGTCCTCAAGCTGGCACAGGGTGTCGAGGTCTTGTTCGAGGCTCCGGCGGCGGATGACCATACTGAGGATGAAACCACCGTAGATCGCCACGGCGACGCCAAGACCGAGCAGCAGATAGGGCAGCGTATCAGGTGTGGTTGAGGCGGGCATGGTCTACTGCTCCATCAGCCGGGCTTTGGCGGCGTTGACGCGCTCGGACAGGTTTTCGACGCGGATACGATGCCACATCAACGGAATCGGCACCAGCACCATGTAGATCAGCACGTTAACGCCAAAGGCAATGCCCTGACGCATGGCGACGTTAAAGCCGCCAATCGCATTCTGCGGGCTGGGGCCAACGACAACCGGGTGAATCGTGTCAGGCCGGGCGCGGGTGATGAACAGGGTAATCAGGACGGTGGCAAAGGCCAGAATGCCATAGACCGAGGCGAAACGGCGGCGCTGTTCCGGGTTCTCGATGCCGTTACGGAGCATCAGATAAGCGGCATAGGTCAAAATCATAATCGCCGCCGTCGTCAGGCGCGGGTCCCATGTCCACCATGTATTCCAGATCGGGCGCGCCCAGACTGAGCCGAGCACGACATTGACGAGCGACATCGCCAGACCGACTTCGACACCGGCCAGCGCCAGCGTGTCCCACTTCGTCTGCCGGGTGCGTAGATACTGGATGCCGCCGACCACCGTAGCGATGAAGGCCACGAAGGCCCCGAAAAAGGCCGGGACGTGGAAATAAAACAGGCGCTGCACCTCGCCCTGATCGACGTCGGTTCCGGCAAAGACCAGCCCCAGGTAGAGGCTGACGATCACGCCGATCACCCCCAGCGCCGTCCAGATGACCAGCGCGCGCGGCATCCGCGCGCTGCGGGCCAGCGCTGGTTCGTCGGTCGAGGCTACTGGTAACTGCTGCGCCGCGCCCATGTTGGTTTATCCTTCGCTCTGACTTTGTGAATATTTTAGCAGATGCACTCAGGAATGCGAGAGGGGAAAGCATCCCTCATTCCCGGCCTTTCTCCCGGCAGGCGAAGGGTGAAGCGCCTGAATTTAGTCGCTGCCTGCTGTAAATCGTCAGCCCACAAACATGGCGGCAAGCGCGAAGATTGAGCGTCCTGCTTCCCTCTCCCACCGGGAGAGGGATTGAGGGTGAGGGAGTTATTCCTCGACGACGTACTCGAACAGCAGCGCGGTCATGACCAGATAGATGACATCGACCACCGCGAGAATCTGCGGCCAGGCGATCCATGTTTCGAGGGTGTCGCCGGACAGCACCGCCGTTGAGGCACGTACTGCCGCCAGCAGCACCGGCAGCGCCAGCGGCAGCAGCACAATCGGCAGCAGGCTTTCGCGGGCGCGCGTCTGCACCGTCATCGTCGCCAGCAGCGTCCCGACGGTCGCAATGCCGAGCGTCCCCTCGACCAGCAGCAGCACGATCCACGGCTGAAGCAGATTGACGTTATAGAGCACTGTCATCACCGGCAGCAGCACCAGCCCGACGACGAAGACGAACAGCAGATTGCCGATCAGCTTGCCGAAAAACACCGCCATCCGGTCAACCGGCGCGATCAGCAGCGCGTCGAGGTTGCCCTGATCGCGCTCCATCGCCAGACTGCGATTGAGGCCGAGGATGCTGGCGAAGATCACTGTCACCCAGAGCACGCCGGCAATCGAGTCGGCGCGCGCCTGCCGATCCAGCTCCAGCGCGAAGCTGAAGACGAGGATGCTCAGGAGCGAGAACAGCGCCATCGACATGACCAGCTCGCGGCTGCGGACTTCGGCGCGCAGGTCTTTGCGGACGATAGCGGCAATGGCGGCCAGCAGCGGTGTCTTCATCGCGCCGAGGCCATCCCGGTGACGCGCGTATATTCGACTGACAGCGCCGCGCCGTCGATGCCAGCGGTCGGCGCATCATAGCCGATCACGCCGCGCGACAGGATAACAGCGCGGGACGCCAGCCGGGCCGCGCGCTCGAAGTCGTGCGTTGACATGACGACCGTGTGACCTTCGGCCCGCGCCAGCGTCACCAGCCCGTCGAGGATCAGCGAGGCATCCTGATCGAGGCCGGTATACGGCTCGTCGAGCAGCAGGACGTGCGGCTCGTGAAGCAGCGCGCGGCCAATGCTCAGGCGCTGGAGCATCCCGCGCGAAAAGGTGCGAACAAGATCATCACCGCGCTTCGCCAGCCCGACGCGCGCCAGCAGCGCCGCGATCCGTTCCGGCTGCTGGTCGCGCGGCAGGTGGTAGAGTCGGGCGAAAAAGAGCAGGTTCTCACGCGCGGTCAGGTTCTCGTAGACCAGCGGCCTGTGACTGACCAGCCCGATCTGAGCGCGGACGGCAGCCGCCTCGCGCGGCAGCTCCCAGCCGCCGACGCGGATTACGCCTGAGGTCGGCGTGGACAGGCCGGACAACAGCCGCAGCAGCGTCGATTTGCCGCTGCCGTTGGGGCCGAGCAGCGCCAGAAACTCGCCGCGCGCCACGCTCAGGTCGAGCTTGCGCAGCACAGGCAGCAGGCCATAGCCTTTAACGAGCGCGCGGGTTTCGATGATCGGAGCAGAAGAGGACATAAGAGAAGTGATGAGTGATGAGTAATGAGTGATGAGTAAAAGAGTAAAAGAGTAAGAGAGTAAAGGGCGTGTCTGCGTGACCTTGATTCCGGCGGGGCGCGACTTTTCGCGTCCGCATCAATGGCTCACAGCAGGCCGTAAAATTGTTCAGGCGCATCATCAAGCCCGCTTCAGCGCCTTATGCTGCGAAACACCACCCTGTTTGTATCACGCCATCTGCGGCTTACGGCGCGCATCATAGGCCCGGTAGATGACGACCAGCAGCGCCACGATGATTGCTGCCGGAATAACTACCTCGGCGGCGACGAGCAGCGTATCGTAGAGCGCCGCGCGGCCATCGCCGACGATCCCGCCGAGCGGGACGCTGCTGCCGTCCGCATACCAGCAGGTCGGCGGACTGTACGATGTGCCTGACAGCCCGATGAGGTCGCCGCCGCTGCTGTGGGTGAAATGTGAGACGTCCCGGTTGGTCTGCGCGCAGAGCGGCTTGTAAAACAGATCATCCGCGACGATTCGAGTGACGACTGCGAACGGCGCGAACGCCAGCGCGAAAAAGGCAAAGGCGACAATCACAGGCAGCCCGCGCTTCCAGCCCATGCGTCGCTCGACGGCGGCGGCCTGCTCATGAGCCGGTTTCCAGCCGACGTCGTTACGCCAGTTGGGGTTGTCGGCGACGAAGTGATCGAACGTCACCATCACCGTCCGCTGCCTGAGCTTCTGATTGGTGCTGACCAACTCGCGCCCGGTCAGGCGATTGGCGTAGGTCAGTCGGAAGCCGTTCGCAGGGACGCCCGCTGCCTGAAGGTACTCATCGTCGTTCTTCCAGAGCGTCAGCATGACTTCGTTCTGCGGCGGGAAATCGCGCACCAGCGCCTTGACCGTCTCGATGTCGGCTTCCCCGCTGACCAGATTGCGGTTGATTTCCAGTTTCATCCTGCGCCCTCACTCTACTGAGCGGGATGGGACACCCTCATTGTACAGGCTATTTCTTATCGGGCTGCATCAGCTCGGCCAGCCGCGCCTTAAGCTGCGCGCGCCGCGTCTGGTAGTCGGCTTCTTCGACTGTTCCGGCGCTGTGCTGGTTGTCCAGATCGGCGATCTGGCGTATCAGCGCGTCGATCAACGCCTGTTTGCCCGGCGCGGCGGGCCTGCGCCGACGGAGATAGATCGTGAACAGCAGGCCGACGATCAGCGCTTCAGCGGCCAGGCCGAGGATGAGTACCACCGGAAGCTGGCTGCTATTGGCCGCCGCGAGGCTCGCCGCAGACGGCGGCGCGCCCGCCAGATCGTAGCGGATGGTATCCCCCGGCTTGAGCAGCAGTTGGCCGCTGTAAAGCTGATAGATCAGCGAGTCAATCGTTTGAGTCCCGGCGGGCGCAAGCTGCTTGCTGGTCGCCGTGATCGCATCAGGATGGAGCAGCAGGCGCACCGTCGCGTCGGTGATGTAGTAGACCGGCTGCTCGATCACCGCGCCGTCGCTATAGGGAATGAAATAACTGAACTGAACGTCATGGTCTTCGCCGGGCAGCACCGGCACGCTGTCGACGACGACCGAGTTATTCTGCGCCAACGTGTAACGGTTAGCATCCGGGAAGGCCAGACCGAACGCGCCCGGCGGCAGCCCGACGATCACCGAAGCGTAGCGATTCTCGCCGACGGCCACGCTGTTGGTGTACATCCGGTCGGACGTGTTCTTAAAGACGACGTCCTGAAGCACCTGAAGGCCCTCGCCGACCGCGTCAACCTGAAAATCAATGTTGCTGATGCGGATCACGCTGGGGTCTTCCGTCAGTTCGTAGATCGTCAGCGCCAGGCTGCGGTGGCTCGCTAATTCATCGCCGGTCATCAGCTTGCCGGGAAAGACGCGCCCGCGATAGAGCGCGCTGGCGATATAGCTTTTGGTCGGGTCAATGACGACGTTCGCCACATTGAAGCGGCCATCCGCCCCGGCGACGGCGCTGTACGGCTGGTTGGTGAAGCCCTGCTCCGTCCGGGTGATAGCGTAGAGCGTGACGGGCAGATTGGCGGGCAGCTCGCCGCCAGACGTGCCGTTGGCGATCTGCCCGCTGATGGTCGCAGTGATCGGCGCAGCTAAAGCAGGCGCAGTGACTTCCGGCGTGGCATTCGGCGGCGCTGGCTGCTGGAGCGTATCAACCGCAGCGAGCGAGAGCGCGCGGATGTAAGTCGTGACAGCGCGGCGCTGATCGTCGGTCAGCGTGTCGGCAAAAGCGGGCATCTGCGCGCCCTGCCCGTGGGTAGCAACGTTGAAAATCGCGCTGTCGGACAGCGACACCAGCTTGAGCGAACTGGTGAAGTCCGGCAGCGGGCGCGCGATCTCGCCGGCCTTCGGGCCGTCACCCCTGCCGCTGTCACCGTGGCACTCGGCGCAGTGAGTCGTGTAGACGCTGGCGCCCTCGGTCAACTGTTCTGGCGTGTCGGCCAGCGTGTAAACGTACAGGCTGACGTTCCAACGCTGCGTTTCGTCGAGCGTCCCGCGCCACGGCGGCATCAGCTTCTCGATCCTGCCGTCGCTGACAGTGGCGAACACCTCCTTCGGCGTCTGCGCGAAGGTGGTCGTCGGATCGCGGAAACTCGCCATCTTCGGAATCTGTCCGCTGGCGACCAATTCGCCATCGCCCGCGCCGCCTGCGCCGTGACAGCGGACGCAGTTGGCGGCGAAAAGCTGCGCGCCGTCGGCCAGATCAGGCAGCGCGACCGGATAGCCGACGTCCTGCGGCGCAGGCGTCTCAGGCGGCAGCGTCGAGACAATCGGCGGCTCTCCGGCCAGCCCGCCGCAGGCTGCGAGCAGCAGGCTGAGCGCAACGAAAATCAGCACAAGGCCGACCTCACCCCCTAACCCCCTCTCCGCAAGCAGAGAGGGGGGAACGGGCGTGACCGCAGGCCGTTGATTGACTGCACGACAAAATTGGCGAATCAAACGGGAAATGAGTGTCAAAAAGGGTTCCTAGTGCGCGCGGTAAGCGGAAATCGCCGCCTCGATGGCCTCGTCAATCGCCGCATCGACGGCGGCATCTTCCGGCGCGGTCGGCGCGGGCTGGATGGCGGCCTCACCTTCGAGCGCCTTGAGCACCTGCACGCCGCGCTCAACCCACAATTCGCGTTCGCTCCGGTAGTCGCCATCAGCCAGCTTGCCGGTGACATGGTCTTCGTCGAGGTCGCGGATGTTGGTCATGACGCGCTCGTAGTAGACCAGCAGACGCTCGCGCTGCTTCTGCGCCAGCAGGTCGGCTTCGCGCTCGGACGGCGCGCGCCGGAGCAGCGGCAGGCCGATCCAGACGAGCGCGACGGTGGTCAGCAGCAGGGCCAGCAGTAAACCGCCAATACTCACGTTAGGCCGCTCCCAGCAGGCGATCCAGCGCCGAAGTCAGTTTATCCCGATCCACCTGAGCGTAATAATAATCCGTGATCTGGCCGGACTGGTCAATGACGAAGGTTTCCGGCACGCCGGTGATATGGTAATTGTACGAGATTTGCGTCCCCAGGTCAGGCGCGCTCGGATAGGTCAGCCCATACTGCTGGATGAAGGCGCGCGAGTCGGCGTCGGTGTCGGCGTAGGCCACGCCGAGGATAATGACATCCCGATTTTTGTACTGCTGCCAGACCGATTCGAGCGTCGGCGATTCTTCCTTACAGGGGATACACCAACTGGCCCAGAAGTTAAGGACAACGATCCTGCCGCGCAGGTCAGCCAGTTTGAGGCTCTGGCCGTCGAAGGTCGTGACGCTGAAATCCGGCGCGGGGCCGTTGGACGGCTGGCTCATGGTGCGCCGGATCAGGCCGAGGCCGATCAGCCCGGCAAAGACGACGACGGCAATCAGCAGCAGGATCGCGCCGAGGCTGAAGCCCCGGCGGCGCGAAGCAGGCGGATTTCCGGTGAGAAATTCGAGATTGTCGGGCATTTAACCTCACCCCTGACCCCACTCGGCTGCGATCTCGCTGCGCTCGCAGCCGCAAGCAGAGAGGGAAGTTTCTTTTTGTGGTTTGATTTACCGCAGCGCCATCGGGAAGGCGGGCATGATGCATCATGCCCCTGCGGAACGAGCTGCTGCCCGCTTTCGCCCCGACGGAAGACAAGGCGATAATACACCTAGCGGCGGTCGGTCAAGTCAGCTTCGAGACGGCTGCGGAGCGCGTCGTCAGCGGCAGTCGGCGCAGGGCCGCTGACCGCCGTTGGAGTCAGCGTCGGGCGACCGCGCAGGGCGCGCCAGCGGAGCATCGTCGCCACGCCGACGACCAGCGCGATGCCGGCAAGCAGCCAGGGCGTCACCAGCGCCAGCGCCCGTAAGGTCGGGTCATGCGGCGTGCCGACGACCCGCTGACCGAACTGGGCGATGAACTTCGCTACGATCTCGTCTGACGTTCTACCGGCAGCGAGGTCGGCGCGAATGTCTTCTTTCCACTGATAGCACGCCTGGGTTGCACAGGCATCGAGCGTGACATTCGCGCAGACCGGGCAGTAAAGCCGCGAGGCGACGGCATTCACCTGATCGTCGCTGATGCTGCTCTGCGCCAGGGCGGGCAGCGCCGCCAGCACCAGCGCTGCGACGACGCCGACGAAAGCCAGCCATAAGGCGCGGTTGAGTGTCACGCGGCGGCTCCCGCGCGCGCCTCGGTCGAGGCGCTCTCACGCAGTCGGGCGGGCAGCGGCTCCGTCTTCCAGGCGGCGGCGAACGTGCCGAGAACCAGCACCAGCCCGCCCCACCAGACGAGGTTAATCAGCGGGTTGTAATAGACCTTGAAGGTCGCCACGCTGCCATCCTGATTCCAGCCAACGAGCAGGACATAGAAATCGTCCGTGCCGGGGAAGGGGTGGGCCTGCCCGGCAATCGTCATCGGCATATTGGGGTACAAATCCTGACGCGGGCGAATCTGGGCGATCTGGCTGCCGCCGTGACTCACGGTCACGTCGGCAATCGTCATCGTGCGCCCGTCGTCGGCGATTGCGCCGAGCGTCAGGCCGTTGAAGCGCATGTCGTAGCCGTTGAGCGAGAGCGACTGCCCGCGGGTCAGCGTCTCCTGCGTCTGCATCTGGAACAGCGTGCTGCCGATCACGCCGATGCCGATCACGGTGATGCCGAGATGGATGATGTAGCCGCCATAGCGCCGCCGATTGCGAGCGAACAGCGCCAGGACAGCCCGGCCCCAACCTTCGCCGATGCTCTGATGCCGCGCTTTCGCGCCGCGATATGTTTCATACAGGGCGACGAACCCGGCAAAGGTGACGACGCCATAGCCGAGCAGCGCCGGGACGCTGCGCGTGCCGGTAAGAAAGGCGAAGGCCGCGCACAACAGGCCGAGCAGCGCCGGAATGGCCGCCGTGCTGCCGAGACGGCGCAGCGAGGTCGCGCTCCACGCCGAGAGCGGCGCGACGCCCATCAGCAGGTAGAGCGCCAGAAACAGCGGCGGCGTCACCTTGAGGAAATAATCCTTGCCGAGCGTGATCGTGGTATTGAAGGCCAACTGACTGAGCAGCGGCGCGCCGAAACTGCCCCAGAAAATGGCGATGAACAGCGCGACGAACAGGACGTTATTGAGCACAAACAGCGATTCGCGTCCGAGCGCGCCGCCGAACGAACGCTCATCGCGCAGCTCGCCGCGACTCCAGCGCCAGAGGATCAGCCCGACTGAAATCACGGTGATAGTGGCCCAGAAGAAGAACATTGGCACGCCGATGCTGCTCTGGGCGAAGCTATGGACACTCTCGACCAGCCCGCTGCGGGTGGCAAAGGTGCCGAAGATCACCGCCGAGAAAGTCAGAATGACGAGGAACATGTTCCAGACTTTCAACATGCCCCGCTTTTCCTGAATCATGACGCTGTGCAGAAACGCCGTGCCGATCAGCCAGGGTAGAAAGGCCGCGTTCTCGACCGGGTCCCAGCCCCAGTAGCCGCCCCAGCCAAGCACGTCATAGGCCCAGCGCCCGCCGAGCAGCAGGCCGAGGCTGAGGAACAGCCACGCCACCAGCGCCCAGCGGCGCGTCGCCTTGATCCAGTTGCTCGACAGGTCACCGGACGCCAGCGCCGCCATCGCAAAGGCGAACGGGATGACGAAACCGGTGAAACCGAGGTAGAGCATTGGCGGATGAATAATCATGCCGAAATGGCGCAGCAGCGGGTTCAGGCCCTGCGCCCCCGCCGCCAGCCAGCTTGCGTCGGGGATGACGGCTCCGGGCGGCATCAGCGCAGCTTCGACGGTCGTAAACTGGCCGTTGCCAGCGGGCAGCCACCAGTAGCGCGTGAAGGGGTTTTCCAGCACGAGGACGAGGACGAGGAAAAACGCCTGCACCGCCATCGTGTAGACGATGACGTAAGGCATCAGACGGTGTTGACTGCGCCAGCTAATCAGCAGCGCGGCAGCCGTAAAGGCGCTCATGATCAGATTCCAGAAAAGCAGCGAGCCTTTCTGCGATCCCCAGAGCGCGGTAATGCGATAGAAAATCGGCGTCGGCGGGTTGGAAACTGACCAGACGTAGCTGATCTGGTACTGTCCACCGATCAGCGCGATCAGCAGCGATCCCGCCGCGAGCACGAGAAAGACGAACACCAGCAGCGCCGCGTTGCGCGCGCTGAGGACGAGCGCCTCAGAACGCCGACGAGCGCCGACGAGCGCCGCGACAAAGGCATAAAGCGCCGCGACCAGCGCCAGCAGCACCGCGATCAGACCCAGTTCAGCAAGCATAATTACGCGCTCGGACTCACAACCGTTCCGTCGGGGCTTTGCTCCATGAAGCGGCTAGGACATTTGAGCAGCAGCTCACTCCCCTGAAAAACGCCGTTCTCGTCGAGCCTGCCGGTGAGAATGGCCTGCGCTTCGTTCTTGAGCAGGTCAGGCTTGACCATATTTTCGATATGGACGTGAAGCCGGGTGGCGTCGGGATTGAGGACGGCGTCGTGCAGCGCCTGGCCGAGATCGGCATAGGTGGACGGCAGGTTGGCAATATCGAAATCGAGCGTCAGCTTCTCGGTGTCAATCCTGATCGAATCGCCGATAACCGCGCCCGTCAGGCGGACTGTCTGCCCGGCGTAGGCCGGATCGTGGACGACCTGATCGACCGAGATGAAATACTGCGCGCCCGTGAGCGTGCCGGAGACGACGAGGTACAACACCGCCGCCAGAACCAACCCACCGCCGATGAGGAATTTCAGGCGTCCGCCGGGTTTATGGCCGATAGCTACCGACCCTGCTCCCGTACTGGCCCCTTTTTCCCAGGTCGCTTGCGCCATCTGTTTCGACTGCTCCCGTACTGACCTTGCGCTCGCAGATATGAACCACTACAGCGCCATTATACCGCTTTTTGTGAGTAACGTCACAATCCCCCGCGCCGACTCCGTGAGAGATAGGTGAGGAGAAAGCACGGGCATAACGCCCTCTGTCCAACCCTATTCGACGCCTGAGCGAATTCCGACGGCAGGCGCGAGAGATTGCGTCCCTACGGAAGAAGGCCGCCGAGCGTCAGCCTAGACGAGCGACTCCGACGTGGTTTCGATCCGTTCGCGCACCAGCCAGATCACCGCCATCAGCACGATAGCGCCCAGGCCGATCAGCAGGAACAGCAGCCCGCCGCCGGGCGGAACCGATGGCGCTGCCGGAGCCGCCTCCGTTGCAGCGGCAGTCGCTTCCTGCGCCAGCGTCAGCGACGCCGTCAGCACCACGGCAGCCAGCGTCGTCAGCCCGACCAGAATGCGCTTCAAGTTCATCAGAGTACCCATGCACGTCTCTCCAGAGCGATCTCGATCTGCTGACATTGTAACGCGGTGTCAAGGGATTCCGGTAGACTCGACCGAAAAGCTGTGACAAATGGACAGGCCCCCGCTGTTGAGCGAGGGCCTGCAAGCATTCAGCGGAGAGCGCGACGACTTACTGCGCCGGCTCGTCGTGGCTCTTGAGGAAGGCGATCAGGTCAGCCAACTGCTGCGCGTCGATGCGCGTGCCGAAGTTCTGCGGCATCAGGTTCGGCTGGAAGTTCGGCGAGATGTAGTCGTTGGGGTTAATGATACTGTCGGTCAGGTACTGCTCACCCGTCCAACCCGCGAACTTGGGGTCTTTCAGGCGGATGTCCTGAACGCGCGTCCAGGTGCCTTCGGTCTTGGGGCCGACGACGCCCGCGATATGGCAGCCCGCGCAGGCCAGCGAGGTATAAAGCTGCTGACCATTATTCGGGTCGCCGGTCAGCGCCTTGACCTGATCGTAGGCCGCCTGCACGTCGGTACCAATCGGCTTCTCCGGGGCGGAACTGCCGCCGCCTGCTGACGCCGTGACCGCGAACTGACGGACAGCATTCAGGTCTTCAATCGTCCAGTTCTCGCCCTTGTCGTAGTTCATGACAAAGTTGGTCAGGTCGTCGATCTGGTCGAGGCGCAGCGGGCCACCGGCCAACTGCGACCAGGCGGGCATCGGGTTGCCGGACGGCCAGTATTCGCCACTGGTCGGGCGACCGTGAATGAGCGTGGTGTAGATGAAGTTATGCAGGCCGCCGCCCCAGCCGAGATTCTTGAGGCGGTCGGGCTTGGTCGGGTCGTAGTCCACCAGCGTCGCTGGTTGCATCTGGTTGATCAGGCTGGTCTTCTGATCGTTCAGGTCAGCCAGTTGGGTGGTGATTTCCGCTTTACGGGCGTCAGTCGTCCCCTCGGCGGCCTGTTCCGCCGTCAACTGGTCGATCTGGGCGTCGACGGGCGCGAGGAAGTCGTGACCGAACAACTGCGGGCTGTTCAGGCCGGGAGCGACGCCGACGTTGCCGCGCCCATCGGTGCCGTGGCAGGGCGCGCAGCTTCCGGCAAAGGTTGACGCGCCGCGCTCAATCGACCGCGCCAGAAACTGCTGGTCGAAGGACTTCATGCGGCCACCCTCGTTGATGGCAACCCAGCCTGTAACGGCCATGATGCCGAGGAAGGCGAGCGTTCCGACCAGGATTCGGGTTTCGATACGTTCAAAGATCTGTCGTCCAAACATGCGCTAGGCTCCCGGCGCTTCAAAGTACTGCGAGTTCTCGTTGATAAAGACGAAGTCCGACTCGACGCGCCACTGAGGAGCAGGGGTCGGCGCGGCAACCGCTTCGGTCGCTGCGGCTGAAGCCGTGGCCTCGGCAGTTGCTACCTGAGCAATCGGGATAATCGAAGCCGCCCGCTGCGACTCGCCGTTGTCATACGGCCAGATGATGAAGGCGTCGATCCGCTTGGTGTTGGTCTGATCCTGAGTGACGATCAGGCCGCCCCAGACGCCACCCTGAAGCTCGCCCGGATACTTGTACAACTGACCGTCGAACCAGCTCAGAACTTCGTGCAACTGCGGCGCATCCGCCGGGATCGTGGTGAAGTTCAGGCTGCTGACGCCCGCGTTAACCGTCTGGAGCTTCGCCAGAACCGCGTCACGCTGGCCGTTGGCGGCAATTTCCTGATTGAAGGCGTTGACCGCACTCGCAGCATTTTCAGCCCCGGCCTCGATCTCGCGCGTCGTATACATCCCGACGACGATCTGATCGTAGGGGATCGGCAGCAGCTTACCGAGGTGGTTATGCTGCGGCGGCATGACCATCTCGTGCAGAATTTCGTGATCGGCTGTGACCTTCACACCAAATTCTGACAGTCCCATGTAGCTCATGACGACGACCACCACCGTCATCAGCATCCCGACGGTGAGCATAAAACGGCGGTGAGCGAAGCGCCGGCTGATGCCCATATCGAGGTAGGGCATCACGATCAGGAAGACGAAGGCAACCGTCGGGAAGACAATGCCCCAGATGACCTTATCGCCAAGCTTCAAGCCGCCCTGCAACCAGAGGAAATACCACGGCGCAGTTGTGCCGAGCGGCGTCACCTGCGAGTCGGCGTGGTTCTCCAGCGGCGCGTGATAGAACCACGTCACCAGCACCACGAGGATGAACGTCGTGATGGCGATCCACATGATCTCGCTGGTCAGGATGTCCGGCGTGAAGTAAACGCGCTTATCGAGCGGGACACGCTTGCCCGTATCCTCACCGATTGCTTCAGCTTTCGGCGGCAGGCTGTGGCCGTGGAGCACCACCTTATAGTAGTGGACGCCCGTGAAGATGAACAACAGGGCTGGAACTAGCAGGACATGCAAGAGGTAAAACCGTAACAGGCCGTTCGCGCCGATGTCTGGCCCGCCGCGCAAGAGCAGGTTGACGTTGGTTCCGACGATTTCCGGCGGGGCCGCTTCAGCCATCGACGCACCAATCGTGACCGCCCAGAGCGCAAGCTGGTCCCACGGGAGCAGATAACCGCTAAAGCTGAGGAACAGGGTTGACAGCAGCAGGACGACACCGGTTGCCCAGGTGAACTGGCGCGGCTTTTTATAGCTGGCCGTAAAGAATGTCCTGAGCATGTGCAGCGTGACGATCAGCACCATCGCTTCAGCGCCGAGGCGGTGCAGGTCGCGCATGAACTGTCCAAGCGGGACCATCGTCAGGATGTTAATCATGTTGCCATAGGCGATGTCCGGCGCTGGCGTATACCAGATCATCAGGAACATGCCGGTGATCGTCTCGAAAAAGACGAAATAGGTGGACAGCCAGCCGAGCCGGAATGAGGGATATAACCCGGTCACGTCCCGGTTGAAATAGCTGGGCCGCATATGCAGCCAGAATCCGTCTG
>CAZZAO010000032.1:16060-16614 GCA_964652205.1 uncultured Anaerolineaceae bacterium | reverse complement strand
CGTCAGGCGCGGGTTGGGCTTGCGACTGGCCGGTTCGCCGCGCAGCGCCTCGCGGACGTCCTGAAGGTTCATGCCGGGCGTCAACCGCTCGACAACCTCATTCACGCCTTCGAAAATCGCCCGTTTGAATCCCTTTTCCTTGATGTCATCCAGGAAGGACGGGAATGGGAGTACTGTCATAAGCCTCTCCTCGTTCGACAGTCAGTCAATCTCTAGTGGTTCGGGCGCTTGATTCGGGTGCCGGTGTCGATGGCGATATTGGCGATCTTCCTGCCCTTGAGCAGGATCGCATAATTCTTGCCGTCGAGACTGTTGGCATTTTCTGTCACCAACGACGTGCCGTCATCAAAGGTCACGGTCGTCTTGAACAGATCGAGGCCGCGCGGCGCGGGGCCTTTGATCCAGTTGCCATCGAGCGTGTACTGCGAGCCGTGGCACGGGCAGGCAAACCGGTCTTCCTGCCACTTCGGCAGGCAGCCGAGGTGCGTGCAAACGCCGAACAACACCAGCAGGCCATCGTTCTCGCTGTGAATGACATGGAACCGACCGGCAGG
>CAZZAO010000032.1:5044-16050 GCA_964652205.1 uncultured Anaerolineaceae bacterium | reverse complement strand
GGGCGCTCCTGCCTGCTTTGGAAAGCGCGAGACGGCAAAATTGAAGATGCCGCCGAACGTACCTTCCTTAAACCGGGGCAGCGCAAACCAGATGATACCAGCGGTTGCCTGACCGAGCAGCAAGGCTACCGACGCGCCCCAGATGTAATACAGGAACTCACGGCGACTCGGCGCATTGACGTTAACACCAACCGCCTCTTTCGCGGCAGCGGTCGCCCTGACATTCCCCTGGGCTGTAGTTGCTGTAGCCATACGCTCAATTCCTCCTGCACGCTGCGGGAACGGCTGACCGGATCAGAGCCTGTCCGGCAGCACCTCTACCGAAATACGCTCGACTGCTCGCAACAATCCATTTTGTGTGACTGAAGACCTGAGATGCGGGAGCATCCCCAAAAGGACGAGAAGCCCGCTGTCCCTTGACCGACGAACGGGCGACAGTATACCACCAAATGACGCTCACGAAAGCCTGTCCCACTTCTTGTAAAATATATCACAAGCGTTCTGGCCTGTCAAAAACTGGAAGCGCATTTTTCAAGCGCAAATTAGCCGGTTTATCACAGCGATTTATCCCCCAATCCGTCATCCAAATGGTCATTCTGACTTGCCGCCGCCCGTCCATCGGGCCATAATACGGCCTATGGTGATTCGGTTTTTCTCAGCATCGGCGCTCCCCACCTTCATTATCAACCTATTTGCGGATGCTGTCGACTCACTCTCACCGCCGAGTCAGCGTAATTTCGCGCCCTCGCTCGTTCGATCTAGTTTTCTGGTCGCCTGAAAATTGATGAAGCTCAACTGGCCGTTTTCCCCGGCAAAATATATCAATCGTGACGATGACCTGCGCCAGATGGTGCGCGCGCTGGCTGCGGAGCCTGTCATTGCCATCGATACCGAATCGAACAGCCTGTACGCCTACCGCGAGCGCGTCTGTCTGATTCAGATATCGAGTCTCAGCGAAGATTACATCGTTGACCCGCTGGTGATCGCCGACATGCGGCCACTCGGCGCGCTGGTCGCCAGCCCCGGCATCGTCAAGATTTTCCACGCCGCCGAGTACGATCTGATCTGCATGAAGCGCGATTATGGTTTCAGCTTCGTCAACCTGTTCGACACGATGATCGCCGCGCGCATCTGCGGGCAAAAGGCGGTCGGCCTGGGCAACCTGCTGATGAAGTATGCGGGGATCGAAGTCGATAAGCGCCACCAGCGCGACGACTGGGGCAAGCGCCCGCTGCCCGCCGACAGCCTGCTCTACGCGCAGATGGACACGCACTACCTGTTTATGCTCCGCGACCGCCTGAGCGAGGAACTGACCGCCAGCGACCGCTGGACGGAAGCCGGGGAAGCCTTTGAAGACCTGTGCCGTATCGAGCCGACCGAATTCGAGTTCGACACGCAGGGCTACTGGCGCATCGGCCTGCCGCACGCGCTCGACCGGCACGCGATGGCCGTTCTGCGCGAGCTGTACCTGCTGCGCGAGGAAACTGCCGAACAGCGCGACCTGCCGCCGTTCAAGGTCTTCAGCGACCGCACGCTGGTCGCTATCGCGCAGACGCGGCCCAGAACACCGGGCGAGCTGGCGGAAATCGAGGGGATGTCGCCCGCGCAGATTCGGCGCTACGGCAAGCGCGTACTGGAAGCGGTCGAGCGGGCGAACAAAGATTTGCTGCCTGCCCCGCCCCAGCGCCAGCCGCAGACCGATCCTGACGTGCTGGAATGTTACACCATCCTGCGCGAATGGCGGCGCGACCGGGCGCGCAAGCGCGGCGTCGAGTCGGACGTTATTATCTCAAAGGATGCGCTCTGGAGTCTGGCGCGGCGCAAGCCGATCAGCCTCGACCAGATGCAGGAAATTCCCGGCCTCGGCCCGTGGCGGATCGAAGCCTATGGTTCGGAAATTATCAGGGTCATTCAGACCTGTAACGGTCACAGGTAGGCCGGAAAGTCAGCCCGATGCGGATCACATTTGACGGCGCGGCTCGCACTGTGACCGGGTCGCAGCACCTGATCGAAGTCAACGGCAAACGTATTCTGCTCGACTGCGGGCTGTATCAGGGCAAGCGCTCCGAAACTTATGAGCGCAACAGGCATTTGCCTTTTGACGCGAAATCGGTCGATGTCATGGTGCTGTCGCACGCGCACATCGACCATTCCGGCAATATCCCCAATCTGGTCAAGTCGGGCTTTCGCGGCGACATTGTCTGCACTTACGCCACCCACGACCTGTGCGCGATCATGCTGCTCGACAGCGCTCATATTCAGGAAAACGACATCGAGTACGTCAACAAGCAGCGGGCCAAACGCCATGAGCCGCCGCTCGATCCGCTCTACACCCAGGCCGACGCGCAGGCCGCGATGAACTCGTTCTCGACGCACGGCTACGACCGCCCGCGCGAGATCGCCCCCGGCGTGACGCTGACCTTCCACGACGCCGGTCACATGCTCGGCAGCAGTTTCGTCGCGCTCGACATCGAAGACCGCGAAGCGCGCCGCGACTTGCGGCTGGTCTTCAGCGGCGATCTGGGCCGCAGCGGCATCCCGATCATCCGCGACCCGGAAACCATCGACCGCGCCGACGTGCTGATTATGGAAAGCACCTACGGCAACCGCACGCACCCGCCTTATGCCGGTGAAGAAGCCGAACTGAAGCGAATCATCATCGAGACGTATCAGCGCGGCGGCTCGGTGCTGATCCCGGCGTTCGCCGTCGGTCGGACGCAGCAGATTGTGTTCGCGCTCCACCAGATGGCCGACCGGGGCGACATCCCGCACCTGCCGATTTTCGTCGACAGCCCGCTCGCCATCGACGCGACGGCGGCTTACCGAATGCACCCGGAATGTTACGACGATGAGACGCGCGACTTCGTGATGCAGGATCATCGTCACCGCGATCCGTTCGGTTTCGCCGACCTGACTTACACGCGCACGACCGAAGAAAGCAAGCAGATCAACTTTTTACGCGAGCCGTCAATCATCATTGCCGCCAGCGGGATGATGGAAGCAGGCCGGATTCTGCACCACCTTAAGAACCGGATCGGAGACCCGCGCACGACCGTGCTGATCGTCGGCTGGCAAGCGCCGGACACGCTCGGTCGGCGGCTGGTTGACGGCGAGAAAACGATCCGCATCTTCGGCGAAATCTACCAGAACAATGCTCAGGTCGAAGTGCTGAACGGCTTCAGCGGCCACGCCGACCGCGACGAGCTAACGGCCTGGGTCGGCGCGATGCAGGGAAAGCCCAGGCAGACGTTTCTCGTCCACGGAGAGCCAGAAAACGCGCTCCCGCTGGCCGATCACCTGCGTCAGCAGCTCGGCCTGACCGTCGATGTACCTGAATGGAAGCAATCGGTCGAGGTATAACCCCATGGCAACCGAGAACATTTTCGCCACCGAATGGCGCGACTGCCTGAAGGCGCACTATCGCTACACCGTTCAGAATCACGACGAGGTGACGCTCAAAACGCTGATCCCCGTGCTGCATGACGTGGGCTTTACGGAAGACGATCTGCGCGCCATTTATGTCGAAGTGACGATGCACGTCGATGACGTCGGGCCGGACTTCATGCCCAATCTGGCGCGAGCCATCGAGCCGGAAGCGAAGGCCCCGGAGCCAATCATCGAACCGGAACCGCCCCCTATGCCAGCAGTCGAGGGACAGATGGGCGACGATGAGTCGAACGAGGACGAACAGGATCGTTACATCCCGCCGCCGCCGCAGCAAATGTCGTTGTTTTGACGCTTTTCAAGCCGCCGGGCTTCTGCTAAACTGGCGCGCTATGGACGACGCAGGCTGGATGCGGCTGGCGCTGGAAGAAGCGGCACGCGCGCCGGAACATGGCGATGTGCCAGTCGGCGCGATTGCAGTCCTGAACGGCGCGCTGATCGGTCGCGGCCACAATCGGCGCGAGATCGACCACGACCCGACCGCACACGCCGAGATGATCGCCATCCGTCAGGCAGCGCAGGCTATCGGGCTGTGGCGGCTCGACGATGTCACGCTCTACTGCACACTCGAACCGTGCGCCATGTGTGCCGGAGCGATGGTGCTGGCGCGGCTGCCGAAGCTGGTCTACGCGACAGCCGACCCCAAAGCAGGCGCAGGCGGCAGTGTGCTGGACGTCACGCGGCATCCGCTGCTGAACCACCGGGTGCAGGTCGAGCATGGGCTGATGGCTGACGAGGCCGCAGCGCAAATCCGGGCCTTTTTCGCAGCGCTCCGCGCGGAAGGTCAGAAGTAAGCGCCGGAAACGGCGTCCTCAATTGAATACGGAGAGGTGCCAGAGTGGTTGAATGGGCTCGTCTCGAAAACGAGTGTGGGGTAAAAGCCACCGTGGGTTCGAATCCCACCCTCTCCGCCACAACCCACCGGCTCAACGGCGCTCGTTGAGTCGGTTCCATTTCCAGCGCGCGCGATACACGGCTCCCGTAAGAACGCCCCGATTGACTCCGTCTGACGAGCAAAACAGAAGGCAGGAGGCTCCCATGAACGCCGCCGAACTGCGCGCCATGCGCCGCGATAAAGACGAATTCTTCAAGGCTGATGCCCATTCCCCGCTAACGCCCGACCAGCAGGCCAGCTTCGACCACCTCAGCTACTACGAGCCGAACGCAGAACTCGACCTGACGGTGACGATCACCCCGGTGGCTGAGCAGAACGATTTCATCATCGAAACATCGAGCGGCGACCGCCAGCGCTATCGCCGCAGCGGCACGTTCAGTTTCACCATCGACGGACAGGGAGCGACCCTGACGATCTATGCCGGGCCGAATGGCTTCTTCCTGCCATTCATCGACGCCAGCGCCGGATCGGAAACTTACGGCGCAGGCCGCTACGTCGAGCCGGAGCCGCTGGGCAATCATCGCTTCCATGTCGATTTTAATCTGGCCTACAATCCCTACTGCGCCTACGCCGACGGCTGGAGCTGCCCGCTAACTCCGGCGGAAAATCGGCTCAAGGTCGCCATCCGCGCCGGGGAGAAGCTCCCCGAAGGGGAATGGGTGATGAAGGTATAGAATTGAGCAAACGACAAAAGCGGCTGGAACGTATCCGTAAGAATCCAAACAACGTTTCCTTTGAGGAACTACGAGCGTTGTTGCTAGATTACGGTTTCTCCCTTGAACGCTCCAGCGGGAGCCACCATATCTTTAAAATCGAACTTAACGGCAGATTTTCAACCATAATTATCCCATTCGCCCGTCCCGTAAAAACCGTTTACGTGCGGCAAGCATTGGGCCTTATTGAAGAAGCCGAAAAATCAGAAGGCGAGGGTAATGATGGCGACTCAAGCAACGACTAAAGACCTGGCCTATTATCTTGCTCTGCCTTACACCATTGAATTGACTCCCGATGAAGAGGGTTACTGGTTCGCCAGTATCCCGCTCTTGAAGGGTTGCATAACGAACGGCAACAGCCGCGAAGATGCGCTGGTCATGATTGATGACGCAAAACAACTGTGGCTTGAAACTGCCCTCGATCTGGGAATGACTATCCCGGAACCAGAAAAACAAACAGTATAAGCTTGAGCGTCTAGCCTGGAGACGAAGTAATGCTTCTTCAAACCAGGCTCTACACCGTCGAAGCATTCGAGGACTTTATCGCCCGTCCTGAGAACATCGAGCGAAACTTCGAGCTGATTCATGGCGAGATTGTCGAGAAAGCCACGCCAACGGAACTGCACGGAGTCGTTGTTGCAAACCTGATTATCGAGATTGGTATTTTCCTTCGTCAGTATCAAGTTGGCCGCCTCGGCACAAAAATCCGAAATAGAATGCCGATTGATGATTTCAACTCGCGTATTCCCGATATTTCTTACTTTGCCGACACTTTACGCCCGATTGTGTCGAGCGGCGCAGTGCCGCAGATGCTCGATCTCGCCGTAGAGGTCAAATCACCCGGCGATAGCTATAAGGCGATGCGCGAGCGCGCCGATTACTACCTTGCCAATGGCGCGCAGGTTGTCTGGCTGATTCTGACTGAAAAGCAGACAATTGAAGTCCATGAGCAGGCTAAGATCACGATTCTGAAGATCGACGATTCGCTTGAAGGGGGTACGCTGCTGCCCGGTTTTACGCTGCCCCTGCGCAACCTGTTTCCGCAATAGCCACGCCTGAGTCAGTTCCGCAGGCGATCAGGTCTCCTCGCTCGCCGTTTCAACCGCCGCTGTCAGCGCCTCAAACGCTGCGGCGGCGGTTTCGATTTCCTGCGGGCCGATATGCCGGTGCGTGACCACGCGCATCCGGCTTGCGCCGTAAGTTGAAGCGAGAATGCCGTGCTGCTTGAGCCTGTCCGCCGCCTGCTCCGCCGTCAGGCCGAGGCCGGTCGTGTCGATGAAAACCATGTTGGTCGGGTGCGGCGGCTGGTCGATTTTCAGGCCGGGCATGTGACTGAGCGCGTCGCGCAGGACGGCAGCATTCTGATGATCCTCGCCGAGCCGCCTGCTCATCGTCTCCAGCGCGACGATGCCCGCCGCCGCCAGCACGCCCGCCTGACGTAAATCACCGCCGAGCATCTTCTTGACTTTGGCCGCGCGACCGATAAAGGCCGCCGAGCCGACCAGAATCGAGCCGACTGGCGCGCTCAGGCCCTTCGACAGGCAGAACTGCACGCTGTCGGCGTAGGCGGCAAGGGTGCTGACCGGAACGCCGAGCGCGGTCGCGGCGTTGAAAATGCGCGCGCCATCGAGATGGACGGCGAGGCCGTGCGCGCGGGCAACGTCGGTCATCTGCCGCATTTCGTCGAGCGTAATGGCATTGCCGCCGTTACGGTTGTGCGTATTTTCGAGCATCAGCAGGCGCGGCGGCGGAAAAAAGATCGACGACGGACGGATAGCGGCCTCAAGGTCAGCGGGCGACAGCGCGCCATATTGGCTTCGGATCGGGCGCGCCGATAGACCGCCGAGCGCCGCGTAGCCGCCGACCTCGAAATAATAGGCATGGCTTTCCGCCTCGAAAATGACTTCATCGCCATGTCTGGCGTGGGTGAGCAGCGCGACGAGGTTGCCCATCGTGCCGCTGCTAACGAACAGCGCCGCCTCTTTGCCGAGCATCTCGGCAGCCAGCGCCTGCAAACGGTTCATGGTCGGGTCTTCGCCGCGCATCGAATCGCCGACTTCAGCGCGGTACATAGCCTCACGCATCTCGTCGGTCGGCAGCGTCGCGGTATCACTTCTCAGGTCGATATAAGGAGATGGCATCGTTGCGCCTTTGCCTGACTTGCATTCGATAGCGCGTCTATTCTAGCGCGTTCGTGCCGCTGATCCGATTCTTAACCCTGCCATATCACAGGTTTAACCCCGGCTTGCCAGCCATGACGTGCCGCGACAGTTTAGTTTTTCAGCCGCGTGATTCGGAGTTCACCTGCGCCATGCCCGCCACTACCCGCTGTGAAATCCTTCACTTAAACGCCCTCGTAGATTTCCAGACCCCCTGCTCGTATGATCGGTAGCAGCGGTCAGCCTCGACGTCTGACCTGTATTTGACCTGCATTCCGAATCCTTGCCCGCGCTCCGGGAAGGGCGGGCAGTGAGGAAGGGTTTCTGATAAACGTTGGCTCGCTTGACCGATTGCTGCTCATCAGCCCGGCAGCGCTCCCTGTGCCGCTGACCGTTAAACCAGATGGCAGCGCGGCGGCAGTGAGATAAACGGGGCGCACCCTCATGGCTGTTCAAGTAAAAGTGATGCAGAAGCGCAACACCCAGCGAATCCTCGGCAGCCGCTCACTGCTGCTGCCGGGGCTGCTGCTGTGCCTCATCCTGCTCGGATTGTGCATCCTGTGGAGCATCACACTCGGCGCGGCAGAGATCACGCCGCAGAAAGTCTATCAGGCGTTATTCGCCTTCGACTCGTCGGACTTTCAGCATCTCATTATCCAGACGGTGCGCCTGCCGCGCGTGCTTTCGGGCGTGGTCGTCGGCGCGTCACTGGCCGTCGCCGGGGCGATCATGCAGGGGCTAACGCGCAATCCGCTGGCCGACGCCGGCATCCTCGGCATCGAGAGCGGCGCGGTGTTTGCAGTCGTCGTGGCGATCTCCCTGCTCGGCAGCCCGCCGATGTCAACCTACATCCTGTTTGGTTTCCTCGGCGCGGCGATGGCCGCTGTCATCGTCTACAGCCTCGGCTCGATGGGGCGCGGCGGGGCAACGCCGCTCAAGCTGACGCTGGCGGGGGTCATCCTGACGGCCTTCATCTCGGCCTTCACTACGGCCATTCTGATCGGCGATCAGGGAACGCTCGACAAAATCCGTTTCTGGACGGCGGGTTCGCTGGCGGGGCGCGACATGACGCTGCTGGCGCAGGCCGCGCCGTGGATGCTGGTCGGGTTGGTCGGCGCGCTGCTCATCAGCCGCCAGATCACAACCACCAGCCTCGGCGACGACGTGGCGACAGGACTCGGCCAGAACACGCTCAGGATCAAGGCTATCGCCGCGCTGATCGTGGTGCTGCTGGCGGGCGGCGCTGTCGCCCTGGCCGGGCCGATTGCCTTTATTGGTCTGATCATCCCGCACGTCGTCCGCTTTCTGGTCGGCGTCGATTATCGCTGGGTCATCCCCTACTCTGCCGTGCTCGGCGCGATTCTGCTGACCATCGCCGACGTCGGCGCGCGCATCCTGATTCGTCCACAGGAACTGCCGGTTGGCGTCATCATGGCGGTGGTCGGCGCGCCGGTCTTCGTTGCGCTGGCGCGCTGGAAAGTCAAACGTTGATGGCCGCCCGCAGCGAACTCAGACCCAACTGGCTCACTCTTCGACTGCGCGGGCTGCCGCTCTCCTATCGGATTGACCGGCGCGTACCGCTGGTAGCGCTGCTGATTGTGCTGATCGCGCTGGCGCTGCTGGTGATCGCCGTCAGCACGGGTGAGTACCCGATCTCGCCGGGAGACGTCATCCAGACGCTCCTCGGCAGCAACCAATCTGCGCCAGATTACGCCAATTTCAGGCTGGTCGTCTTCACCTTCCGGCTGCCGCGGATCGTGCTGGCATTTCTGGTCGGCGCGGCGCTGGCAACATCCGGCACGCTGCTTCAGGGAATCACCCGCAACGCGCTGGCCGATCCCGGCATCCTCGGCGTCAGTTCCGGCGCGGCCCTCATCGCCGTGCTGATGATCGTCCAGCTCAAGACGATCTCGATCACGCTGCTGCCGTGGGCAGCGTTCGCAGGCGGCTTACTGACCGCAGCGGCCATCTATCTACTGGCGTGGAAAGGCGGGACGGTCACGCCGATCCGGCTGATTCTGATCGGCATTGCCATTCAGGCCGTCCTGAGCGCCTTGACGACGATGATACTGGTCTTCGGCGACATCAACGACGTTCAGCAGGCTTACGTCTGGATGACCGGCAGCGTCTACGGTCGCAACTGGGAGCATGTGCAGGCGATGGGCGGCTGGCTGATCGTGCTGCTGCCCATCGCCTTTCTGTCGGCGCGCTCGCTCAACACAATGGGACTGGGTGAGGACGCCGCCAGAGGACTCGGCCTGCGGATGGAACTTCAGCGCGGCCTGCTGCTGATCGTCAGCGTGGCGCTGGCAGCAGCAGCAGTGGCCGTCGCCGGGACGATTGGCTTCGTCGGGCTGGTCGCGCCCCATGTCGCGCGGCGGCTGGTCGGCCCGGCACACGAAGGGCTGATTCCGGTCGCGGCGCTGTTCGGCGGCGCGCTGCTGGCCGCCGCCGACCTGATCGGGCGAGTGGTCATCGCGCCTTCCGAACTGCCGGTCGGCGTGGTCACAGCGATGATCGGCGCGCCCTATTTCCTGTATTTACTCTATCGCAACCGTAACCGTTAGGGACTTCCATGTGCAACTTAATTGCCAACCATCTCTCGCTGGCTTACGACAATCTGTGCATCGTCGAAAGCCTCGATCTGACGATCTGTGGCGGCAAGATCACAACACTCGTCGGGCCGAACGGCTGCGGCAAATCAACGCTGCTGCGCGGCATCTCACGCCTGCTCAAGCCATCGACCGGCTCGGTCATCCTCAACTGTCAGGACATCTGGAAACTGCCAACCCGGACGCTGGCAAAACAGCTTGGCATCCTGCCGCAAAGCCCGGTCGCGCCGGAAGGGCTGACCGTTCACGAACTGGTCGCGCAGGGGCGCTACCCGCATCAGAGCTGGTTCCAGCAGTGGTCAAGCGAGGACGAACGGATCACCGCCGAGGCGCTGGAGACCACCGACATGGTCGATTTCGCCGACCGCCCGGTCGATACGCTCTCCGGCGGGCAGCGCCAGCGCGTCTGGATCGCCATGACGCTGGCGCAGGACAGCGACGTGATCCTGCTCGACGAGCCGACGACCTTTCTCGACCTCGCCTATCAGATCGAGGTGCTCGACCTGCTCTACGACCTCAACCGCGAGCGCGGCAAGACGATTGTGATGGTGCTGCACGACCTCAATCACGCCTGCCGCTACGCTGACGACCTGATTGCCATGCGCGAGGGGCAGGTCATGGCGCACGGGCTGCCGACCCGAGTTGTGAACGAAGCGATGGTGCGCGACGTCTTCGGCGTTGACTGCCGCGTGATCGCCGATCCAGTCACCGGGACGCCCTTAATCATCCCGCTCGGACGCAAGGCCGCCTACGAGCCGCCGATGGTCAGCCTGCATCGGGTTATCGCATGACGACCGCGCCTGCTGCTGTCAAAGGCTTCTGCAACGTGCTGGCGCGAGAGAAGGGACTCGATCCTGCCGGCCACGCCACCTGTTTCGATGATCTGACGCTGCTGGAAACGCCGCTGCCGTGGAAGCGTAACCTGTATGACGCTGCCGGAACGCTGCCGCAGCAGTTACTCGACCTGTACGCGCTCTGGCTGAATGATTACCACGCCGGACGCGGCTATCCGCACTGCGCGCTGCTGATTGCGCCGGACGCGGCCTACTCTCGTGACGGCTTCCGGCGGGTGATGTTCTACAGTCGCCCCCAACTCCCTCACCCCCAACCCCTCTCCCGGTGGGAGAGGGGAGATGAGCTGAGTTCAACGCGCTCCGTCGAGCCGGAGAGGGGAGATGAGCTG
>CAZZAO010000032.1:0-4944 GCA_964652205.1 uncultured Anaerolineaceae bacterium | reverse complement strand
GGGAGATGAGCTGAGTTCAACGCGCTCCGTCGAGCCGGAGAGGGGAGATGAGCTGAGTTCAACGCGCCCCGTCGAGCCGGAGAGGGGAGATGAGCTGAGTTCAACGCGCTCCGTCGAGCCGGAGAGGGGAGAAGCATCAGCGGAAAGACATGTTTCGGATTCACAGGCAGATACGCCCGGTACAGTGGCCGGGGCGTTTGCCGCTTACGACAAGGTCGAGTATCTCGTGCCGGAAGCTGAGCGCGGCCCGCTGCTCTGGGCGTGGTATCAGCAGCCTGACGAGCTGCCGCGCTTCGACTGCTGGCGCGACCGAGCCAGCGACGACACGCGCGAAATTCTGGTCTGCACGCATGGCTCGGTCGATGCCGCCTGCGGCAAATTCGGCTATCCGCTCTACCATCTGCTGCGCCAACAGCAGGCCAACGCCAGCCTGCGCGTCTGGCGCGTCAGCCACTTCGGCGGTCACGTCTTTGCGCCGACGCTGATCGACATGCCGAGCGGCCATTTCTGGGCTTACGTCGAGCCGCCGCAGGCTGTACAGATCGCTCGGCGCGAGGGCGAGGTGGCCGCGCTGCGCGGGCATTATCGCGGCTGGAGCGGGCTGGAATCCGGCTTCCTACAGGCGGCAGAGCGCGAGTTATGGCAGCGTTACGGCTGGCAGTGGTTCGATTTTCAGCGTGTCGGAGTCATCCGGGCAAAGGATGAGACGGGCGACGAGCCACGGTGGGCTGAAGTCGAAATCAGCTATCGCGCGCCGGACGGCAGCACAGGCCGCTGCCGCGCGCGCGTCGAAACAGCCGAGCCGATTACGACGATCAGCACGACCGGCCAACCGTATACCCATCCCTACGCGCAGTATCTTGTGACCGAGTCGCGGCTGGCGGCAAACACCGACATGGCTCGCTGAACAGTTGCCAGCCGCGCCCTTCCAGCGCACAATAAAGGCAAACACTGGAAGGACAATCCTTATGCGGCGTCGATTTTTCGGTTTATCTGCGCTGTTCACGCTTCTGCTGACTGCGCCCTTCAGCGCGCAGGGACGGGGGACGCTGCTGCCCCCACGGATTGTCGCCTTTTACGCCGGGTGGGCGATGTACGACCGGCAGTATTTCATCAAGGACATCCCGGCGGATAAGCTGACGCACCTCAACTACGCCTTCGCCAATGTGTCCGAGGCGGGCGAGGTCATCCTGAGTGACGAATGGGGCGACACTCAGGCTCCTTTCCCCGGCGACGACGAAAACGCGCCGCTGCTCGGCAACTTCCATCAGCTTCAACTGCTCAAGCAGGCGCATCCCAACCTGCAAATCATGATCTCGGTTGGTGGTTGGACGCAGTCGGCGCATTTCTCCGACGCCGCGCTGACGCCGGAATCGCGGGCGAAGTTCGCGCGCTCGGCGGTCGATTTCGTGACGAAGTACGGCTTCGACGGCGTCGATCTCGACTGGGAATATCCGACCGGCGGCGGTCAGGACGGCAACAGCGAGCGACCGGAAGACCCGGCCAATTTCGCCCTGCTGCTGACCGAACTGCGGACACAACTCAACACTCAGGGCGCGAAGGACGGCCATGTTTATCTGCTGACCATCGCGCTCGGCGCGGAAGCACGGGCCTATGAGCCGCTCGACTGGGCGAAGATCGTCCCGCAGCTTGACTGGGTCAACGTCATGACCTACGACATGGCCGGGGACTGGAGCGCCCTCACCGGCTTCAATGCCCCGCTCTACCCCACGCCGACCGACCCGCCCAACAGCATCAGCACCGATACCGTACTGCGAGCTTTAGTCGCGCTCGGCGTCCCGGCGGATCGGCTGGTGATGGGCGTGCCGTTCTACGGGCGGGGCTGGCTCGGCGTCGGTTCGGCCAACAACGGCCTGCATCAGCCGTTCGCCAGCCTTGCGCCGGGGACGTGGGAACTGGGAAACTTCGATTACACCGACCTGACCGACCACTATCTCGGCAGTTTCCAGCGCTTCTGGGACGCGGACGCGCAGGTTCCCTGGCTCTACAGCCCGGAAAAGCAGATCATGATTAGTTACGAAGACCCGGAATCGCTGGCCGCCAGAGCGCGTTACGTCCGCGCTAACGGCTTCGGCGGCCTCATGATCTGGGAACTGAGCATCGACCGCAGCGGGGCGCTGCTCTCGGCGATTGATGACGGCCTGAACGGCCAGCAGCCCGCAGGCTAGCCGATGATCGCCTCAAGGATGCCGACGAACAGCACCGTGCCGGGGTCAAGCTGATTCTCGCTCCGTTCGCCGACCCAGCTTCCGCGCCCCATCTGGCTGCGAAGCGCCTTCGCGGCGTCGCGGCCTGCGCGGGCCGCCTCAAGCGTAGCTGCTCCGGCTTCGCCAGCGCTCCTGCCGTCGGCGACCGCCTGTGCCAGCGCCCCGGCGGCGGGATGGAGCGCGTCAACTATCGTCTTGTCGCCCGGTTTTGCCTTGCCGCGCTCCTGAATCCCCTGATTGGCCGCCGCCAGCATGGCAGACAGGGCCGCCAGATCGAGCGTCTGTCGCCCGGTCGCCGCCTTGCCCGAACGCATCACGCCGATGGCCGTGACCGTGCCGAGCGTGCTGGAAGCGGCAGCGTTAATCGCTCGTCCGGCGTTGAAGAAGAACTGACCGAGATCGTCGGTTGCAGGCCCGGTCGCCAGAAAGTCGCGCAGACCGGCGGCGGCTTTGAGCGCCGAAATGTCAGTATCACCATCGCCCATCGCCCGGTCGAGATCGTTCAACTCGTCCTTCATGCTCAAAACTCGGTCAATCACCCGCTGGATTGCCGCGATGATCTGCGCGCTGTCGTAAGTCGTCATGCCTGCACCTGCACGAAAAACGGGCTGTTGGCCGGGTGATCGAGCAGTTCAGCCATCCCCTTCGTCAGGCGGAAGAAGGTCAGCGACGCGCCCGCCATTTCCATACTGGTGGCGTACTCGCCGACGTAAGCGCGATGCACCCTGACGCCCAGCCCGTCAAGCAGACTGTACACTTTGCGGTAGAGGATGTAGAGTTCTTCTGGCGGCGTCGCGCCCAGACCATTGACCATGACGGCGAGGCTGTCCCCGGCTGTGAGCGGCAGATCGGCCAGCAGCGCATCGACCATTCGCCCGGCGATCTGGTCGGCAGTCTGAAGCTTTTCGCGCCGAACCCCCGGCTCGCCGTGAATGCCCATGCCGATTTCCATTTCGTCGTCGCCAATCATGAACGTCGGCTGACCGGCCATCGGCACGGTACACGACGACAGCGCCACGCCGATGGAACGAATGTTACTCAACGCTTCGCGGGTCGCGGCTTCAACCTCGTCGAGCGAGCCGCCGAGGTCGGCTTTCGCCCCGGCGATCTTGAAAGCGAACACCATCCCGGCTACGCCGCGCCGACGGCTGGCCTGCGCAGCAGGCGCGGAAGCGACGTCGTCGGCCACGAGAATCGTGCGTACAGGAATATCGCTCATGTCAGCCATCTCGGCGGCAAGGTCGAAATTGAGGATGTCACCGCCGTAGTTACCATAGAGATAAAGCACGCCTTTGCCGCCGTTGATCTTCTCGGTGACGGACAGCATCCGGTCGCTGCTCGGCGAGGCGAAGACATCGCCAACCGCGCAGCCGTCGAGCAGCCCTTCGCCGACGTAGCCGAGGAACACCGGCAGATGCCCGGAGCCGCCGCCGGTCGCAATCGCCACTTTGCCCTGGATCGGCGCGTCAGCGCGGACAATGCAATGGGTATCCCCATCGACCACCGCCAGCGCATCTGAGTGAGCCAGCAGCAGGCCATCGAGCATCTCATCGACGTAGTTGTTCGGATCGTTCAGAATCTTTTTCATGGTACGGCTCCACAAATCTGGCACGGGTCAGCGCAAGGCCGCTCTGCTTGAATGGGCGAATGGTACGGAGTTTAGCTGCTCGATGCAAGCAAGCGGGCTTCTATCCACCGATTTACCCATCAATCACTTTAATACCTTGACAGTTATATAACCTTTATGGTATATTGATGAGCATGATCTCAATTTATGACGCGGTCGCTGACCCAACCCGGAGACAAATCCTCGACCTGCTGCGCGAGCGGCCCCGGCTGGTCGGCGAGCTGACCAGCCTGCTCGGCATCAGCCAACCGGGAGTCTCCAAGCAGCTTAAGGTGCTGCGCGAAGCCGGACTGGTGACGGCGCGGCAGGACGCGCAGCGCCGCTGGTATGAGCTGCGCGCCGAGCCGCTGGCCGAACTGGATCAATGGCTCGAAGCCTATCGCGGCCAGTGGGCGTCGAAATTCGATCAGTTGGACGACTACCTGCAAGCACTGCAAAACAGGGAGCATAAAAATGACCAGACACAATGACACGATCCTGACGACACCGACCGACAACGAACTCGTGGTTACGCGCGTTTTTGATGCCCCGCGCGACCTGCTGTGGAAGGTGTTTACAACGAAAGAACATCTGGAGCACTGGTGGGGGCCGCAGGGCTGGACGCTCCCGATCTGCGAGATCGACTTCCGCGTTGGCGGTGAGTGGTTCTACTGTATGGCTGGCCCCAACGGCGAGCAGAGCTGCGGCAAGGCCGTATTTAAGGAAATTGTTGAGCCGGAACGCTACGTCAATACCGATGCCTTCACCGACGAACATGGCAGCGTCACCCCGTCGATGCCGATCATGCTAATTACGAATGAATTCATCGACCTCGGCAACGGCCAAACGCAGCTTGTCGACCGGACGCGCTACAACAGCGCCGACGAGCTTCAGATGGTGCTGAAGATGGGGATGGAAGAAGGCATCCGGCAGACGTGGGATCGGCTGGATGACCATCTCGCCACGCTCTAGAATCCGTCGCCACAAGGCATACGAATAGTCATCCGTATCAACGCCGATGGTCATTCGGCAGCGTGCCGATCAAAGAATCCCGACGACACGACCTGGCGGCCTTGATCGCCCCTCTCACGCATCCCCGCACACAAAAGG
>CAZZAO010000031.1:20385-45225 GCA_964652205.1 uncultured Anaerolineaceae bacterium | reverse complement strand
TCCTTTCCTGATCGCATCACGCATCACGCATCACGCACAACTTTCCTGTAGGTTCCCTACTGTGCCGTATCAGTCAACGGGTGGACGCCGCAACAACGTACAGCTTGGCGTCGGTCAATCAATCTGGGCCGGGACGCCGCCGCCCGCCATCCCTGAACGGCTGCTCGATGGGATTCCCGGCTGTCTGGCCTGGGTCGCGCTGCTGTTCTGCATCGCTGGAGCGGTCGCTTTTCCGCGCGCCATTCTGGTCATCGCCGTGCTGCTGGCCTTTTACTCGGCGCTGCGCTTTCTGCTCTCAGGCATCGCTAACATCATCGGTCTGCGCCGGATTCGCCAGTGGGAAACAACCGACTGGCGCGCCGTCTATGAGGGCGGTCCATCGCCAGATAAGCTGGCATGGGACGCCGTGCATCATGTCGTCATCATCCCCAATTATAAGGAACCGCTGCCGCTGCTGGAGCGCACGCTCGACGCGCTGGCGCGCCAGTATCAGGCGCGCCAGCGGATAACGATTGTCATGGCGATGGAAGCGGGCGAGGATGGCTGTGTCGAGAAGGCTGAAGCGCTGCGGCTGTGCTATGCGGGCAAGTTCGTCAATTTTCACTACACCGTCCATCCGCGCGGCCTGCCGGGAGAGATGCAGTGTAAGTCGGCTAACGAAGCGTGGGCGGCGCGCTGGGTCAAGCGGCGGCTGGTCGATGAGGGCAGCGTCAACATTGACCACATCCTGATTACGACGATGGACGCCGACACCCTCTGGCATCCACAGTATTTCTACGCGCTGACCTGCCTGTTCGCCACTAACACCGACCGCTATCACCGCTTCTGGCAGGGGCCGATTCGCTATCATGCCAATGTCTGGGAGATCAACCCGCTTCAGCGCATCCTCAATGCCTATTCCTCGGCGCTGGAACTGGCGTATCTGGCCGCGCCGTGGTGGACGCCGATGCCAATGTCGTCGTACACGCTCAGTCTGCGCCTGCTCGACATGAGCGGCTACTGGGACTCGGATGTGATCGCCGACGAGTGGCACATGTTCATCAAGTCATTTTTCACCCGTGATGGCGAAGTCAAGGTTGAGCGGGTGTTTCTGCCGTTTCTGGCCGAGGCCGTGACCGGCGACACGCTGATTGATTCGGCCCGCAACCGCTACCTGCAATCGCTGCGCCATGCCTGGGGCAGCAAGGAAGTCGGCTACACGGTCGCCAAGATGCTCGAACACCCGGAAATTGAGTTCGGGGTGATGTTCGCGCTGTTGTTCCGCATCTCGCACGACATTCTGCTGGCGAGCGCGGGCTGGATCATCATGACGGTTGGCTCGCAGCTTCCGCTGCTGCTCAACCCGTCACTGCTCCAGCAGTTTACGCGCGAAGGCTTCAGCAACCCGATCTTTGCGCTGCTGCAAATCGCCTTCGCGCTGGTGTCGGTGCTCGGCATCGTCTTCTGGTATCAGGACGTCATCGTGCGTCCGCCGCGCACTCGCCCGCAGACCTGGGGCGAGCGCATTATGACGCTCCTGAGTTTCCCACTGCTGCCGCTGCTGACGCTGTTCTTCGTCGCTGTCCCGACGCTTCAGGCGCAGACCCGGCTGCTGCTCGGCAGCCCGCTCCAGTTCCGCGTGACGAAGAAAGTCCAGGTTCGCGCAAACGATTAATTTTAGAAATGCGTTATTCTTTGCCGTAGAAATTGACGGTTTCATGATGCCATGTCGCTTCTTTCTCCCCTCTCCCTCAGAGAGAGAGGAGTCGGGGGTGAGGGCATTCCAAAGGAGCAGCATCCATGGCGAAAGTTGGATATATCGGTCTGGGGATCATGGGCGGCGGCATCGCTCGCAACCTGATGAAAGCCGGTCATGAGCTGGTTGTCTACAATCGCAGTCAGGGCAAAATTGATCAGCTCGTCAGCGAGGGCGCGAAAGCGGCCTCATCGCCGAAGGAAGTCGCCGAGCGGGTCGAGTTCGTCTTCACCAATCTGCCGGACACGCCTGACGTCGAAACTGTCGTGCTGGGGCCGAATGGCATCCTCGAAGGCGCGCATGATCGGCTGGTTTTCATCGACAACAGCACCATCAAGCCGGAAAGCGCCCGGATGCTGGCCGTCAGGCTGGCCGAGAAGGGCGTCGCCGCGCTCGACGCGCCGGTGAGCGGCGGCGACGTCGGCGCGCGTAACGGCACGCTGACGATCATGGTCGGCGGGCCGCAGGATGCCTTCGACCGCGCCGAGCCGTTGTGGAAAGCGATAGGCCGCGCCTGGGTGCTGGTTGGCGACAGCGGCGCGGGCCAGATCGCCAAAGTCTGCAACCAGATCATCGTCGGCGCGCAGATGGCCTCGCTGGCTGAGGCGCTCATTACCGCGCAGAAGGCGGGCGTCGATCCGCGCCGGGTGGTCGAGGCGATCAAGGGCGGCGCGGCGCAGATGTGGACACTCGACGTCAAGCCGCCGCGCCTGTTCGTCGGCAATCGCGGCCCCGGCTTCAAGGCGTTCATGCAGCATAAAGACCTCGGCATCGTCCTCGACACCGCTAGAACCTACGGTATTCCGCTGCCGGTGACGGCGGTCATTCAGCAGTTGTACACGGCCATGCTGGAGCAGGGCAACCGCGAGCTGGACAACAGCGCCATCATCAGCGTTTACGAGTCGCTGGCGGGCATCCACCTGATCGAGGAACCGCCAGCCGAGTAGACTGTCCCTCACGGCGTTTCCTTTGTGCTGATATAATGGGCGCAATGAGGCGTTATGCTGTTTCTTGAGTGTTGCATTCTTGCCTCTGGCGGCAGCAGCAGCATCGGCATAACGGCTTGCTCATCACCCATTCCTTATCACTCAGCCCTCTGGATGGTCATGAAAGAACGTTTGCAAAAACTGATGGCACAGGCGAACTACGGTTCCCGGCGCGCCTGCGAAGCCATCATCGAAGCGGGGCGTGTGCGCCTCAACGGACAGGTCGCCAGACTCGGCGATCAGGCCGACCTGACAACCGATGTCGTCGAGGTCGATGGCGCGCGCCTCAAGCCCGATCAGGTTAAGCGGATTTACATCGCGGTCAACAAGCCGCGTAACGTCGTCAGCACCAACCTCGGCCACAAGAACGACACGCGCCGCACCGTGCGCGATCTCGTCCCGATTCCGGGACATCTGTTCACTATCGGGCGGCTCGACGCCGATAGCGAAGGGCTGATGGTGCTGACCAACGATGGTGATCTGGCGAACAGACTCTCACATCCGCGCTATCACCATACCCGCACTTACAAGGTGTCGGTCAATGGCCTGCCGTCTGCCGAGGCGATTGCCCGCTGGGAAACCGGCATCATGCTCGACGAAGAAGACGGCATGACCGCGCCCTGCTCGGTGACAGTCACCAAAGGCGGGCAGGACGTCACGGTGCTCCGCATCATCATGACTGAAGGCAAGAAGCGCCAGATTCGCCGCGTCGCCGCCATCCTCGGCCATCCGGTGCGCCGCCTGCTGCGTACCCGGATTGGCCTGTTTGAGCTGGGGCAGCTTTTACCCGGCGAATGGCGCGAGATGAGCGCTGACGAAGTCCGGGTGATGAGCACGCCGTCCCCGGAGCTTCAGGGCCGCAAGGCGAAGCGTCCGCCGCTGCGCCGTAACGCCGATGTCCCGCCATCGTCGGAGCCATATCGCCAGCCGGGGAATCGCCCGCGCTCGACCGGGCGACCGGGCAGCGGCTCGTCACGGCCTGTCGGGCGTCCGGCCCATTCGGGGCCGAGCCGTGGCGGCGGACGCTCGGACTCGCGGCCCGCGCGCGGTCGGCCTGCTGGCCCCTCGCGCGGCAACAGCTCGCGCCCGCCCCGGCGCGAACGCTCGAACGGCGGAAAGCGCGGCTGATGGCCGAACTGTCGGTTCAGGATTACGTCGCCCGCCAGCCCGCGATGGCCTGGCGTCGGTCGCTGCTGCGCGGGCTGATCCGCACGCTCGGCTTTCGCCTCCTCTGGGATGTGAAAGTGAGCGGTACAGAGAACATCCCGGCCAGCGGCGGCACGATCATTATGATGAACCACATCTCGTTCATCGACCCGATCCTGACGATGGGCGCGGTTCCCAATCGCTACGTCATCCCGATGTCAAAGGCCGAGAACCTCGTCAATCCGCTCTTTGGCGCGCTGATCCGCTTCTGGGGCGCCTATACCGTCCAGCGCGGCGCGGTGGATCGTCGGGCGCTGGTCAACTCCATTGAGCTGATTAAGAGTGGGCAGATGATCCTGATCGCGCCGGAAGGGCATCGCCAGGCGCGCGGTCTTGCCCGCCCGAAAGAGGGCCTGGCTTATATCGCCACCAAAGCCGACGCCATCATCGTCCCGACCGCCATCGCTGGCGCGCAGGACTGGGCCTCGAAGCTCAGGCATTTCCAGCGACCGCAGATTCGCATCCACTTTGGCGCGCCTTTTCGCTTCCGATCCGCCGCGCATGGCCGTATCGACCGGGACGAATTGACTGCCATGACCGATCAGGCGATGTACCAGCTCGCTCTGGCGCTGCCTGACCCCGACTGGCGCGGCGAGTATGCCGACGTCGCCCATGCCAGCGCCGACCTGCTTGAGTTCGTGACCCCCTGACCATTTCAGCAGCAGCACTAAAAAAATGCATAATATTTCTTGTAATGCAGCGTGCTCGTGCTATGATGATGTCATCAGAGGGGGGAATGATGCCCACAGACATTCATCACCGCTTCAAGCCAGAATCGACTCACGCGAGCCATTACCGCCTTTTCGTCGCCGCCGCGCTCACTGCGCTCCTTATTATTCTCGGTGGGGCCAGCCTGACTTATCGGACGGCGGCGCAGGGGACGCTGATGCCGGTTACGTCGGTCGCGCGCCCGCTCGACGAGCTGGGTTTTGGCAGCGCCCGCGCGCTGTTGATCGCCGGTATGAGGCCAGAAGCGCAGGCGGTTAACCCAATTATTGCGGCGTGCAGCCCGTTTGGCTCGCTGACGGCCTGCGCGTCACATGATTTTGTCGGGCTGACGCAAATCAGCGTGAGCGCCCCGATTTAGCTGCTCATATGGCTACCGCTAAAAAAGCGCCAGAACGGCGCTTTTTTAGCGTCTATTGGTCGCCTGCAATCTGCTATTTTCGCTTACAATAAGGCAGTTCCCTCATGCCGAGCCTGGGCAGGGCTGATTGGGGCAAGCGTTAATACGAATGCTGCTGGTCTTCTGTTAAAATTTGATTGGCTGGCCGTTCGGAGACGTCTTGATGCAGGCCATGACCAGACTAGAAATGGATGGAGTCCCATGCTCAAACGTAAATTGCTGTTGATCGTCTCTCTGCTGATGTTCCTGCTGGCTGTTAGTGTGGCTGCTGCGCAGTCTGACAACCTGATCGGCGTGTCTGTGCCGTCCGCCGAGAGCGTCTATTACACGGCGCTGCTCGAAAGCGCGCAGAAGACCGCCGACTCGCTTGGCGTGAAACTGGTGGTCATGGACGCGAAAAGCAGCGTCGATACCGAAACGGCCAATGTGCAGGCGTTGATCGGGCAGGGCGTCAAGGCGCTGCTGTTCGCGCCGGTTGACCCGGTCGCCAGCGCGGCCTCGGTCGAAGCCGCCAATACAGCCGGTGTCCCCGTCTTTCTGATCGGCTCGCTGGTCGAAGGCGCGCCGCTGTTCAACATTGGCGCTCAGGATACTGGCACGGACACGCTCGCCGCGATGACCGTGACCGATGTCGCCAATAACGCGACCGTGCAGGTGGCCGACGTGATCGACTCGGGCATCAACGAAGAAGGCGCGCTGGCCGCGACGACGCTCTGCGATAAACTGGCGAATACCGGCACCGTGCTGGAACTGGTCGGCTTCCCGGCGGTTCCGGCTGCTGACGCTGCCTCGCCGGAAAGCGTGATCGTCACTCAGGCCCGTGACCGCAGCGCCAGCCTCAACAGCGCCCTGACCGCGACCTGCCCGGAGGTTAAAGTTCAGACGCTCGACATCACTGGCCTCGATAAGAAGGCGCTTCAGGATGCCTATGTCGCTGCGATCAAGAGTGCGGATGCGAAGGGCGTCGTCGGCTATGACTCGGAAGCGCTGCTGTCCGCCGTCGAGGCAAACGTGATTTCGCGCCAGACCGGCGTCACGCTGCTCGGCTTCGAGCCGGGCGACAGCCTGCTCGGCGCGATTGAAGCGGGACGTCTGACCGGCGTCATCGTCCCTGACCCGGCGAAGCTCGGCGAAAGCAGCGTCAAAACAGTCGTCGATTACCTCAAGGGCCTGACGGTTGCCGCTCCCGGCGTCGATGTCGCGCCGACGATGTTCGACAGTAAGATGCTCGAAGCGGTGCGCGGCGGACGCAAGCTCTCGTAACGGATCGCGCTATCGGCAGAACAAACAAAACGACCGGGGCTAATTAGCTCCGGTCGTTTTGTTGTGACCGACCCGTGCTGCCTGCTGCCGGGGAAGCGCGATCCCGACGACACTTATGAATAGGGTTCCTCGACGGGGCCAACGTCGCAGGCAGGCCCGAACGGTCGACTCTGGTAATTGACGCTGGTGCCGATAGCTGCGCCATCGACGTCAGTGCAGTCGGTTGCCGTGTCAATCGCCGAGCCATCGACATTGAAGTAGAATACATCGCCGGAGCCGATGCTGGGTGTGATGTCGGAGCCATCCCCTGCGAATGTCGCTCCGCAGTTGTTCGAGTCGCCTAGATTGACGCCGCTGAACGTGCCGGAGAAACTGCTGCCAGAGCAGACGCCGTTGCCGCCACCTGAGCCGAACAGCAGGCTGTTCTTGATCTGGAAGCCGCTGCCGTAGAGCGCTGCATCACTGCCGCTGCTGTCGGCGGTGAGGATGAAACTCAGCTTCGACGTGCCGCTGGCCCCGTAGACACTGGCCCCTTCCGTCCCACTGCTGTCCCAGAAGGTGACGTTAATCGCTTTGAGCGATCCATCGTTGTAGATGCCGCCGCCTTTGTCGGCGCTGTTGTTCTGGAAGGCGCTGTTGGTGACGGTCGCTGTGCCGCTGTTGTACAGGCCGCCGCCATTCGCAGCCAGCCCGGTGCCATTGTCCTGGAACTGGACGAAGTCCGCTGTCAGCGTGTCCGTGTTGTAGATGCCGCTGCCATCGGCGTTGGTGTGGCCGTTGTCCTGGACAGTGCTGCTGCTGATGTTGAGCGTGCCAGTGTTATAGATGCCGTGGCCGTCGTTGTCGTGAACGTAAACGTCGTCGAGAGTCAGCGTGCCATCGTTGTCAATCGCGCCGTGGCCGCCTGCGCCCGTCATCCTGAGATCATGGATCGTCGCGGTGACGCTGGACGGAACGCTGAAAATCGGGTCGGTGCCATTGCCGGTGACTTCGTAAGTCCCTTCGGTCGCGCCGTCGATGGTCACATTCCGGTTGAGCGCGACGGTGTTCGTCACGCTGATGTCCTGATCGATATGGATATTCGGCCAGCAGGCATCGGCGATGGCCTGAAGCAGCTCGGCCTCGTTGTTGACGTCGATAGTGTCGCTGATGTTAAAGTATGCTGGTTCGGAATCCTGGCTGCCGCCGCCGACAATCGGATTCGGATTGCGGACGAAGATCTCGCCGCGCTCCAGCGCTGAGAGCGCAGCGGAGTCGAAATCCCCCGTCAGCGTATTCCCGTCGCTGTAGGTCGTATCAATCTCCTGTTCCTCGTCGCCGCTGTCGTGATAGGTACGGTAAATGATCTTCGAGTCATTGACGAAGCCGCTGCCGCTGACTGTAAGCGTCAGGCTGGATGTGCCGACGCAGACGTTGTTCTGCGAGATCGAGGTTAGCACTGGCGTCGGGTTGGGGGCCGTCAGCGTCACCTGTTGGGTATTGCTGTAGACGGCCTGCGGTGAGCCGTCGTAGCCGTAGGGATTGACGACCTGAACGTTGACGTCGCCGGCTGTCGCCGTATCGCTCTCGTCGATATCGACCGAGAGTTGGGTTGACGAAATGACGTTGACGCTGTTGTACGTCGTGCCGTTGAAGATGACGCCGGTATCGAAATCGACGAAGCCCGTGCCGTTGATCGTCAGCGTGAATCCCGCGTCCTGATCGGTCGATGTCGGCGAAACCGAGCTGATAGTCGGTGTCGGATCGTAGACGGCGAACGGATAGGCATTCGAGTCACCGCCGCCCGGTGTCGGGTTCGTCACATAAAGGTCAAACTGCGTGCGAGTGCCGAAGTTGGCCGCTGGAATGACCGCTGTCAGATGCCCGCTGTCGATGTAGGTCGTCGTCACCGGCGTGCTTGAGTCAGGGCCGTAGCCGACTGTGTCAACGCTGACGACTGAACTGGAAACATAGTGGTTGCCGCTGTCATAGACGTCAATCGTCGTGTCGCCATCATTGACAAAACCGTGGTCGGTCGCCGATGTGATCGCCGGAACCGGGTTGTTGATCGTCAGGTTAAGCTGGTTTGACGGCGCGTTGACCGGAGCGGGATTGTGAACTTCGACGTGGACGGTGGCGATGCCGTTGGCAATGTCAGCGCTGCTGTAGTCGTAGGTCAACTGCGTCCCACTGTTGAACTGCGTCGTCATCGTCACGTCGTGAGAGCCGCCGCCGTCCGTCCAGAGCCAGTGAACCTTTGCGCCGCTGACGAAGTTCGAGCCAGTGACAGTCATGCTGCCGCCGCTGCCCGCTGCCGTCAGCGTCGTCGTCTGGAGCGAAGTCAGGACGGGCGTCGTGTTGTAGACCGTGAAGGTCTGCGCTTCCGAGCTGCTGCCAGCCGGAGTGCCGCTGATGTAGCTGGTGAATGGATTGAAGGCCGTGACATCGAAGTAACCGGCGGTCGTCAGATCGTTCGCCAGAATGTTCATGATGATCTGCGCGGACGTGATCGCGCCGGACGCCGTCCGGTCATGGCTGTCGAACTGCGGCACGGAGACGCCATCGACGAAGCCCGAACCGTTGATGGTGATGGACGTGATCGGCGAATCGCCGATGGTGTATGACGACGGTGAGATGCTGGTGGTGTGCGGCGGCGGGTTGAGGTTGACCAGCGGGAAGCTGGCGAACGTGCTGACCGCCGAGGCGCTGACGGTGAAATCGCCCGCCGTGCCGTTGGCGCTGAAGGTGCTGCTGGTCGCGCGCCCATTTCCGGCGCTCACTTGCGTCTCGGTGATGTCGTTTGTCCCGGCGAACGTGCCGCTGGCCCCCGACGATGGCGCGCTAAAGACGACGCTGATGCCGGACACCGGGTTGCCGTACTGGTCAGCGACCTGCGCGACCAGCGATCCGTAATCGCCGCTCAGCTCTTTCTGCTGTCCCGCGCCGGAATACACCGCCACAGTTGAGGCTGCGTCATGGAGATTGGACAGCGCCAGCAGCGCTGAGGTCAGCCCGTCGCTGCTGGCCGTGACGATGTAGTTATCCCCGGCAGTATGGTTGGCGCTGAAGGCGCTCGATGTGGCAATGCCGCTGGCGTCGGACGTGACCGTTTCGCTGCTCGTCCCCGTCGCCGCGAACGTGCCGCTGGCCCCCGACGCTGGCGCGCTAAAGACGACGCTGACGCCGGAAACGCCGTTGCCGAAGCTGTCGACCACTTCGACGCGCAGCGGGGATGCAAAAGCCTGCCCGACGACTGCGGTTTGCGAGCTGTCGATGCTCTGAAGCGCAGCAGCCCCACCGGGCAGGTTCGTCAGGGTGAAGCTCGGCTCGGTCAGCGTGTAGCCGGGAGTATCCACTGTGACCGAATAGGCCCCGGCTGTCGTGTTGGCTGCGAACTGCGGCGGCTGATAGATGCCATCGCTCAGGGTCATGTCGCTGACGCTGCTCAACCCGCCGGTGAACGTCCCGCTCGCGCCGGTCGCTGGCGCGGTCAGCGACACCGTGATGTTGGGAATCGGATTGCCATACTGGTCGGTGACTTTGACCTTGAGCCTGCTGCCAAACGGCGTTGCCACGAGCGTTGATTGCTCGTCGCTGCCGTTGACTTTCAGGACATAGGCCGGGACATCAGGGGTATTGGTCAGATTAATGGTGTATTGCAGGTGAATATTATCGCCGACGTCGTCGTAGGTCACGTTGACGGTATAGCTGCCGGACTGCTGATCGGCGCTAAAGGTCGAGGGTGTCGCGCTGCCGCTGCTGTCTGTCGTGATGGCGGCGTCCCGATACGGCGCTGTCTGGCCCTCAAGCTCGCCCGGATCGGCGAAACTGCCGCTTGGCACGGTGATCGGCGCGCTGTAATGAATCTGCGCGCCGGGAACCGGATTATTGTACTGATCGTAAGCCGTGACTTCAAAGCCGTCGGGGAAGGCCGCGCCAACGGTTGTCGTTTCCACTTCGGCTGCGCTGGCAATCTCGAGCGAGGCGACCACGTCCGGCAGATTCGTCAGGGCGAATGTGGCCGGGTCAGCGATCCCGCTCGCGCTGGCGCTGACCTGAAAAGTGCCAGCGACCGGGTTAGCCGTCAGCGTCGAGGCGGTGGCGACGCCGTTGGCGTCAGTCGTTACGACGTCGTCAGCGCTGCCGGATGAGGCATAGGTTCCGCCCGGCACTTCAGCCGCGTCGGCGCTGCCAAAGGTGACGCTGACGCCGGGGACGCCATTGCCATACTGGTCGGCGACCTTCGCCTGTAGCGCGGTTGTGAAGGCGGTCGAGACCACAGTTGACTGTGGCGTACCGGCATTGGCCGAGAGGCTGACGGCGACATCGGGCAGATTGGTGAGTGAGACGCTCGCTGACGCTTCTTCGCCGATTAATGCGTGGACGTTATACGTGCCTGTCCGGGTTGTGGCATGGATCGGGCCGCTGCTCGCGTGTCCGGTGGCGTCGATGGCGGCGGAGATATAGCGATTGCCTTCGGCGTTGTCGAAGGTGACGCCTGCCCCGGTTCCCGGCCCGACGAAGTCGACACTGCCGCTGGTGATGGCATTGCCGTCCTGATCGTAAACGTAGACTTCGATCTCGCCGCTAAACGACTGGTTCACGACGGCTGACGTCGGCGCGCTGGAGAACTCGAGATGAATGGCTGGCGGCAGCGTGTTCGTCAGATCGAAATAGGCCGTTGGGTCCGACTCTGGTGTTCCGCCTGAGTCGGGTTCGAGGTCGAAGCTGGCTTCGACGGTGAAATCGCCACTGTAGGAATTGGCGGTCAGCGTCGGCGCAGTTGCCAGCCCAAGGGCATCGGTGACAGCTTCCGCCGTCGTGGCCGCTTCCGGGAACGATGCGCCCGCGCCTTCATCAGGATTGGGCGACGTAAACGTGACCGTGATGCCGGAGACGCTGTTGCCGTAAAGGTCGGTGACGCGCGCTTGAAGCGCCGTCGCAAAGTCGGTCTCAAGCTCTGTCGATTGCGACCCGCCGGAAGCAGCCTCGATGGTAAACGCCGGGCCGGGCGTGTTGGTCAGGTGAAAGGTGAAGGTCAGGCCGTTGCTCAACGTCGCCGTGACGTCATAGCTCCCGGCAGTATGGTTGGCCGTGAACTGCGTCGATTGCGCTGTGCCGTCGCTGCCCGTCTGAGTCGTGACGCTGTCCGTGCCGCCTTCCTGCGCCAGCGCGCTGCTCGCCCCGGTCAGCGCGGCCATGATCTGATCGAGCGTGTTGGGCGCGTAGATAATCGGCGGGGCGAACGTGCCGCCGGGGCCGCTCGATGGCGCGCTGAAGGTGACGGATTGGCCGGGGACGCCGTGGCCGTTGCTGTCGACGACCTTGACCTCGAACGGCTGCGAAATCGGCTCGCCAACCTGACTGACCACGGTTGATGAGCCGACCGGGTTGATCTGCGCCGGGCTGCCAGTGGCCGTATCGTCCGACGGGGGTGACGAATTCGACGTTGGGGCGGGCAGCGGTGTCGAGGGCGGCTGTGTCGGGCTTTCCGGTGTGTTGTCCTCGGTGGGCGGGTTCGGCGTGCTGACCGTCAGGACGCCGCTGCTGCTCACCTGCGCTTCGGTCGTCGTCACCGCGACGTCCCCTGCCGGGCTGACCGCCTGCACGCCAACTGCGTAGACCGCCGCTGGCGCGTCAACGAAGAAATAGGTCAGCGGTTGGGTGCTGAAGGTCAGGATCTGATCGGAAGATCGCGTGTTGAGCTGCCCATTCGCGCCAATCGACAGCCACGCCGGGACAAACTTATCGCCCGGTTGAGCGTTGATCTGCGAGGGCATCGGGCCGATCAGCGAGTCGCGGATACCCCAGACGCTGATCGACTTGCCGAGGTTGGGATCGGTCAGGTCGAACAGCACCTGAACGGCCACCTGCGGGTCGCCGTTCTGCGGAATAAAGGTGCCATTGATGATTCCCCGGAGCGGATTGCGCCGATCTTTAATCAGCAGCGCCGGAACCTGCGTCGTGCCGTCGGAGACGACCGGGATGTTTTTTGCCCAGGTGACAGTCGGCTCAACTGTGCCGCTGGATGGGAAGTCGCCGACCGCGAAGCGGCGGTAATCGACCAGAATCGGCTTGTTGTTGAGCTTGAGCGCGATGTAGAACAGCGCATCGGACAGGCCGCCCGTGTTGAAGGACAGCTTGAAGACTGCCTGATTGTGATCGGTCGTCGCGCCGGTAATCAGCGCTGAAGGGTTGCTGCGCGCAAAGAAGGAATAGAACGTCCCCAGGAATTTCTGCCACGGACTCAGATCGGGTGGCGTGTCCTGACCGTAGCGCGTGTCACGATTTTTGTCGGTGAAAAAAGTTGCGGTGCGCGGGAAATAGATCGAGACGCCCTGCGAATCTTCGAGCGTCTTGCTCGTCAGATGGTACAGCACCAGCTTTTGACCGGCGTCAATGACCGCTTTACTGGCATCGACGATCTGACTGTCCTCGGTCTGCGCCTGAACCTGCTGCATCAGGCCGAGCATGTCGGTCGCCGCCCAGATGTCGGCATACTGCGGGTCGTCGAACGCGCCAAAGACCAGCGCCTTGCTGCGCGCGCGGGCAATCGCCTCGCCCGCGTTAGCGCTGTCGGCGCTGCCGGTGAACGAATCGAGCGCGCTGACCACGCTGGCCGTCTGGCTCAGGTCGATCAAGCCGAGGCTAAAGTAGTCGTAATTCGTCACGATTTGCGTGTAGAAGGTATTGAAGCTATCGACGATGGCGTGGCCGAAGGTTGGCGCATCGACGGTCGGGTCGTCGGCAATCGCTCCGAACGCGCCTGCGTAATCCCAGCCCTGACCGGGGATCAGTTCGGGGCTGGCGACCGCGTAGCGAGCATAGGGCGCAAGCGTCCGGTAGACCTCAATCGAACCCATCAGGCAGGCGTCGAAGCCGACTAGATCGAGCCGGTCAAGCTGGCTGTCCGCCAGCGAGTCCTTCAGGGCCGAGTCGAGTTCGGGCAGTTGAAGCGCGTCGTCGTCCGCCGAGTCGTCGATCCCGACGCCGAGCCACGATCCGCCGTGATCCCAGATGACCAGCCCGTAATGTTGGGCCGGGTAAGTCTTGATGCCCCAGGTGATGAAGTCCTTGAGCGTCGCCGGGTCGCCCATGTTGATGACGCCGAGATCGCCGACCTGCTGCGAGGCGACGTTGTCGAGGTCGGTGTCCTGAGTCATGAAGTAGCGCCGAGCGCCGCTCCAGTCGCCGTTGGTGCTGTCATAACGCGGTGAGCGGTCAACCTGGACGACAACGTTGAGATTGTCGGTGCTGCCGATGAACTCCATCTCGTTCAGGTCGGCGATGGCGTAGCTTTCGAGGTCGTTGTCGGCGGCCATATAGACCAGTACCGTCCAGGCGGCGGTGTGCTGCTGCGCCTGTAAACTGGTGACGTGCGGCGCGTGAACCGAAGCGGCCAGCGCCTGCATCCGGTCGAGCGCCGCATTCGCGGAGACGGCACGCGCGGGCAGGGTTGTGCTGACCAGAGCCAGCACCCATGCAAACACCATCCAGCGCAGAATCTTCATCCGGTTCAGTCTCGCCTGTTTCGTTTTGAGCAGTCGCTTAATGACCTGTCATTATTGTAACCGGGGATAATAAAACTCCGCAATTTATTGACATGAATTAAACGCGCAGCCCGGTAAGGCTTCTTTATTGCTAGAACATTTGATCTGAGCATTCGATTGCCTCACGAGCCGGAAATACTCTATAATGGAAGTGAATTCCGCTGCGCGCAGCCGAGATTCTGCGGCTGCCGAGAGCGAGGACATTGCCAGTGGATCATTTGTTGATGAGTGACTATATCCCGATTGACCGGCGCGATGCGATGGCGCGCAGCCTGACGCTGCCGGAGCAAACAGTCGGCGCGACGCTGTTCGCGGATATTTCCGGTTTTACCCCGCTGACCGAAGCGCTGGCCCAATCGCTGGGGCCTCGACGCGGCGCTGAAGAACTGACCCGCCAGCTTAATCTGGTTTATGACACGCTGATCGCCGAGGTCGACCGTTATGGCGGCAGTGTCATTGGCTTCAGTGGCGACGCAATTACCTGCTGGTTTGGCGAGCCAGCGCTTGCCAGCCAGCCGTCTGCGCCGCTGCGCTCGGTGGCCTGTGCTTTAGTCATGCAGCACGGCATGGAAGCTTTTGCTGCTGTCCCGCTGCCGGGCGGCGCGACGGTCGCGCTGGCGATGAAGGCCGCCGTGACCACCGGGAAAGCGCGCCGCTTTCTGGTTGGCGACCCGTCAATTCAGACCATTGATGTGCTGGCCGGAAACACGGTCGCGCGGATGGCGACGGCAGAACATCTCGCCGACAAAGGCGATACCGTCGTCGACAGCTTCACCGCCGAGCGCCTGTCGGACTGGTTGCGGGTAACGGAGTGGCGCGAGGACGAGGAGTCGGGCGAGCGTTTCGCCGTCGTTGCCGACCTCAACTGCCTCGTCATGCCGCTGCCCTGGCCGGAAATCTCGCTCGCTCGACTGCCAGACGACGATGTCCGCGCCTGGCTGCCGGCGGCTGTCTTTGAGCGTATGGAAAGCGGCCTCGGCGAGTTCCTGACCGAGCTTCGACCGGCAGTGGCGCTGTTTTTGCGTTTTGGCGGGATCGAATATGATTCTGACCCCGACGCCTGCGGCAAGCTTGATGCCTTCATCCGCTGGGTGCAGCAGATTATCGTCCGCTATGAGGGCAATCTGCTTCAGTTGACGGTCGGCGACAAGGGTAATTACCTGTACGTCTCGTTCGGCGCGCCGATTGCCCACGAAGATGATGCTCGCCGCGCAGTCTCGGCAGCACTGGAGTTTCGCCTGCCGCCGCCGGAAATGGACTGGCTGACCGGCGTCCAGATCGGCCTGAGCCGCGGCACGATGCGTACCGGGTCATATGGCGGCAGCACGCGCCGCACCTACGGCGCGCTCGGCGACGAGGTCAATCTGGCGGCGCGGCTGATGCAGCACGCAGGCAGCGGCGATGTCTGGGTGAGCGGTCGTGTCTACGAGGCGGTGTCGGACGCTTTCCGCTGGGAGCTGTTGCCGCCGCTGCGAGTTAAAGGCAAAAAAGAGCCGGTCAAAGTAGCGCGGCTGATCGGGCCGCTGGCGACGAGCCGCGAGGAAACTGGATTCTCCGGCGCGATGGTCGGGCGCAAGGCCGAGCTGGCCGCGCTCCAGACCGCCGTGCAGCCGGTCTTCAGCGGCAAATTCGCCGGGATGGCCTACGTTTACGGCGAACTGGGGATGGGCAAAAGCCGCCTGATTTTCGAGCTGCGCCGCCGTCTGAACGAGACGCAGGCGATCAACTGGTTTACCTGCCCGGTTGAAGGTATCCTGCGCCAGTCGCTTAACCCGTTTCGCTATTTTCTCCGCACCTATTTCGATCAATCGACCGAGCGCAGCGCCGATGCCAACCGGGCAGTTTTTAACAAGCGGCTCGACGAATTGATTGATGATTTGCGGGCGTCGAGTTACGGGCCGATAGCCGATGAATTGGAGCGTACACGCTCGTTCCTCGGCGCGATGGTCGATCTGCGCTGGGAAAACTCGCTCTACGAGCAGGTCGAATCGAAGCTGCGTTTCGAGAACATGCTGGCGGCGTTCGTGACGCTCATCCGCGCCGAAAGTGTGCTGATGCCGACGGTCGTCTACATCGAAGATGTGATGTGGATGGACGAGGATTCGCTCTCGCTGGTGCAGGTGCTGACGCGCAGCGCCGCCGGTTATCCCTACATCGTTCTGGTGACCAGCCGTTACCGCGATGATGGGCAGCGTTTCGTCGTCCCGGTCGATGCCGATGTGCCAGTGCTTGCCATCGACCTCAACCAGCTTTCGACCGAGGACATTGCCGCCATGGCGGCTCAGGCGCTCAGCGCCGATATTGACGCGCAGGCGGTCGCGCTGCTGGCCGAAAAGACCAACGGCAATCCGTTCTTCATCGAGCAGCTCGCCCTCGATTTGCGCGAGCGGGAAGCGCTGATGCTCGACGATCAAGGGCGCTACCAGCTTGTCCGCAGCGATCTGGCTGAAGTGCCTGCAAACATTAATGCCGTGCTGGTCGCGCGTCTCGACCGCCTTCCGGTGCAGGTTAAGGCTGTTGTTCAGACGGCATCGGTGCTCGGACGTGAATTTGAGACGCGCATCCTCTGGCACATGCTCAAGGACGATCCTGGAGTTGAGGCTAAGATCAAGCAGGCCGAAACCGCCGCCATCTGGTCGTCGATGAGCGAGGCGCGCTGTCTGTTCCGCCACGCGCTGCTGCGTGACACCGCCTACGATATGCAGCTTCGCTCGCGCCAGCGCACGCTGCACGAGCTGGCAGGCAGCGTCATCGAGACGCTCTACGCCGATGAGTTGGCTGCCCACGCGCCTGACCTGGCTTTCCATTTCGGTCACGCTGAAGAACTGCCGAAAGAACGGCGTTACTCACGTCTGGCGGGTGAGTCGGCGCTGGCGCGTTACGCCAATACAGAAGCGGTCACGTACCTGAGCCGTGCTATCGAGCTAACCTCGACCGAGGATATCGAATCGCATTACAGTCTGCTGCTGATGCGCGAGGAAGTCTACGACGTGCAGGGCGCGCGCGAGGCCCAGGCGCAGGACATGGATCATCTGGTGCAGCTTGCCGCCGCGATGGCGGACGAGTCGCGTCACGCCGAAGTCGAGCTGCGCCGCGCTCGCTACGGCGAATCGACCGGCGATTACAAACTGGCGGTCGAGGCGGCGACGGCAGCGGTCGAAGTGGCCCGCGCTGCCAACTTACCGACACTCGAAGCGCGCGGCTATCTGCGCTGGGGGCAGGCGCTCTGGCGCACGTCCAACTATGGCAGCGCCCGCGAGCGGCTGGAACAGGCGCTCGAACTGGCGAAACGGGCGAACCTGCCGCGCGTTGAGGAAGACAGCCTGCGTAACCTCGGCAACGTGGCCGACGATCAGGGCGAGTTTGCCGACGCGCAGCGCTACTTCGAGCGCGCGCTGGAACTCGCCCGCAGCATCGGCGACCGGCGCGGCGAAGGCCGGACGCTCAATAATCTCGGTCTTGTGGCTGACAATCAGGGCGACCGCGCCGCCGCGCGCGACTATTATCTTCAGGCATTGCGCGTCTGCCGCGAGATCGGCGAGCGCCTGAGCGAAGGCGTGACGCTCAATAACCTCGGCCTGATCGCCTATGCCGAGGGCAATTACGCCAGCGCGCGCGACTACTATCAGCAGGCGCTTGCCGTCTGCCGCGAGATCGGCGACCGGCAGGGCGAGGGCATCGCCTTCAACAACCTCGGCCTGATTTCTCACGCGCACGGCGACTACGTCGTTGCGCTCGACGAATATCAGCAGGCGCTGGCTCTCAGCCGCGAAGTTGGCGACCGGCAGGGAGAGAGTGAAACGCTCGCCTATCTCGGCCTGCTCTATCATCATCTCGGCGATGACGACCGCGCGGTTGAGTTCTGCTACAAGACGCTGACGATTGCCGCCGAAGTCGGCATCCCCTACTTTGAGGCGCTGGCGCTGACGTTCCTCGGCCACGCGCTGTTCATGCTGGAACTGAACGAGGAGGCCATCGACGCCTACACGCGCGCTGTCAATCTGCGCCGCGAACTGGGGCAGATGGGCCATGCTATGGAGCCGCTGGCCGGTCTGGCGCGAGTTGCCTGGTGCAAGGGCGACCTGGCGGCGGCGGTCGGTCACGTCAATACGATTCTCGATTACCTTGAAACAGGGACGCTCGACGGCACGACTGAGCCGCTGCTCGTCTACCTGACCTGCTACCGCATCCTGACTGCCGCCGACGACCCGCGCGCCGATCAGGTGTTGGAGACCGCCAACGCGCTGCTCCATACCCGCGCCGAGCATACTGGCGATGCCAGCCTCGCTCGCGCCTTCCTCGAAAGTGTCGTCATCCACCGCGAACTGCTCGAAGCGTGGCAGGCCCGCCAGCAGGCGGCAGGTTAGGTTGGCGCAGGGACGACTACCCGCACCGCTTTCGGCACGATGCTCACCTTAACCTCGTCAACTTCGACTAACTCGCCATCGACGACAATCGACTGCGGTGGCTCGGCCTTGATCGTGACTTCGCGCGCCTGCCACTGGAGCAGCGGAGCCTGCGCCAGTTCGCCGGACGTGACGGCGCTGGCAGCGGCTGAGAGCAGTGAAGTGATGTTGGCGTCCTGAAAGATGATGATATCGAGCAGTCCATCGCTCATATCAATCGTTTTCGAGAGTGTGATGCCGCTGATCCCGACGCTGCCGAAATTCGTCACCATGCAGTTGATGCCGTCGGCGTCGACCTGGTTGCCGTCGAGCGTCAGCGTGGAGTGAGTCATTCGCGGGTTGCCCAGGGACTTGAGCGCGGCCAGCGCGTAGGCCAGAATCCCCGACCGATCCTTCGCCTCGCGGTCCGCGCTTTCGTTCATTGCGCCTTCCAGCCCGATGCCCAGATGGAAAAAGAGCAGGTCATCGTCGCCGCTGCCGTGAGCCAGCGAGGCCATGTCGAGCGCGCGGACGGCGTTCGGCGCGCTGCCGAGCAGCAGTTCCGCCTGCGCCTGATCGGCAGGGATGCCCAGCTCGACTGACAGGACGTTGGCCGTGCCGCCGGGGATGATGACGATAGGGACAGCGCTGCCCGCGACCGCGCTGGCGACTTCGAGTACCGTGCCGTCGCCGCCGTAGACGACAATCGCATCGACTTTCGCTTCGACGGCCTGCTTCGCCCAGGTGTGCGCTTCGCCGCCTTTACGCATGACGAACATCTCCCAGTCGATTTCCAGGTCTTTCAGCACCCTGTTGAAACTGAGCAGATTCAATCCGGTCTGTCCTGAGGCAGGATTGACGATGATGGCGACGCGCTTGAAGACCGTCGGTTCGTCAGGCGTTGTTTCGGGGCTGGAAGCGTGATCGCTCATGAGTGTTTCCTGTGGGTCAGGGGACGAGGCGCAGAGATGGGACGATGGCGCGCGTCAGGCGAGCCTCAGTTGTTCGAGCGTCGCGTGGGCGCTGCCGCCGCTTCGATCCGGGTTAATGGTCAGTTCCAGATGCGTGACGCCCGAAAGCTGGACGGCGTAGGGCTTCCTGCGCCGAGCTGCGCGGATTGAAATTCCACTGCTGGCGGACAATGTCATGGTAGGTCTTGCCGTCGTCTGACCAGCGCAGGACAAATTCCTGCGCGCGCTCGATATCCGGCTCGACGAACAGCAGGTGGATGCGATGGAGCGCCTGCGGGGTGTCGAAAATCAGCCGGATGGTCTGCGTGCCTGCCAGTGCCGAGCGCCAGCCTGACGTTCTCCCGAACAGCAGCGCGTTTTCGACCGGATGCGCCGCTTCCTCAGAGGTGACTTCGGCGCTGGCGACCTGATCGAGCGCCAGCCAGTCCGGCGCGGATTCGGACGGCTCGGATGATTCCTGGCCGATGATTCGTTTACGCATGAGGATCGAACTCCATCTCGGCGGCTGAGGGTATGCGATAGCGTCTATGATAGCATAGAGGAGAAACGGTTTTCGTTATTTTTTTGAATAGCGCTGAATTAGTCCGGCGGCGTTTCGCGCCCCATCGCGTTGAGCGTTGTCCGCAGGTTCGAGAGTAAGCGCTGCCACGCATATTCAAAGACCTGCGCGATCACTGTGTCGAGCGCGCCGCTAAAGCCGCTGTGTTCGAGCAGCAGCAGTGTATCGCCATTCTGCGGCGTCAGTGTCCAGGTGACGGTGGTGGCGTGCTTCATCGCGGCGGACGTGAGCGTGTAGGCTATCTGGCGCGGCTCATCGGCGACCGTCACTTCGGCGTCGAGCGCGCTGACGCCAGTCGAGTTGCCAGGCGCGTCGAACATGAAGCGCGTGCCGACAACCGGGCGAAAGGTGGTCGGCGCGAGCCATTGAGCGATAGCGTCCGGGTCGGTCAGCGCCCGCCAGACGAGTTCGGGCGGATGCGGAAAAAGGCGCTCCAGTCGGATATCCTGCTTCCTGGGCATACGGGTTATTGCCTTTTCCGCCGCTGTCGGCACGGCTGGCCTGCGCGCTTGTATCAACGCCAGAGATCGTACACGATCACAGCGCCCTCGCAAAAATCAGGCTAATTCAGCGCTTCGTAACGGGATGACTGCTGTGGTAGCATCGTCGCCGGAACCGACACGCACGAAGGAAGCCTGATGACCGGCCCAATCCAACACCCCGCGCCGATCCGTACCGACGCCAGCAATCTGTTCGCCCATCGCACCATCCGCGAGCGTATCCCGGCGATTCTGGCGGAAGTCCTCGAACTCAACCCGGATTATGCCGCCCCGATCCGCGCTGCCGTCGAGAAGCTGGCGTCCGACCTCGCCCGTGACGAGCCGATTCAGATGCTCGCGCTGCCCGCGCCGGATGCCGCCGACTGGGTTCCGCAGGTTGCGCGGCGGGCCGGCGAGACGTGGCAGAACACCGACTGGTTCTTCGCCGAAACCTGCGTCTACCGACTGCTGATGCAGGCCGTCCGCTGGTGGGAAACCGGGCGTGACCCGTTCGCGCCGAAGAAGGCCGCCGAGATTTCCAGCCCGAATCTGTGGACGACGCTCGAAGCGGCGCTGGCGACGCGCGGCCTGCCCCCGGAACAGCGGCTGGCTGCGCTGATCCTGCATGATCTGTGGGGCAACCGCATCGACCTGAGCTACGCTCTCTCGCAGTCGCACGGCAGCGCCTGGACGGATGACGATCTGCTCGTCGATCATCATGTTGCCGCCGTCAATCATTTGTTCCGGCAACGTGGCGGCGATGTCCATATGATTCACGACAATACCGGAACCGAGCTAGCCGTCGATCTGGCGCTGATCGACGCGCTGCTCGACACGGTTGCCAGCCGTGTCATCATGCACGTCAAGCTGCATCCGATGTTCGTCAGCGATGCGGTCGTGCCGGACATCTGGCAGCTTCTCGACGCCATGCCTGCCGGAGAAGCGCGCGCGCTCTGCGGTCGCCTGCTTGACGCCTTCGAGAGTGGACGACTGCGTCTCGCGCCTGACGCTTTCTGGAACAGCAGCTACCCCCTCTGGGAACTGCCGCCGCGCCTTGAGCTGCTGTTCAGGAGCGCGACGCTGGTAATTGTCAAGGGCGACGCCAATTATCGTCGGATGGTCGGCGACATCCTCTGGCCGCCAGAAACACTGCTGTCGGCCATCATTCCCGAATTTCCCGCCCCGCTGCTGGCGCTGCGGACGCTCAAGAGTGATACTGTCACCGGCCTTGCGCCGGGGCTGGCTGGCCGACTCGACACCCTCGACGCACACTGGCGCATCAACGGTCGGCGCGGCCTCGTGCAGACGTCGTGGTAAGGCCGCAGCGCCAGCGTCAGCAAATCACTCGGAAAATGCGGGCCTATCGTGTCCAACAAGCTTGCTCCCCTCTTCCGCCGGGAGAGGGGCAGGGGGCGAGGGAGCAGACCAATCGCTTGCGAATCGCCGCGCATCTGGTAGTATTGATGACCAGACATTAGCGATGTTTCGAGCCAGGACGTTTCCCGTGACCGCGATCTCGATGATGGTTGACACTCATGGCATGACCACTCGTAGAAGACCACGTTAAACGGGGCCTGGTTTTTGCGTATCTCGCTAAAGCAAGCACCCCGCAGGGGTGCTTTTTTTTGCAAGCGCTCAACGAGCCTCAGGAGGTTGTTTAGTGACGCAGCAAACGCCCATTGATCTCGATAGGCCACATTACGTCGTCCCGGCTGAGAACCGGATTCCCGCCAACGGCTATCCAGCCAAAATGGCGGAGATTCCACCATCGCGGATGTTCATGATCCGCGATGTGCTCAACGCCTATCGGCAGAAGGTCGGGCCGGACGCCGTGATTTATGACGCCTCGCAGGGTGACGGCGGCGCGAGCCTGCCCGGCGTCCCTGCCGATGTGCTCGAACGCGCTTTCCAGCTTCAGCTTGACCACGGCACCGCTTACGACCAGCCGTGGGGGACGGTGCAGTTCCGTAAAGCTGCCGCCGAGAAATACTGGCAGCTCGACGCGGCATCGGGCTGGAATACCGATAACATTGCCTTCGTGCAGGGTGGGCGCGACGGCCTTCAGAAAGCCTACGCTGCTGCCGTGGCGCTCGGCGCGAAGGAAATCGGCTCGGTGACGGTCATTTCGCGCGTGCCGTGGATCACCTACAACTGGGGGCCATATGCCGCTGGCATGAACGTCCTTCAGGCTCCCGGTCGCCCCGAAGAATTCTGGCGCTACACCCCTGAAAGCATCAAGGCGACGGCGGAATTTGTTAGAGCCGACGGGCGCAAACTGGCCTGCCTCGTCATCACTTCGCCGGACAACCCGACGGGCCGCACTATCCCGGTCGATGAGCAGATCAGGCTCGTCCGCGCCGCCTTCGACGCCGGTTTCCCCTACGTCATTCTCGACTGGATTTACCACTGGGTGACTGACGGCGGCCATTCCGACATTAACGCCGTCCTTCAGGCGTTCGAGCCTGCCGAGCGCGACCGGCTGATCTTCCTCGACGGCATCACCAAGAGCCTCGGCGCGTCGAATATCCGCAGCGCCCAGATTGTCGCTGGCAAGCCGGTCATCAAGTACCTGACCAGTCAGGCGTCGCACGGTGTCGTCCCGTCCTACTTCGGGCAAGCGGTCGCCATCGCCGCCTACGAGATGGGCTTCGCGCAGGCTGCCGCGCCGATCATCGAGCCGATTAAGAAAAGCCGCGCCGTCATGCGTGAGATGCTGGCCGGGAAGGGCATCAATTACGTCCTCGGCGACGGCTACTATGCCTTCATCGACTGCACGCGCGCCATCGAGGCGGGTGGGCTGGGCGACTCAGAAGGGCTGCTCACGCATCTCGGCCAGAATTTCGGTCTGGCGGTCGTGCCGGGAATCTACTTCTCAGACGCCGGTAAGAACTGGGTGCGTTTCTCCTACGCGCTGCCGCCGGAAGTCACGCGCGGCGCGATGACTCGCCTGTTCGAGGGGCTGAACGCGCTCGGTTAATCACCGATCAGCAGTGGTAAACTCCCTGTAAACGGGGAGTGACGCTGGCGGGAAACAGGATTATGATTATCCTGTGCAGAAGTTCGTTCTAGTCGGGAGAAAAGACGTTGTCCTATTCGAGAATGTTCGGAGACCGCGCCATACCGTCTCGCCTGACTTACGCCGAAGCGCGTCCGATGCTGCGCTGGGTTTATGCCTGGATGGCTATCGGACTGCTGGTGACGACGTCAGTCTCGTTCTTCACCTTCAGTCGGCTGGGGATCGGCCTTGATCTGGCGACCGCGTCCAGCCGTGAGCTGGCCCTGCGCCTCGCCCCGCTGCAAGTCCCGATGATTATCTCGCTGTTCGCCGAGCTGGGTCTGGTCATCGGCCTGTCGTGGCTGATGAAGCGGCTCTCGCCCGGTGTGGCTGCGGCGATGTTTCTGGGTTACGCGGCGCTCAACGGCTTTACGCTGACGCTGGTGCTGGTGGCCTACACCCTTAGCTCGGTGGCGGGCGCATTCCTGACCACCACCGCGATGTTCGCAGTCATGTCGATCATCGGGTTCACGACGACGATTGACCTGACGCAGTATCGCAGCTACTTCATGATCGGCCTGGTCGGGCTGGTGGTTGCCATAATCGTCAACATGTTCCTCAACAGCGGCCCGCTCGGCCTGATTATCAGCCTGGTCGGCGTCGTGCTGTTCCTCGGCCTGACGGCCTGGGACACGCAGCGCATCAAGAATATGGCGGCGGATCCCGCTGTGCAGTCTGATCCGACCCTGGCGGCGAAACTGAGCATCTTCGGCGCGCTGATGCTCTATCTCGATTTCGTCAACCTGTTCCTTTTCATCCTCCGCCTCATGGGCCGCCGCCGCTAAACCCGCGCGCAATCAAAAGGGCCGATCCACTGATCGGCCCTTTTGATTCGCGTGTGGCGTCCTACCTGTTTCCTGCTTGAAGGCGTTCCAGTAACGCCAGGAATTTACCCTTAATCTGGCTTTCTCCCCTCTCCCGCCGGGAGAGAGGTGAGGGCTGGAGCTGAGGGCGGCTTTATCCCCCCAGATACGCCTTGATGATCCCCTCGTCGTGGCGCAGCGCGTCAGCGCTGCCAGAGTGCGTCAGCAGGCCCGATTGCAGCACGTAGGCGCGGTCGGCCACGCCGAGCGCCATCTGCGCGTTCTGCTCGACCAGCAGGATCGTCGTGCCGCGCTCCCTGTTCAACCACGTCACGACGTTGAAAATCTCGCGGACAAGCAGCGGCGCAAGCCCCATCGACGGCTCATCGAGCAGCAGAATCCGCGGTCGAGCCATCAGCGCGCGGCCCATCGCCAGCATCTGCTGCTCGCCGCCAGAGAGCGTGCCGCCGCGCTGCGCCTGTCGCTCGCGCAGGCGTGGGAAACGGTCGAAAATCTGCGCCATGTCGCCCGCCATGCCCGACTTGTCGCGCCGACCGAACGCGCCCATTTCCAGATTCTCGCGCACCGTCAGTCGGGTAAAAATCTTGCGGCCTTCGGGCGAATGGACAACGCCGAGCGAGACGATTTCGTGCGGCGGCAGTGTGGTGATGTCGCGTCCGCTCAGGGCGATCTTGCCAGCGGCGGCGGGCGTAATGCCGCTGATGGTGTTGAGCGTCGTCGTC
>CAZZAO010000031.1:0-20375 GCA_964652205.1 uncultured Anaerolineaceae bacterium | reverse complement strand
GTTCGCGCCGATCAGCGTGACGATTTCGCCTTCATCGACCGACAGCGAGATGCCTTTGAGCGCTTCGACTTTGCCGTAAAACGTATGGATGTCGTTGACTTCGAGCAGCATCATCGCTAAAGCTCCGCGTCCAGCAGCTCGGTTTCGGGCGCGTCGTCGGCGTCGCTGCCTTCTGACGAGCCGAGATAGGCTTCGATCACCTTCGGGTCGTTCTGAATTTCGGTTGGCGTGCCGACTGCCAGCTTTTGCCCGTAATCCATGACGTGAACGCGGTCAGAGACGTTCATCACCAGTTTCATGTCATGCTCGATCAGCAGGATCGTCAGCTTGAGTTCGGCGCGCAGGCGGCGGATGAACAGCATCATCCCGTCAGTTTCCTGCGGGTTCATTCCGGCGGTCGGCTCGTCGAGCAGCAGCAGTTGCGGCTCAGACGCCAGCGCCCGCGCGATCTCCAGCCGCCGCTGCAAGCCGTAGGACAGGTTCTGCGCCTCGGTATCGCCGACACCTTCCAGCCCGACGAAGACCAGCAGTTCCATCGCCCGGTCGAGCGCATGATGCTCCTCGTGCCGGTTTCCCGGCAGGCTGAGGACTGCGCCGATGGCCGGAGATTTCAGCCGGGGATGCATCCCGACGAGGATGTTTTCCAGCGCGGTCATGCCAGTGAACAGGCGGATATTCTGATACGTTCGTGCGATGCCGCGTCCCGTGATCTGGTCAGGTCGCAGGCCCTTGATCGAGCGACCGGCAAAGACGATGTCGCCTTCCTCTGGCACGTAAAAGCCGGTGATGCAGTTGAAGAAGGTCGTTTTACCCGCGCCGTTAGGGCCGATCAGGCTGGTGATTTCCTCACGCGCGATGCTCATGTCGGCATTGCGGACGGCGGTCAGGCCGCCGAAACGCTTGGTGATGAAGCGCACGTCGAGTAACGGTTCGGTCATGGGCGTGCTCCCTGTCGGGCGTGACGTTCGGCGTATTTTTCGGCCAGTTTCTGGATCGATGGCGGGATCAGCCCTTCAGGGCGGAGTACCATCATCCCGACCAGCAGCGCGCCGAAGGCCAGCAGGCGAAAGTCGCTCAGCTCGCGCAGCGCTTCCGGCAGGCCGATCAGCACGAACGCGCCGACGACCACGCCGGGGATCGAGCCAAGACCGCCGATGATGACCAGCGACAGCACGTTGATTGAGACCTGAAGCGTGTAGCTGTCCGGGTACGCGCCGAACAGCCGCGTTCCGGCGACTGCGCCGCCCATGCCCGCAAAAGCTGCGCCGATGGCGAAGGCCAGCAGCTTGGCGCGGACGAGGTTGACGCCCATGGCCTGCGCCACGTCCTCGTCGGCGCGCATCGCCCGCCACGAGCGACCGAGCTTGCTCGACGACAGGCGCGTAGCCACGTAAGCCGTAATCAGGATGCCGAGCAGCACAAGGTAGTAGATGCCGTTCGCGCCGGTCAACGGGAACTGCCACGCCGGATTGAGCGCTGTCAGGTCGAGGGTCGGGCGGGGGATATTGGCGATCCCCTGCGCCGCGCCGAACAGCGGCTTGAAGTCGTCGAATTTGACGATGATGCGGATGATCTCACCAAAACCGAGCGTGACAATGGCGAGGTAGTCACCGCGCAGCCGCAGCACCGGAATGCCGAGCAGGATACCGGCCAGCGCGCTCATGCCGACGCAGATCGGCCACGCTTCCCAGAAACTCAGGATGCCCTTACAGACTGTCGCTACCTGATCGGGTTTGATCTGCGCTGCCGGGACGCCGCCGCAGGTCAGCAGGCTCGGCGTGGTCAGCAGGCCGATGCTGTAGGCTCCGATGGCGAAGAAGGCGACGTAACCGAGGTCGAGCAGGCCAGCGTTGCCGACGACGATATTCAGGCCGATGCCCATAATGATGTACAGGCCGACCAGATTGAGCACATCGGTGATGTACTGGCCGAGGAACAGCGGCGCGAGCAGCAGAATGGCGATGCTGACCAGCGCCGACAGCCGGACGACGCCGTGCTGCTCGCCGCGCTTGAGATGCTCGTAACGGGCGACGATGTCGGCATCGCGCGCGGGAACCAGCGTCATCGTGATGCCGAGAATGATGAACGTGGCGATGGCCGCGGTAGTCGTCATCGCGCCCTGCTGGTGCAGGATGCCGAGGACGACCAGCGTGACGATGAAAAAGGCCGCGCCGTTATGCACGAGCTTCGAGGCCGTCACCGCCAGCGAGCCGAAGAGGCCCGTAGCGGCGAAAACAGCGATCAGGATCGGCGCGCCTTGCATCAGAATAATCGGCGGCTGACCGTTCATCTGGCTCTGTGCCAGCGTGGCGAACGCTCCCTGCGCGCCGAACGCGGCAGTCACCGCGCCGACGATGAGGCCGGGAAGCAGCCCCGCGCCGAGGCGCAGCAGCAGGCCGCGCCTTCGCAGCAGCAGCGCCGCGCCGTAGCCGAGCGCGAACGTCAGCGCCAGCACGAGCGCATCCTGCAAAATGATGATCTGGTTGAGCTGGCCTTCGAGCAGACCGAGCACGACGGTCAGCGCCAGCGCGTTGACGATGATCTGGCGCAGCCGAGCGTTGACTGAGGTCAGCAGGCCGCCGACCGCGCCGAGAATCAGGCTGGCTGCCAGCAGCGTCTCAATGCCGAAGTTCAGGTCGATTTGCCCGAAGGTCAGCGTGCCGCCGAGCAGCGGTTTCATGTTCGGGAAAACGAAGGTCAAGTTGACCTTGCTCTGAATGAAAATTAACACCGACAGCATAACGCCGACGATCAGGCTGCCGACGACGCCATTCACCGTCCGCGCAATCGTCCCCGGCTGGTTCGAGCGCCGCGCGGTGGTGAAGCCGATACCGATCAGCAGTGCCAGCAGGATGACGGTGCTGAGGTTGATGCCCTTGTCAATGACGGCGCGTTCTTCAAAGGCCGTGATGATGCCGGTAAAGACCAGCACGACGGCGGCGAAAGCGATGTACAGGCCCTGACGCACGGTTGTCTGGCGAATCATGCGCTACGCCTTCTTTTCGCTCAGGACTTCGCCGAAAATGCCCGAAGGTCGGAAGATCAGCACCAGCACCAGCATCCCGAAGGCGATCACGTCCTTGAGCTGTGACGACAGGCCGAGCAGTGACGGCGCGACCGACTCGATCACGCCGAGAAACAGCCCGCCGAACATCGCGCCGGGGATGTTGCCGATGCCGCCAAGTACCGCCGCCGTAAACGCCTTAATGCCGGGGATGAAGCCGATGAACGGCGATACCTGCTGATTGTAGAGCGCGTACAGCACGCCGCCCGCGCCCGCCAGCGCCGCGCCGAGCACGAACGTGATGACGATCACCCGGTCAACGTTGACGCCCATCAGCGCGGCGGTGTTCTGGTCTTCGGCGACGGCGCGCATGGCCTTGCCGGTCGGCGTGCGCTGGATGATGAACCACAGCGCCGCCATGAAGGCCAGCGCCGCGAAAAAGACGACGAAGTGAATCGGCAGGATACGCAGATGCAGGCCGAGCGCGGTCACGTCGTAGCGTCCGCCAATCAGGTCGAGGCCCTTGCAGACCTGCGCGCCATTGACGTCGCCACATTCCATGTTCGGGAAAACCTGCGGCAGGATATAGAACCGGACGTCCGGGTAGCGGCGCGTGCTGGCTCCGAACAGCCGCAGGAAAAGCTGTTGCAGGGTGATTGACGCGCCGATAGCGGTAATCAGCGGCACGAGGCGCGGCGCGTTACGCAGCGGACGATAGGCTATTCGTTCGAGCAGCACGGCGATAATCACCGAGGCCAGCACGCCAGACAGGATCGTGAGCACGATGGCGAGGCCGGTATTCGTCAGCAGCAGGCCAGACTGTTGAAAGGCGGTGATGACGAAGTAGCCAATGTACGCGCCCGCCATGAAAACCTCACCGTGCGCGAAATTAATCATCAGCAGGATGCCGTAGACCAGCGTGTAGCCGAGGGCGATCAGCGCGTAGATGCTGCCCTGCGCCAGCCCGAAGATCAACTGGCGCGCGAACTGATCGGCATGGTATTCCCCGATAGCGATGTTGTTCAGGGCGGTATAGACCAGAAACAGGATCAACATCAGGCCGATGATCCGCAGCGGGTTACGCACCGAGTTGTTCAGCAGCAGATCGCGCAGCGAGGGTTTGCTTTGTAAGGCCGGTGCGGGGCGCGGCACCTCAGTTGCCATAAAAACTCCTGAACATCGTTTCAATCGGGGAAACCAGCTTCGGTCGAGTGGGCAGTATTTATAACAGACGGGGACAAAAAATTACAGAGGTGGGTTTTCGCCCACCTCTGTAATGAGTTTCAGCGGCTGCGCTTGCCATCCGGCGAGCGCTGTCGGGTTGAAATTACGGCGTCGATTCGGCGGTAGCTTCCATTGTCGCCATCTCGGTCGATGAGGCGCTCATGGTCGCTTCAGGCGTCGCTTCGGTCACAGGCTGGAGCGTGACTTCGCCGGTGGCCGGGTCGACAAGGCCGACCTCAACTTCGGTGAACGCGCCGTCCTTGACCTGATAGATGCCGATGTCGGAGACAGCGGTTTCACCTGTGCCATCCGCGTTCAGCGTGCCAGTCAGGCCCTGGAAGTCCTTCAGGCTGCGGACGTAATCCGCAATCTTCGCCCGGTCGATCACCAGGTTGCCACTCGCGTCCACTGTTCCGGTCGCTTCGACCGCGTCGAGCAGGATATTGACGCCGTCATAGGCGTTGGTGTGATACGGCGCAGGCGGTTCCTCGCCGTAGGCTTCCTTGTACTTGGCGAGGAAGGATTCGACTGCCGCGCTGCTGGCCGGGATACCCTTCGAGGCATAGACGCCTTCGGCGCTGCTGCCAGCGAGGCTGACCACTTCCGTGCCGTTGATACCGTCGGCTCCCATGAACGGAACCTTGTCGAGGCCGGTATCGGCGCGCTGCTGGATCAGGCGGGCCGCTTCAGCCGGGAAGCCGCCGAAGTAGATCAGTTCGGGGTTCTTGCTGGCGATGTCTTCGAGCAGGCCGCGGAAGTCGGTGTCGCCAACCGTGACCGCTTCAGCCGCCACGACTTCGCCGCCGAGGTCGGTGAAGGTCTGCGTGACCACGCTGACCAGCCCTTCGCCGTAGGGGCTGCCGTCATGAATGGTGGCGATCTTCTTGATGCCGAGGACGTTGTAGATGTACTGCGCGGCGATCTTGCCCTGGAAGGCGTCCGAGGTGGCGTCACGGTTGAAGCTCGTGAGGTTGCTGGTCGTCAGGTCAGGAGCCGTGCAGCTTGGGCTGATGGTGGTGAATTTAGCGGCGTCGAAAATCGGCGCAGCCGCGCGGCAGGCGCTGGAGCACATCGGGCCAACGACGCCGACGATAGAGCCATCCGACGCAAAGCGATTGCCGACTGCCTGCCCGCCGTCGGCGGAGCACTGGTCGTCCTGGACGTCGAGCTTGACGGTGAAGGACTTGCCATCAACCGTCACCGACGGACGATCCTTGAGCGCCAGCTCAGCGCCGCGCTGAATGTCGATGCCGAGCGGGGCAATGCCCTCGCCGCTCAGACCCGCTGCCAGACCGATGACAACCTGACCGTCAGCGGCAATCGTCACGGTGCTGCCTGTGGCAACACCAGCCGGGCCAGTGGCTTCAGCAGTGACCATCGGCGTGGCCGCTTCGGTCATCTCCATCGTGGCTTCCATCGTCGCGGCTTCAGTCGGAGCCATCGTCGCCACTTCCGTAGCAGGCTCTTCAGTGGCTTCCATCGTCGCCATTTCGGTCATGGCCGGGGCTTCGGTCGCCATCTCGGTCATTTCTTCGGTTGCCATCATTGTCGGGGCCATCGCCACTTCCGTAGCAGGCTCTTCAGTGGCTTCCATCGTCGCCATTTCAGCCGTGGCTTCGGTGGATTCCATCGTCGCGGCTTCGGCCACAGCCTCAGTCGCTTCGCTGGTCGCCGCTTCAGTAGCGACTTCAGTCACTTCTTCGGTGGGGGCGACCGTCGGGATTTCCGTCGGCGGGCGTGGTGTGGGCGTGGGTGTCGGTGAAGGCTGGCACGCCGCAATCACTAAGGCGAGAATAGCGAATAAGGCAATTGACCAACGAACCTGTGTTCTTCTCATGGATCCCCTCCGGTGAGTTCCTCACCTAAATGCCAGTCTGGAACAGAGCATCTTGCCTCAGGGTATCTTCGGCGTTGATCTGCGAAGACGCTCTAAACTGCAACCCGGTCGCCCCGGAATTTGCACTACGCAATAAGCCCGTCGCAAAAATCGCTTCCACGACGGGTCGCCAGTAGGGTTCCTACCCTGCAAAAAGCCAGTCTCAGGCACATCTTAACATTGCTGACAAGATTATTGCAAACGAAAATGAGACTCGCTGCTACATTTAATCAAGTGTTAAGCTGGGCCGCGCTGCGAACCGGTTTGCGCAAAGCTGATAATTGAGTCCGCGCTGTTGAGCGCGATACCGCTTGCGCTGCCGTCAATTCGTTTGAGCAGGCCGGTCAGCACGTCTTTCGGGCCAGCCTCGATAAAGCGGGTCGTGCCAGCGGCAATCATCGTCTGGATGGTTTCTGTCCAGCGGACAGACCGGGTCAACTGCTCGGCCAGCTCGTGACGAATCGCGTCAACGCTGTCGAGCGGGGCAGCGCTGGTGTTGCCGTAGACTGTGACGCTCGGCCTCTGGAAGTCAGTCGCCTGAAGCGTGGCCTTGAACCGGTCGGCGGCGGGCTGCATCAGCGGTGAGTGGGCGGCGATGCTGACAGCCAGCGGAACCGCGCGCCGCGCGCCGCTTTCCTTTGCCAGCGCCAGACCGCGTTCCAGTGTGGCCCTGTCGCCAGAAATGACGGCCTGACCGGGACAGTTGTCGTTTGCCAGCACCAGCACACCGCCCGTTTCAGCGCTGGCGCGCGCACAGAAATCGCGCGCGGTCGCCGCGTCGAGGCCGAGGATGGCGGCCATCGCGCCTGGCTGTTCTTCGCCTGCCAGCTTCATCAGCCGACCGCGCTCGCGCACCAGCCGCAGCCCATCCTCGAAGGTCAGCGCGCCCGCTGCTGCCAGCGCGGTGAACTCACCCAGACTATGCCCGGCCATACGTTGAGGTTGCGCGTCGGGGAGTTCGGCCTGAAGCGCGCGCAGCGTGGCGATCCCGCTGACGAACAGGGCGGGCTGGGTGTTGTAGGTATCGTTGAGCGCTTCTTCCGGCCCGTCGAAGCACAGGCTGGAAAGCGAGAAGCCGAGGATGGCGTCAGCTTGCTCGAAGGTTTGCCGCGCTGCCGGGTAAGCTTCGACCAGATCGCGGCTCATGCCGATGACCTGCGATCCCTGACCGGGGAAGACAAACGCGGTTGACGACCAATCGACCATACAGACGTTCTTTCGGGCGCGAAAAGAGACTCAGAAATAAAAAGAGCCGCACAGAAAAAGCTCGATACGGCTCAGTGATGCCTGGTGGACGCGAAACTACTTCGTGTCGTCCTTGACTTCCAGCACCTGCACGCCGCGATATTGACCGCAGTTCGGGCAGACGTGATGCGCGACGTGCAGCTCGCCGCAGGTCGGGCAGGTGACAAGCTTCTTCAGCGTCAGCGCGTCATGAGCGCGGCGTTTATTTCTACGGCTGATGGAATGTTTCCGTTTTGGTAGCGGCCCCACGCGAATTACTCCTCTACACGCACAGGGGCCGAAACTCCGCCCCGGCGAAAATCATAGGGCTGCATTATAAGGGGAGCGGAGCCTCAGTGTCAAGGCAGGCTTACGTGACGAACGGCTGAGAATTGCGCCCGTTTCATTGCCTGTTACGGCGTTCTGGTCTAGTATCGCGCTCTCAGCAGAATTTATTTGAGGGAGACGATCATGGCGGATACTGACGCGAAGATTCCCTATCGCAATCTGGGGCGGACGGGCGTCCCGGTCAGCGCGCTCTGTCTGGGCTGCATGAATTTCGGCTTTCCGACGCCGGATGACGAGTCGATCATCATGATCGACTACGCGCTCGATCACGGCATCAACTTTCTCGACACAGCTAACGTTTACAACCGGGGCAAGAGTGAGGAAATTGTCGGCAGGGCGCTCAAACAGAACGGCAGGCGCGACCAGATTTTTCTGGCGACCAAAGTTCATGGCAGCATGAGCGATAGCGACATCATGGCCGCCGGTAACAATCGTCGCCACATCGTCGCCGAATGTGAAGCCTCGCTCAGACGCCTGCAAACCGATCACATCGACCTCTATCAGATTCATCGGCCCGAAGCGCAGACGCCGATTGACGAAACCCTGCGCGCGCTCGATGACCTGATTCGCGCGGGCAAGGTGCGCTATATTGGAACCAGTACCTTTCCGGCCTGGGAAGTGGCCGAGTCGCTCTGGGCGTCAGACGTCCTCAAGCTCAATCGCTTCGTCACCGAGCAGCCGCCGTATCATCTGCTCGACCGGGGCATCGAGCGTGAGCTGATCCCACTGGCGCAGACTTACGGGCTGGCGATCCTGCCGTGGTCGCCGCTGGCGCGCGGGTTCCTCTCCGGCAAGTATCAGCGCGGACAGGAAATCCCCGGCGATTCACGCGCCGCCCGCGACATGAAATCCGCCGTTGCCGAGCGCACCAAACGGCACTTCAGCGATCTGGCCTTCGCCGTCCTCGACGAGGTTGAGGCGCTGGCGCGCGAAAAGGACGTGACTGCGAGTCAGATCGCGCTGGCGTGGGTGCTGAACCAGCCGGGTGTGACCAGCCCGATCATCGGCCCACGCACCCTCGACCATCTGAAAGACAACCTCGGCGCGGCAGGCGTCACCTTCACGGCTGAGGATTATCAGCGCCTCGACGCCGTTTCCGAGCCGGAACAGGCCGTTGTTCCGTATTATCACGGGCGCATGATCGACTTCAAGCCGCCGCAGCATCGCTGGTAACAGGAGCGAGCACGGCAGCGCTCATCGCCGCCGCGCTCGCCTCAGCCCTCGGCTGATCGACATCACTTCGTCAATTCGTCGAAGTCCGCCTCGGACATTTGCACCGCTATACCCAGCGCGCTGGTGTTCGCAATCGGCGAGCTGACCGTGTAGATTTTCCAGTTGTCGCCAAAGCGCAGCAGGGTGAATCCCAGCATATAGTCGCTGCCCTCGAACGAGAACAGCGCCACGCGCTCGGTTGATTCATCCGCCCCAACGGTGGCCGCCGAGCGTTTTGCATTGGCGATGTAGCGCTCGTTACTCATGATATCCTTGCCGGGAAGGCCGACTTTGAGGAGCTTGACGCCTGAAAGCCGGGACGGATCGACGTCCTGCGCGAACTTCCGCGCGGCGTCGCCGTCCATGACGGTCGCGGTACTCAGGTCGATTGGCTCGCTCGACAGCAGGCTGAAGGCGAACAGCTTGACCTGCATCGCAATCCGTGACTTCGTCGTGTCTTTGTTGATCTGCACGAACAGCGGTGAATTTGACGGCGCGAGGCTGGTCGTCGGCATTAACGCCCCCAGCCGCTCAATCGTCAGGTCAAACTTGAAGTTTTCGCCAGTTTCGTCAATCGCGCAGGCTGAGTAGATCTTCTCGATGTCGGCCTGCGTGATTCCCTCGAAAAATGTGGTGATGGCATCCTCTGGCGTTTTGAACGTTGCCGCGCCAGTTTCGGTGGCAGACTGTGCCAGAGTGGGGATGACTTGAGCCATTCCCAGCGCGAGCAGGGTGAAATATACGACGAGAATGAGCGTTCGTTTCCTGGACATCCTTGACTCCTGAAGCTGCGCAGGCCCGGCCTTGTGATATGTGTTCCGTATCCGAGTATATATAAATAACGTAATTGTGCCTCGCTCCAGAGGAAAGTGCCAGAAAACCCCGCCGAGAGTCTGGGCGGGTGAGCGCGGCGTTCTGGTGGGTTAATCGTTGGCAGCGGGATATGCTCTCTATAATAACGATAGTGTTGTGGGCATCTTCTGGTAGTTGATGCACTCCGAGGAGACAACTGATGAGACGCGATATTACCTTTCCGAGCCAGGGTGTTCTCTGTGTCGGATGGCTGTATATTCCTGATGATCTGCGGGGGCGCGCGCCCGCCATTGTCATGGCGAACGCGATCAGCGCCATCAAAGAGATCACCTTACCCGGTTATGCCGAGCGGTTTGCTGCTGCCGGTTATGTGGTGCTGGCGTTCGATTATCGCCATTACGGGATCAGCGGCGGCGAGCCACGCAATCACCTTGACCCGCATGAACAGCAGCAGGACCTCACCAATGCCATCACCTGGCTGCGCGCCCAGCCTGAAGTTGACCCTGACCGGATCGGCGGATGGGGCATTTCGCTCGGCGGTGTCCACATGCTTCACCTCGGCGCGTATGACCGGCGTCTAAAGGCGGTTGTCTCGGTGGCGACCGGCCTGAACCTGCTCGAACAGATGATGGGCAAAGAGGGAATGCAGGGCTTCCTGCGGATTCTCAACGGCGACCGTGACCAGCGCTTTAAGAATAACAACGGCCCGACTTACATCCCCGCCGTGTCACTGCCAGGCAAGGGTGGAGCGATGGCGTTCCCCGAAGCTTACGAATTTTACACCGAGGCGCAGAACACCTATGCGCCCGGCTACGATAATCGCATCACGCTCGAATCGATGGAGTATCTCATCAGCGACCACTCCGCCGAGGCGATTCATCTGATCGCGCCCACGGCCTTACTGATGATTCACGGAGAGAAGGACGTCATTCCGGCGGATGCCGTGCGCGCGGTCTTCGAACGAGCTGGCGAGCCGAAAAAGCTGGTCATCTATGACTGCCTGCATACCGACCTTTATACCCGCGAACCCTGGCTGAGTCAGTCGGCAGAAGAAGCTGTCGGCTGGTTCAACCATTATCTGCACAACGCTGATGAGACGCCGTCTGCTGCGCAGGATATTGAGCGCAACAAGCAGATTGTTCGCCGGTTTTATCAGGAAGCGTTTAGCGGCAACCTCGGCATCTACGATGAGCTTTTCGCGCCCGATTTTGTCAGTTACAGCAGCGCAGCGGGCGGTGAGCTGCGCGGGCCGGAAGCCTTCAAACAGGCGAATATCACCTACACCCAGGCCTTTCCTGACTTCTATTCGACTATCGACATCATGATTGCCGAGGGGAATCTGGTCATGGTCTACGGCGTGGCGAGCGGCACTCACCAGGGCGACTTTATGGGGCTGCCGCCGGATGGTAAGAAAATCTCGTGGACGGGGATGGTGGTCTATCGCTTCAACGACGAAGGCAAGATCGATGGTCGCTGGCAGGAGTTCGACGGCATTGGCCTGTTCACGCAGTTGGGCCTGATCCCGCCGATGTTTGGCGCTCAGGCGTAGCCCGGAGGCGAGCAGGTCAGATTGAACGGATAATGGCCTCAGCACGCTGCCGCAGGCCGAGGCATTTTCCGGTGAAGCAACCGGAAACCATAATTGACATTCTGGCCGGTATTCGTTAGAATCGTCCATGATGTTCAGCAGTGGAATGCTGTGAGTCGGCCCAATGGATTACCGCATCGACTTCCTTGCACAACCTCATAGTCCGCGTCGTCGCAGCCGTCGCCCCCAGACCAGTGAGGTCAAGGTGGATGTTTTGTGCTGGAACGGGCAGGCTGCCTGAACGGAACACAAAGCGCGATTGAAGCCCCCTGACCTCATACGAGTGGTCAGGGGGTTTTTCTTTGTAAGGAGTGTGGAATGAGACAGGGCAATATTCGGGTTGGGGTGTTTGGTGGGTCAGGCTACGCCGGGATGGATGCCGTCGAAATTCTGGCGAAGCACCCGTGTGTCGATCTGGTGTTTGCAACCTCGAACAGCTTCGCCGGGCAGGAAGCGCCGGGGTCGAAGCTGCGCTATATCAGGCACGACGCCGCTGATCTGGACTCGGTTGACGCGCTGTTTCTGGCGATGCCGCACGGCGTCTCCGCCGACTACGCCGCGAAGGGCATCGCTGCGGGCAAGCGCGTCGTTGACCTGTCCGCCGACCTGCGCCTTGAGACGCCGGAAGCCTACGCCTGCTGGTACGGTCACGCGCATACCCATCCTGAGCTGCTGCCCGTGCCTTACGGCCTGCCGGAAATTAACCGTGACGCCATCCGTGGCGCAGCCGTCGTTGCTGCTCCGGGCTGCTACCCGACGACCACCATTCTCGGCCTGTACCCGCTGCTCGATGCCAGAGCCGTCCTTCCCGAAATGCCGTTGATCGTCGATGCTAAATCCGGCGTGTCTGGCGCGGGCCGTGAGCCGAAGCAAAACACCCACTTTGTAGAGGTCTACGGCAACCTGTCTCCGTATAATGTAGGACGTGTTCATCGTCACGTCGGTGAGATCGAGCAGGAACTCGACAAGATCAACCCGGCACGCGGCACGCTGATCTTCGCGCCGCACTTACTGCCGGTTGACCGTGGGCTGATGGCGAGCATCTATGTCCAGCTTCAGCCATCGTTCGACGCCGCTGACGCGCAGGCGTTGTTCGAGAAATACTACGCCAGCGAGCCGATGGTCAAGGTGCTGCCTGCGGGCGAGTTGGCGACGCTCAGGCACGCTGTTCGCACCAACCTGGCGGTCATCAGCGTCACGCCAGTCGAGGGCAAATATCTGCTCGTGACCAGCGTGACCGACAACCTGCGTAAAGGTGCGTCGGGGCAGGCGGTTCAGTGTTTCAACCTGATGTACGGCTTCCCTGAAACCACCGCGCTGCTGTAGTCGGTTTTCCGGCTAACCGGGCAGAATTTTCGACCTTGCCTTCGTCTTTCTCCCCTCGCCATGAGGGAGAGGGGCCGGAGGTGAGGGCATTCAGAGGGCGAACATGCAGCCGATAGTCGTCAAAGTTAGCGGTCACGAACTCGACGACGCCGAATTTTTGGCGGGCTTCGCCGCAGCGATTCGTCATCTCGACGCGCCGGTGATCGTTGTCCACGGCGGCGGCAAGGAAATCTCGACTCTTCAGCAGCAGATGGGCATCGAGCCGAAGTACGTTGATGGCATCCGCGTGACCGACGCGGCTTCGCTGGCGCTGGTCGAAATGGCGCTGCGCGGCTCGATCAACACCCGTCTCGTCCGCATCCTGATCGGCGCGGGCGTTGACGCGCAGGGGATGAGCGGCGTCGACCGGGGCCTCGTCCGCGCCGAGAAGATGAAGCACGCGGCGCAGGATATGGGCTTCACCGGCAGCGTGACTGGCGTCCGCGCCGGGGCCTTGACTGACCTGCTGGCTCAGGGCGTGACTCCGGTTGTCGCGCCGATCTGCCTCGGCCCGGAAAGCGCGCTCAACGTCAACGCCGACCACGTCGCCGGGGCGATTGCGGCGGCAGTCGGCGCGGCGCGGCTGATTTTCCTGAGCAACGTCGAAGGCGTGCTGATCGGCGGGCAGGTGGCGGCGCGGCTGACGCCGGTACAGGTCGAAAGCTATATCGCCGACGGTTCGATTTACGGCGGCATGATTCCGAAGGTGCAGACGGCGCTTGAGGCGCTCACGCATGGCGTCACTGAGGCAGTCATCACCAATCTGAACGGCTTGCAGGCGCATGGCGGCACAGCTTTCGTGGCTGCCAGCGAGAGTACGCGGGCCTAGCTGACGTGGACGAACAGGCGCTGATCGACGAGCTGTACGCGCTCATTCGGGAGCTGTATCGCAAGAAGCAGGCGGACGAGCTGACCGCCTCGTTTGCCGAGACTCTGGCGGAACACCCCGACGAAGCCGAGCGCCGCTCGATTCTCGAATACTGGCATGATTTTTACCTGCTGCGCAAATATCGGCGGATGAAACAGCGCCGCCGCCCGACGCTCGATGAGCGGCTGACGGCCTGTTCAGCCTGCGGTTATCCGGCCTCGCATCGCCATCATCTGTGGGATATGGCGAAGCACGGCGAGAATGAAGTCACGGTGCAGTTATGCGCGAACTGCCACGAACTGCACCATCTGATGTACAACGCGCTGGTGCGTAATTCGGCCTACAGCCGCAAGCTGGTGCTGCACATTCTTTATTCGGCGCGCGTTTCGCCGAGCGCGGCGCAGCTCATTATGGAATGGGTGCGCGCCACTATCCGCTACGAAGCGGAAAACGGCTGGGCGGAAGCCTATCGCGCCTCGGACGCCTGGCTGGAAAAGCATCTGGGCTGGTCGGAGTATCTGCGCTGGGCGCAAAGCGTCGCATAAGGGGTATTCAGCCATAGCTTCAACGCTGACTCCCTCTCGTTGAGGGGGACGGGCGAGGGTATTCAGAAAGGGTCTGGAAGGGAGAACCGATGGTAGAAGCAGCACAGAGCTTGACCGATCACATTATTGGCCTTGAGAACGAGGACATCGTTCAGGCGTACAAGCGTCCGCCGTTCGTGCTTGTGCGCGGCGAAGGCGTGACGGTCTACGATGCAGAAGGCAAAGCCTATCAGGACTGGGTCGCTGGTATCGCCGTCAACGCGCTCGGCTACGGCGACCCGCAGTTAACCGCAGTCATCCGTGAGTCGGCTGGCGGGCTGCTGCACACCAGCAACCTCTACTACACCGTTCCCGGCCCGGAGCTGGCGGCGGCGCTGGTCGAGAAGTCCTTTGCCGACCGCGTGTTCTTCAGCAACAGCGGCACAGAAGCCAACGAAGGCGCGATCAAGTTTGCCCGCCGGGTGGCCTTCGACAGCGGCGCTGCCGATAAGATCGAGATCGTTCACTTCTCCCACGCCTTTCATGGCCGGACGATGGGGACGCTGGCGCTGACGCCGAAGGAAAAGTATCAGGGGCCGTTTCGCCCGTTGATGCCGGGAGCCGTGCTGGCCGAGTACAACGACATTGCCAGCGCGCAGGCCGCCATCGGCCCGAAGACCGCCGCCGTGATCGTCGAGCCGGTGCAGGGCGAGGGGGGAATCTACGCCTCGACGCCGGAGTTCCTGCGCGCGCTCCGTTCCCTGTGCGATCAGTTCGGCGCGACGCTGATCTTCGACGAAATTCAGTGTGGTATGGGCCGTACTGGCACGCTCTGGGCGCATGAAGCGACCGGCGTCACGCCCGACATCATGACGCTGGCGAAGCCGCTGGCGGGTGGCCTGCCTATCGGCGCGATCCTCGTCACCGAGGCCGTCGCTTCGCATATTCACCCCGGCGACCACGGCACGACCTTCGGCGGTGGGCCGTTTATCACCTCAGTGGCGCGGCACGTCTTCGGGCGTATCAGCAAGCCGGAATTTCTGGCTCATGTCAACGACGTGGGCGAATACCTGATCGAACGCTTGCAGGAAATCAACAGTCCGTTGATTAAAGAAGTGCGCGGTCGCGGGCTGATGGTGGGTCTGGAACTGACTGTGGACGTCGGCTCAATCATCGAGTCGGGCTACGATCATGGTCTGCTGATGGTGAACGCTGGCGCGAACGTCGTTCGTTTCGTCCCGCCGCTGATCGTCGAAAAACACGATGTGGACACTTTAGTGGAGAAGCTGTCGGCGATTCTCGCTGACAAACAGGAGGTACAGTAAAACGAGGTGGTCGAGGCGTCTATCTCGCACATCCAGGGTTTTAAAGTCGCGGGCGTGTCCTGCGGCCTGAAGAACAACGGCGCGCTCGATTTCGCGCTGGTGGTGAGTGACCGTCCGTGTGTGGTCGCAGGTGTGTTCACGACCAATCTGGTCAAGGCCGCGCCCGTGCTGGTGGACATGGACAAGCTGGCGAACAACCCGGAAGGGATGCGCGCGGTCGCGGTCAACACCCGCTGCGCTAACGCCTGCACCGGGCGCAAGGGCATTCAGGACGCGCATGTGATGGCGCGCTGGACGGCAGAAGCTATCGGCACGCGCGAGGAAGATGTGCTGGTTATGTCAACCGGCGTGATCGGGACGCATCTGCCGATGGATAAGATTCATAACGGCGTCACTCTGTCGAGCAGGCAGCTTGGCGATCACTGGGACGACGCGGCCAACGCCATCATGACGACCGATACGAAGCCGAAGTCGGCCATGACGACTGCCCGGACAACAGATGGTCGGACGTACAGCATCGGCGGCATCAGCAAGGGGTCGGGCATGATCGCGCCTAATATGGCGACCATGCTGGCTGTCATCTGCACCGATGCTGCCCTGCCGCAGGCCCGCGCTCAGCAACTCCTCAGCCGCGTCGCCGATGTCAGCTACAATCAGATTGTCGTCGATGGCGACATGAGCACCAACGACACGCTCATGATGCTGGCGAACGGCGCGAGCGGTGTCACCCTGACGGACGCTGACCTGCCTGCGTTCGAGGTCGCCCTCAGGGATGTCTGCCAGAAGCTGGCGCACGATATTGTCCGCGACGGTGAAGGCGTGACCAAATTCATCACCCTCGACATCACCGGCGCGCCCGACCGCGACGCCGCGCGCAAGATCGCCAATACGATTGCCACCTCACCGCTGGTCAAGACGGCCTTCTACGGCGGCGATGCCAACTGGGGCCGAATCGTCGCGGCGGCGGGGCGGGCGGGCGTGCCGCTTCACCCCGATAATGTGCAGCTCTGGATTGCGCCGGGCGAGAACGTCGCTCTCGATGCCTATACCTTCCAGTTGTTCGACCGGGGCATTGCGGCGGAGTACAATGAGTCAGACGCCCTGGAGATCATGAAAGAGCCTTCGATCAGCGTCCGGCTCGACTGCGGCGCTGGCGATGGCGCGGCGACGGTCTGGACGTGCGACCTCAGCCATGACTACGTCTCGATCAACGGTCACTATCGGACTTAGGAAATCACACAGGGGCGACCAACCGGGTCGCCCCTGTTCGTAGAAGCTACAGAAGCAGGGAGCAGGTAGGATGCAGGGATTGCTGGCGCTTGAGGACGGGCGGACGTTCACTGGAGTCGGGTTTGGCGCGCAAGGCGTGCAGACCGGCGAACTGGTGTTCAACACGTCGATGACCGGCTATCAGGAAATTCTGACCGACCCGTCGTACCACAGGCAGATTGTCACGATGACCGTGCCGCACGTCGGCAATACGGGCATCAACCCTGACGATATCGAGTCGGATCGCGCCTGGGTCGATGGCTTCGTCGTCCGCGACCTGTCGCCGGTCGTCAGCAACTGGCGCAGCACCAGAACGCTCGATGCGTTCCTGAAGGAGCAGGGCGTTATCGGCCTGTCCGGCGTGGCGACGCGCGCGCTCGTTCGCCATATCCGCGAGCAGGGCGTCATGCGCGCGGCGATTGCTCATGGCCCCGCCGCCGATGATGCCGCCGCGCTGATCGAACAGGCGCGGAACGCGCCCGATATGAGCGGCGCGAATCTGGTTGGCGATGTGACGACTGAGGAAGCCTACAACTGGGATGAGCGTAGCGACGCCGAGTGGTATCGCGGCCATCACTACGACCCCGCTGGCCCGCTGATCGTCGCTTACGATACCGGTATCAAACGCAACAGCCTGCGGATGATGACGGATCGCGGCCTGCGCGTGACGGTCGTCCCGGCGCAGACGACCGCTCAGGAGGTGCTGTCGCTGAATCCTGCCGGCGTCTTTCTGAGCAATGGCCCCGGCGACCCGGCGGCGGTCGATTACATGATCGACAATACCCGGCAGTTGCTCGGCGCGCTGCCGATTTTTGGCGTCTGCCTCGGCCACCAGATCATCGCGCTGGCGCTCGGCGGTAAGACCGAAAAGATGCGTTTCGGCCATCGCGGCGGCAATCAACCGGTCAAGAACCTGCTGACCGGCGCGGTTGAGATCAGCGCGCACAACCACGGTTTCGCCGTCTCCGCTGACAGCGACCTGCACGGCGCGGAAGTGACGCACATCAACCTCAACGACCACACGATTGAGGGGCTGCGCCACGTCCCGCTCGGCGTGTTCGGCGTTCAGTATCATCCTGAAGCCGCCCCCGGCCCGCACGACTCGCTCTACCTGTTCGATGAATTCGTCGAGCGGGTCAAGTCCCGCGAAACAAGCGTCGAGTAGAAAGCGCACGGCAATGACGACTCCAGTAATCACTAAACCAATCACGCTGGCCGACCTTCAGGCGGTCGATGGTCTGGATGAGTACAAAGGCATGGAGGTTGTTGGCGGCGTCTGGACTCCGAAGCATCGGGAGGGCGGCGTGAGCGTTGGAAATGGTCGTATCGGTGTCAGACTGATACGTCTCCTCGGTGATTACGTTGAAGAGACGCGAGTGGGCGAAATCTATATGCCTGAAACCATCTTCATCATGGATGTTGATGATGAAAAGGTTCAGACGATGCGGAAGCCGGATATTGCTTTCGTTCAGGCAAGCCGAGTCAATCCTGATGACTTCGCCTACTATCATGTAGCGCCTGATCTGGTCGTAGAAGTGCTTTCGCCCTCTGATACGCCGGCTGTGATCTATGGGAAGCTGACCGACTATTTCACTTATGGGACGGGACAGGTCTGGCTCGTCTATCCACGCGAGAAAAAGATTGCTGTCCATTTTCCTGATGGTACGGCGACGACTTATGAATCAGGCGCGACACTTTCCGGCGGCGATTTACTACCCGGTTTCACGCTCGATGTCGCCTGGGTATTCCAGCCGCCGCTCTCGGATGACGATGAATGATGGCTTTCCTACGGATTACAATCGATCCTGACCAAATAGACGGGTTGCCTTGCATTCGTGGTCTGCGGATTCCCGTGTCGATGGTCGCCGGTATGGTCGCATCGGGCCTGACTGGCGAGGAAATCCTGACGAACTATCCCGATCTTGAGCTTGCTGATAGTGACGAGGCGCTACGTTTTGTGGCTGCCCGGCAGAATGAAATGACGTAACGAGACTCATGCCCAAACGAACAGACATCAAAACGATCATGGTCATTGGCTCCGGCGCGATTGTCATCGGCCAGGGGCCAGAATTTGACTACAGCGGCGTCCAGGCCTGTAAAGTCCTGCGTGCGCAGGGCTACCGCGTCGTGCTGGTCAACTCCAACCCGGCGACCATTATGACCGACCCGGAATTTGCTGACGCGACCTATGTCGAGCCGCTGACGCCGGAAATCTGCGAGCAGATCATCGCCGTCGAGCGCCCGGACGCGCTGCTGCCAACCGTCGGCGGGCAGACAGCGCTCAATCTGGCGCTGGCGCTGCACGAGCGCGGCACGCTGGAAAAGTACAACGTCGAGCTGATCGGCGCCGCCTTCCGCAGCATCGAGCTGGCCGAAGATCGACTGCTGTTCAAGGATGCCATGACCGAAATCGGCCTCGCCAGCGCGCCGAGCGAGTTGGCGCATACCATCGACGAAGCGCTGGCGGCGGGCGAGAAGGTCGGCTACCCGCTGCTGGTGCGGCCCTCATTCACGCTCGGCGGCTCTGGCGGCGGCGTGGCGCACAGCCCTGAGGAACTGGCGCAGATCGCCGAACGTGGCCTCAAGCTCAGCCCGGTTCACAGCGTGCTGGTCGAGATGAGCGTGCTCGGCTGGAAAGAGTACGAGCTGGAAGTCATGCGCGACCACGTTGGCAACTTCGTCGTCGTCTGCACCATCGAGAACCTCGACCCGATGGGCGTCCATACCGGCGACAGTATCACCGTCGCTCCAGCGCAAACGCTGACCGACCGGGAGCTTCAGCGCCTGCGCGATATGGCCCGCGCTGTCCTCGACCGCGTTGGGCTGGCGACCGGCGGCGCGAACGTCCAGTTTGCTATCAATCCGAAGGACGGGCAGGTGTTCGTCATCGAGATGAACCCGCGCGTCTCGCGCTCGTCGGCGCTGGCGAGCAAGGCGACTGGCTTTCCGATTGCCAAGATCGCCGCGCTTCTGGCCGTCGGCTGCACGCTCGACGAAATCCCCAACGACATCACCCGCGTCACGCCGGCCAGCTTCGAGCCATCGCTCGATTATGTCGTCGTCAAAATCCCGCGCTGGGACTTCGCCAAGTTTCCCGGCGCAGACAGTACGCTCGGCCCGCAGATGAAGGCTATCGGCGAAGTCATGGCGATTGGCCGGACGTTCCCTGAGGCGCTGCAAAAGGGCATTCGTTCGCTCGACATTGGCATTGCTGGCTTCGGCCATAAGATGCTGGAAGCGCCGCCAGAAGCCATGCGTGTGCCGACGGCGCAGCGTCTCTTTCAGGTCTCGGCGGCGCTGCATGGCGGCATGGCGCTCGAACAGGTCGTCGCTGAAACCGGCTTCGACCCGTGGTTCGTCCGCCAGTTGGCCGACATCATGCAGATTCAATCGACGATCCTCAACAAGAAACTGACGCTCGATCAGCTCGACCGCGCCGACTTCCTCAAGCTCAAGCACTACGGCTTCGGCGACGCCCATCTGGCCCAGTTGCTCCACATCGACGAGACGGAAGTGCGCGCCCATCGCAAGGCGCTCGGCGTTGTGCCAACCTACTACCGCGTCGATACCTGCGCGGCGGAGTTCGAGGCGCATACGCCCTATCTGTACTCGACTTACGAGGAAGACGACGAGGCTGCGCCGACCGACCGCAAAAAGGTCATGATCCTCGGCGGCGGGCCGAACCGCATCGGGCAGGGGATCGAGTTCGATTACTGCTGCGTCCATGCCTGCTTC
>CAZZAO010000030.1:0-45604 GCA_964652205.1 uncultured Anaerolineaceae bacterium | reverse complement strand
CGTGTTGCCATGCCCTCATTATATCATGTCATCTCTGCTTCGTTTCTCCATAAGTTTGTACTTGCTTCCTCAAACAAGGGCGAAATAATAGCTGATCCTTTTTCGGGATCAGGGACAACCCTGGTCGTCGCCGAACAACTCGAACGCTGCTGGCTCGGCTGCGATCAGAATGCCGAATACAACCTGTGGGCAATGGACAGGATCGATCATGTGCGCAGGATGAGCGTTGAAGAATGGATTGAGTATGATCGCAAGACCGCCGAACGCCGTGAGAGTATAAGGTGAATTTGCCGGAACTCGTCGCTATCGCCAGCGACAAAAGCAGATTCATGTCGCTCTCTGACTATATCGAATTCGCCAACCGCTACCTCGATTTCCTGACCAACGGTTTACAGGCGGTTATCATTTCACAAAATGAAAATCATTACCGTTTTTACCAATATAAAGAGGATGGGCATTTCAATATCACCCGCCCCATCAACTCGGCCTTGATGTTAGATGCACAAAACAGCGTAACGCTCACGACTGATTTTCTGAAGGTGCTTGAGCACGTCCGTGATATCCCTGCTACAGATACCCAACAGCGCTCGACCATTATCCAGGCCATCTACACAATGCAGCAGTCAATTAGCGCAGCGCTGGACGCTCTACCCGGTGGCACGTCCAATACAGCTCGCAAAATAAACGGCGACCTGTTTGAACGGCTAATTCAACTCCTGGTCAGGTCTGTGGGTGTAGACTGCAAGACCGGCACGGTACAGGTGCCAGTCGAGGTCGCTGGCGAAATCCAGTTCTTTATGAACTATCAACATGATCTCTTATTGCTCGAAAATGACGAACTTAAAGCCATCGGCTCTGTGAAAACGTCGAGCAAAGACCGAATTGACAAAGTTTTTCTGGATAAATTTCTCTATTCCAAACTTACCAGTACAACGCTGCCCCATATTGCTATTTTCCTGAATGATGTACAACGCAAAAATACAAAGCAAGAGAATCAATATGGCGTTAGCACCACGTTCCTACCTGGTCATTTCAAGGGCTTTACGGTCAAGCTCAATCCGCTGGACGGCGTATATTACTGTGATATACGCCCCAATATGCGAACAGAGCCGATTTTGAAAGATCATATCCGCACGATAGATGATTTCTTCTGTATCGACCTTTGGCGTTTGGTCGGGCGACCGGGAGCCGCGATTGCTTCAGAGGTCACAATAAAAACTAGCAGTGATGAAGTCACTGACGTGACATTGAACAGCACTGATGAAACAGGGAATGATTGAAGCAAAACTTGCAAGAAATGCTGTGACACCGTCTTTAGCGCACCCTTTCATGCAATTACGCAACAGACGGTACAGCCAATCGTGGCGACCTGCGCCCGCGATGCCACGCGGAAGCATTAAGGTAATCGACTGACTCGGTCATTGCGGCCTGTGCTAGAATCGCGCTAACGCAAGCGAGCGAGACAGGCCCCATGAGCGAACCTTTCAACTGGCACAATCAGCGTGTGATCGTCACCGGCGGCAGCGGCTTCGTCGGCAGTCATCTCGTCACCCAGCTTCGCAGTCGCGGCGCAGGCGAGATCATCGTCCCGCGCAGCCGCGACTACGACCTGCGTACCGGTGAAGCTGTCGAGCGGCTGTACGCGCAGAATCCTGATGCGACAATGGTCATCCATCTGGCGGCGACCGTCGGCGGGATCGGCGCAAACCGCAAAAACCCCGGCACCTTCATGTACGACAACATGATGATGTGTACGCAGCTTCTCGAAGGCGCGCGCGTCCACGGCATCGGCAAGTTCGTCGGCATCGGGACGATTTGCAGCTATCCCAAGTTCACGCCGATCCCTTTCCATGAGGACGACCTGTGGAGCGGCTACCCGGAAGAAACTAACGCGCCTTACGGGCTGGCGAAGAAGATGCTGCTGGTACAGAGTCAGGCGTACCGCGCCGAATTCGGCTACAATGCCATCCACATCATGCCGACCAACCTCTACGGCCCCGGCGACAACTTCGACCTCGAAAGCTCGCACGTCATCCCGGCGCTGATCCGCAAGATGATGGACGCGCAGGAACAGGGCCGCGACTCGGTCACGCTGTGGGGCGACGGCACGCCAACGCGCGAGTTTCTGTACGTCAGGGACGCAGCAGAAGGCATAGCGCTGGCGGCGGAACGCTACAACGGCGCAGAGCCAGTCAACCTCGGCAGCGGCAGCGAGATCAGCATCCGCGATCTGGCCGAGACGATTGCCCGCGTCGTCGGCTACGAAGGCGACGTCCGCTGGGACACGAGCAAGCCGAACGGGCAGCCACGCCGCTGCCTCGACGTCAGTCGTGCCGAGCGTGAGTTCGGCTTCCGCGCGCGAACCTCGTTCGATGTCGGGCTGGCGGAAACCATCGACTGGTATCGCTCGGTGCTGGCGGGTGCAGTCCCTGACGCGGTCGAGAGTTGATAACGCCCATTTCGCAGAGGCATGATAAATCGCGCCTCTACGGAAGACATCGCCTCATCTTGCTCCCCTCGCTGCTTGCGGAGAGGGGCCGGGGGTGAGGTCAGGCCGGGTGTGAGGGCTTACGCTGGAACCAGCCGAATCGTCATAATCTGGTAGGGCGCGATATTGAGCTGCGCCGCGTTGCCAGGCATCTCCAGCGGCGTCTCGTCTTCTTCCAGCAGATTGCAGATCGCCGCCCGCGCCACGTCGAACCCGGCGCGCAGCACGAACGGCCCGCGGCGGCGTTTATCCTCGTACAGCCGGACGATCAGGCCGTTGCCGTCCTCGGCGCGCTTGATCGTCTCGATGATGACGTACCACGCATCGACCGAAACCAGCGGCGTTTGCGTAAACACCCCCTCGGAACCCCCGCTGACCGAGCGCAGAATGACCGGGTCGTTGAGGTCATAGGCGTCCTGAACAACCTTGCGCCGCCAGTCGCCGATGTGCGGCAGCAGGCTGTAGGTCATCAGGTGTTCGCCCTGATCGGCGTTCGGGTCAGGGCTGGTCGCGCTCTTGAGCAGCGTCAACCGCATGACGTTATCGAGCACATCATAGCCATACTTGCAATCGTTGAGCAGCGCCACGCCATAACCGCCCTCGCTCAGGTCGGCCCATTTGTGCGCGCAGGTCTCGAAACGCGCCATTTCCCACGAGGTATTGCGATGCGTCGCCCGCTGGACATTGCCCCACTGGACGTCGAAGGTCGCAAACGGGCTGAGGATATCGACCGGGAAGGCCGTCTTGAGCAGGATGTGCTGCTCGTGCCAGTCAACCCAGGTGTCGAAGTCGATGCGCTTGCTCTCGGTCTGGAGCGAGATCGTCTGGACAATTTTGCTGCTTCGATAGGCGCGCTCGATCCTGAGCGCGGCGCGCAGCGGCCCGGTCTCGGTAATCGTGATGCGTTCGACACCTTCGATCTTCTCAGTGCGATCCTCATAGAAGATATCGATGTCCCAGGCGTCGAAATTCATCGGGCGATCTTCAAAGGCCAGCAGCGCGTTACCGACCGCGCCGGGAGCCAGCACCTCACGCCCAACCTGCTTATCGAAAATGCTGGTCAGGTCGCCGTTGGCCGCAATCTCGACGTGCAGGAAGATATTTTCCAGCACGTAGCCGCCGTTCTCCTCGGAAACTGATGGCACGTCATCGGCTTCGGGCGCGTCGCCCGGAACCTCGGCCAGCGCCGTGATACTGTAGGGCGCAATATTGGGAATCTCGACCAGCGTGCCGCCCTCGACCGCCTGAGTCAGCAGCGGACGCCCGTTCAGGTCTTCAAGGTGTATCCCGGCAGTCAGCGCCCGGTCGAGCAGCCCGACGCGCCGCCCGGTGAACGAAGTCGGGTTGGCGACCAGCACCGACGCGCCTTCGGGCAGCGTCTTTGCCAGCGCATTGAGCGCCCCCTCACGCGCCTTGACCCCCAGTTCCCGGACGAGCGCATAATCGCGGGCGCTGTCCTCATACACCGCGCCAATCGACGAGCCGGGCAAAATATCATGGAACTGATTCAGGCAGACCAGCTCCCACGCCTTCGACAGGTCGGCTGCCGGATACTCGTAGCTGGCGACCGTCGAGGCGAGCGCCGCCAGAAATTCAGCATCGTGAAGCAGAAATTCGCTCTTACGGTTGTTGCGCTTATTGCGCGCCTGACTGGTGAACGTCCCGCGATGATATTCGAGGTAAAACTCGCCGTTCCAGACCGGCAGACCATCCCCGATCTTCTGCTCGGCGCGCTCCATAAACTCGCGGACCGTGCCGGGACGCACGCGCGGCACGCCGGGATGGCAGGCCAACTGTTCAAGATTCTCGATCATCTCGCGCGTCGGGCCACCGCCGCCGTCACCGAAGCCATACGCGGTCATCAACTCCTGGTAAGTTTCCTTCTGGCGGAAGTTCTTCCACGTCCCGATGATTTCCTTCGCCGACAGATCGCCGTTATAGGTGGTGGCGTGCGGCAGATACTCGCCATTCTCCGGCGTGGTCAGGAAGTGAGTCAGCACGCGCGTGCCGTCAAGGCCCTGCCACCACAGGAACTGATACGGCATCTGGTTGTACTGGTTCCAGCTCATCTTGTGGGTGATGAAATACTTCAGCCCGGCCTGCTTGATCAGCTGCGGCAGCGCCCAACTGTAGCCGAAGGTATCCGGCAGCCAGAGGACGGGCGTATCGACGTCGCCGAAATGACGGCGGAAATAGCCGCGACCGAGCAGGAACTGGCGCGCCAGCGACTCCGCGCCGATGGCGTTGCAATCAGGCTCAACCCACGTCCCGCCCATGACTTCCCAGCGTCCTTCAGCGACACGCTTCTCGATCTGAGCGAAAATCTCCGGGAAATAGTCCTCGGTATACTGGTATAACTGCGCCTGACTCTGTGAGAAGCTGTAGTCAGGAAACTGCTCCATCAGCCGCAGAACATTACTGAAGGTGCGCCCCGACTTCCGCACCGTCTGGCCGAGCGTCCACAACCAGGCGACGTCGATGTGCGCGTGACCGACAGCGAGGATATCGACGTCGAGCGGCGGGCCAGACCTGGCGATGCCATCTCGCAGTGTTTCGAGCGCGGCGGGGACGCTGTCGTAAAACGCGGACGTGCCGAGCGGGTCGCGCGTATCCAGCACCTTGAAGGCCGCGTCGAGCGCGTTGTAGAGCCGCCCCTTGACCGGGTCATTATCGTCGAGCCGTCCGGCGACGTCGTGAGCGACACGCGCCGCCGCGACAAAGTCGCGCGTCGGCTGGTCGATCTGGACGACGGCGCACTCGCGCATGTGCAGTTGAATCCCCGGCTCGCCGCGCGCAATCTCGCCGATGCCTGTCCAACCGTGGAGCGCGAGGGTGTGCGTCTGGCCGTCGCGGTACTTCTCAGGAATCAACACTTCCTGATGATGGCGATCCGCCGAGGCATACGGCGTCCCGTCGATGTAAATCAGCGATTCGGGATGGCTGAAGTCGCCCGCGTTGCCAAGCGGCAGATACAGCGCGACGGCAGCATCGGCGCTCATCGTCTCCGGGACGTCAAAATCAGTACGCAGGATGAAATTGGTACGCCATGTTCCCCAGTACGTGTTCGGCTGAATGACCGGCCACTCGCGCACATCGACGTCGATGCCGACGGGCGGCGGTTCCAGCGGGTCGGGCAGCGGCTGATAGTGGAAGGCAGGCAGCAGCTTCTTCTGCCGGTAAACCAGCGGGCGAATCAGCGTGAGGCGTTGAGCAATTTTCTGTGGAGTCCAGTGCAATTTATGAAACACGACGTCTGCTCCTTACGAGCCGAACCGACGAACAGCGAAAAGACCTGGCTTCGCCTTCCATTCTAACAAGTCAGGGGTGATTCTGTCGCGTTATAGTTACGTCCGGCGCGAACGCCAGATGGAATATCCTTGCGCCAGCAGTTTCTGAGACGCCGCCAGCGCAGTTTCCGCGTCGCAAACACGCCGGGGAGATCAGGTTGAGACGGGGGCCAGGCCGATCAATCGACGGAGCGCTCGGCGTTGGCGGCGACGGTGAGAATCTGGCGCTGAACATGGTTGTCGGCGTCGCCACACCAGACTGCGCTGAGACAGCTATAAGCGAAGGCGAACGTCCGCAGCCGAGCCAGATTCACACCCATCCCGTCGGCCAGAATCTGCGAGATGCGGAGAAAACGATCCTCGGAGATCACGAGCCTATCGGCGTTCGACGGGTTGCAGAGCGTGTTGGCGGCATCATAGGTTCGCTCGCCGTACAGCCCTTTGGCGTCGTAGGCCAGCCAGCCGCGCGCAGAATGCCGCCGAATATTGTGATGCTGGATATCGCCGTGCAGAATACATTCATCGCGCGGCGTCGAAAGTAAGTAGTCCGCCGCTCGCGCGCCGCGCACATAAATCGACCTGTCGCCCGCCGCCTCGTCACGCGCTGCTCTCTCGAATAAAGCGCGGAAACGTCTGCGCAGCGTGCGGAGCGGCGGAACGGACGCGCCCGGCCTCGGCTGATGAAGCTGGTTCAGCACCGCGGCGATGATCCGCGCCGCCGCCTGATCCTCGCCGCGCCAGACCAGCTCCGCGAGTTGTTCATCCCCGGCGTACTCCATCAGCAGCGCGCCCTCGTCAAAAGACAGCACGCGCACCGCTCCCTGTCCGCCAAAATAACGCAGCGCGGCGATGCCCTCATACTCATCCTCGAAGCCGATGGGCGTGAACAGCTTAAGTATCGTTTTCTCGCTTTGACGGCGGACGCTGTAGACATGGCTGGTCGGCGTCCGAGCCAGCAGGTCAGGATCACTTAAAGACCACAGGCGTAGATAATGGTCGAGCTTGTCGACTATGATGGCGTTCCTGCTGCATGGCCGCGCCGCTCGCGGTAAGCAGAGAGCGTCAGCATTGGCGGGCGCTCGACGTCGCCGATCTCGGCAATGTCGAGGGCGAAGCGCTCTGGCTCCTGGATGATCAACTTCATGCTGCGGTTGGCCTTGTCGAGCAGTTGAACACCGTACTGGCTCTCGATCCGAGCGACAAAAACCTGCAAAATAGCGAACGACATCTTACTCAGGTTGACGAGCGGCTGATTGTGATGCACGCGCACTTCGAGATCGCTCTGCGCGATGGCGTCGAGACCGAAGCGCTCCAGCAGGTCGAGCATCAGCCCGGTTTCGACGCCGTAGCCGCTGAAGAACGGCACCTGTTCCAGCGCGGCGCGCCGACCGGCATATTCGCCGGAAAGCGGCTGGACGATGCCGGACAGCTCCGGGTAAAACAGGTTGATGAGCGGGCGCGCGACCAGTTCGGTCACGCGCCCGCCGCCGTAGGCTTGCAGCTTGCCGCCCACCTGAATCGGTCGGTTATAGAAGCCCTTGACGTACTGCACGCGCGGATGCGCCAGCAGCGGGCCGAGCAGCCCGTAAATAAAACGCGGATGAATATTGGTGATGTCGGTATCAACCCAGGCGATGATGTCGCCTCTGGTCACATACAGGCTTTTCCAGAGCGCCTCGCCCTTGCCGCGATAGCTGCCGACCTGCTCGCGCAGAATGTCGGGATGCCGAAAGACGGGAATACCGTAGGACTCGGCAATCTCAACTGTGCGGTCAGTCGAGGCGCTGTCGATCAGCACGATCTCATCAACTAATGGCACCTGATCCATCAGCGCGGTCTTGAGCGTTTCGATGACGAGGCCAATCGTATCGCCTTCGTTGAGCGCCGGAAGCGCGAGGCTGATAGTCGTCCCCTGCTTCTCCTTGAGCGCCAGCAGCGCTTCGAGGTCGCTGAACTCGCCACTGTGAAAGGTATTCTCGGCGAACCAACGGTCGACGCGGGTCGAGGCAGGCTCGACAGCGGCGAACGCTTCCGGCAAGTGAAACTCTAATTCTTCCTGACGCGAGCCGCGCACGAGGACGATGGGAAGCTGTGTCTGCTCGTGAATCTGCTGGAAAATCGGCTTGTCGGGCGCGGCATTATCGGGGCGGCGGAAGCCCGCGCCCATCACGACGACCTTATGCCCGGTCGCTTCGCGGGCGATCCCTTCGGCGATGTCGGCCACGGCAGTCACTGTGCGCGAAATCTGCGGCACAGCCCGCATCATCAGCTTGAGGTCGGGCGCGGCGCGGCGGCGGTCGGCGGCGTGAAACAGCGTGATCGTATTCTGATCGGCCAGCGCCTGCGCCACGCGGACGCCGAGCGTCATGTTCGGCCCGCCGCGCAGGGACAGCAGGACGTTACCCTCGACCTGCCAACCGCTGCCGACCACCAGTGCCACGTCGAACGGCACGCGCTCAAAAATATCGTCGGCGCTCAGCCCGCCGATCAGCGCTTCCGGCGACGGCCACTCGACCAACAGCAGGTCGGCGTCCAACTGAACCGCATCGTCGAGCAGGCGCAGGAACGGCTGATAATCGACGAACACATGCACCTCGTCGTCCACTTCAGGGTGAACGGCGGCGGCATGGCCGAGCGCGTCGCGCCACGTCCGCGCGCCGAGCGCGCCCTCGCTCAAGGACGTCCCGGCCTCGACGGTAATCAGCGCGCGCAGATGAATCGTCCCGCCTTCTTCGGGCAGCAGGCGCTTCGCCAGCGCAATCCAGTTCTCCAGGTCAGCATCGCTCGACAGAGCCAGCACGAGTTGAAATTCGATCATTCGGCCTCCAGCAGTGGAATCAATCGCTCGCGGATCAGGGTTTCCCAGCGATAAGCCTGGCGAACGCGCAGCCGCAGCCGATACGTCCGCGAAGCGTAGAAATGGTCGAGGATTTGCCCGGCGATCCGGTCGGGCGCGGTCGTGTCCGGGTCGAAATAGACAGCGTCGCCGAGGCCGATAGCCTGAAGCGCGTCGATCTCCGAGCAGAAGATCGGCACGCCCGCTAACCCGGCTTCGAGCATCGGCAGGCCGAACCCTTCCTGCGCGCTGGGGAAAATCAGCGCGTCGGCAAGCTGGTAGAGATTCGACACTGTCGCGTCGTCGGGGACGAACGGCGGATCGGACAGCTCGTAGAGGAAGTGTGCCGACTGGTCGAGGCCAAGCGCGGCGCGCAGGTCGAGCAGTTCGCCGAGATAGCCGAGGTTGGACGGGTTGTGCGGCCCCGGCGGCCCGGTGACGACGAGACGAATGTCGCGCTGTCCGCGCGTCCGCAGGTCAGCCAGCACACGCAGCGCCAGCGCAATATTTTTCCGCCGGGTCAGGCGCGCGGGCAGCAGCAGCAGGCCGTCGGCATCGAGCAGGCCGTAACGCGCTTCGACGCGGCGCATGTCGTCTGTCCAGCCGAAGAAGCGCGCCGGGTCGATCCCGCCGGGGGCGACGGCAATCGTCGCCGGATCAACCCCAAACAGGCCAGACAGCTCAGCGTGCCGCGCCTCAGAGATGGTGACGTAGCGCGTGTTCGGCCACGGCTGGCGCAGCAACTCCCACGGCGCGCCGTCATGCAGTTCAGGTTGATACTGCGGGTTCGTCCACGCCAGGTCGTGACACCACGCCACGCTGCGCGGCACGGCGCTGCGCGCGAGCGCCGCCGTCAGCGACAGATTCTTATTGAGCGTGTGGACGTTATGGGCGATACAGGCGTCACAGCCGTCGAGCGTCTCGCGCAGCGCGGCAGCCTGCCGTTCGACCAGCGCCTCGAAGGCGGGCGACACGATTCCAGCGTCGAGTTCCTGTTTCACGGCCAGCACGTCGGGATGGCGTGAGCCGAACAGCGGCTCATGACGATACTCAACCCGCTCGTCGAACGGCGCGCCGCTGCCGCTGATGACGCGGACGCTGTAGCCAAGATCGGCGAGACCGCGCGCGTGGTAGGCGATGACGGTTTCGACGCCGCCGACGGTCGGCGGGCTGGCATAGTGAAGGATAGCAATGCGCTGAGTCAACCCAATTTCCTTCGTGGCCGCGATGAAAGTCGTTATTTTAACGTCGATAGAGGCAAATAGCGTTAAAAGTCAGTGAAGAATCGCTCTCGTCCCGGCCCCTATCCCGCTGGGAGCGCCGAGAAAAGCGCTTCAGCGCGCCAACGGCCTGACGAGCAAACGGACAGGGCGCTCGACAATTGCCAGTCGAGGTTGGCAGACCGCGCGTTCGGCGGTAGCATGGGAAACAATTCGACGACGCTTGAGGGAAAAGGTGTGCCTTGATCGACGCTTACGGAGTGCATCTGGGGCCGTTGTACGTCCATTTTTACGCCCTTATCCTGCTCACCGGCGTGCTGGCCGGAACCTGGCTGACCGCCCGCCGTGCCAGACGGCGCGGCTACACGACCGACGACGTACTCGACGCGCTCGGATGGGTTGTCATTCCCGGTATCATTGGCGCGCGGCTGTACCACGTGCTGACGCCGACTCCCGCATCGGGCATCACAACTGCCTATTATTTGCAGCATCCGCTCGAAATCCTCTCGATCTGGAACGGCGGGCTGGGCATTTACGGCGCCATAATCGGCGGCGCGCTCGGACTGGCCGCCTACACGCGGCACAAGCATTTCCCGCTGCTGGTCTGGGTCGATCTGGCCGTGCCGGGCGTGCTGGTCGGCCAGATCATTGGCCGCTGGGGCAACTTCGTCAATCAGGAACTGTACGGCGCGCCCTCGACGCTGCCGTGGGCGATTCCGATTCCGCCGGACAAACGACTGCCCGGTTACGCACAGTACGCCACCTTTCACCCGCTGTTCCTGTACGAGTCGCTCTGGAACCTGCTCTGGCTCGGCGTCATCCTGTGGATCGACCGGCGCTTCGGCGACCGCCTGCGCCGGGGCGATCTGGTGCTGATGTACTTCATCTGCTACGGCATCACGCGCTTCACGCTCGACTTCGTCCGGCTGGACAGCAACGGCATCGGCCCGCTGACCACCGCCCAGTGGGTGTCGCTGCTGATCGCCGTCATCGCTGCCGTCGTGCTGGCGCTGCGCCATCTGCTCATGCCTGCGCCGAAGCCGCCCGCCGCGAAGCTGCGCCAGAACAAACGCAAGGCGTAATCTAGCCTTAGCCCGTCTGTACTGTCATCCAGAAGAAACCTGAAAGAGAGTGACAGTGACCCTTGAGCAAATCTTCATCGTCGCTGTAGTGCTGATTCCCCTGACGCTGGTGGCAATCGGACGATTACGGATTGATGTTGCGGCGCTCGCTATCGCCGCGCTGCTGGGAATTGCGCAGTTTCTCGGCCTCGGCGTGCTGGGTAAAGCCAACAGCCCGGCAGAGGCGATTAAATCTATTTCAGGCTTCAGCCAGTCGGTTGTCATCACCCTGTTTAGCCTGTTCATCGTGACCCGCTGTCTGGACAAAACCGGCGTCACCCGCTGGATCGCGCGCCACGTCCTGCGCCTCAGCGGGGCGTCGGAGACACGGCTGATTTTCATGTTCACGACGGTGACGGCGCTGTTGTCGCTGTTCATGAACAATCTCGCGGCTGGCGCGCTGCTGCTGCCGAGCGCCATCGACGTTTCGCGCCGAACCGGCGTACATCCGAGCAAGCTTCTGATCCCGGTAGCTTACGGCAGCCTGCTCGGCGGCGTGGCGACCTACTTCACCACCGCCAATATTATCGCCAGCGACCTCTTGACCTCAGCCAGCCCGCCGCAAACCCCGCTGCGAATCCTCGACTTCACGCCGACCGGCGGCCTGATCGCCATCGCAGGCATTATCTTCATCACGCTGCTCGGCAAGCGGATACTCCCCGACCGAGTGCCGCGCCCGGAGCAAATGATCGCGCGGCGTACCGGCAGTGAGCTTGAAACCGTCTACCGGCTCGGCGAGCGGCTCTGGGAAGCCAAAATCCCGCCCGGCTCGCCGCTGGATGGCAAAACCATTGCAGAAATTGGCATCGGCGACCAGCTCGGTATCACCGTGGCCGCCCTCTGGCACGGGCGGCAGGCGATTTTCGCGCCAACATCGGGGCAGGAAGTGAGAACCAACGACATTCTGATGGTGATCGGGCGTGAAGACCGAGTCATCCAGTTGAATCAACGCGGTTTTAAGGTAGGTCGAGACACCCGTAATGGACACGTGAGTACGCGCGGCGTCAGCTTCATCGAGGTCATTCTCGCGCCGCATTCCGGCTCGGAAGACCACTCGATCAAGGAACTGAACTTCCGCGCGAACTACGGGTTTACTGCCGTCGCCCTGCTGCGGGATGGGCGAAGCTATCGCACCGATGTGGGCGATATCAAGCTGAAAATGGGCGATGCCATCCTGATGGTGGGCGAACGAAGCCGTCTGCGCGGGCTGCACAGCCATCCCGATTTCATCGTGCTGGAACCCGACATCAGCGACCAGCCAGTTGACCAGCGTCAGGCAGCCCTCGCTGCTGCAATCATTGTGGTGGCAATTGCCGCCTCAATCCTCGGCGCGCCGGTTTACCTTTCGATGCTGACTGCCGCTATCGTCGTGTTCGCGCTCGGTCTGCTGACAGCCGAGGAAGCCTATCGGTCGATGGAATGGCAGGCTATTTTCCTGATTGCCGGAATGTATTCGGTCAGTATTGCGATGGTCAATACCGGGCTGGCCGCGCTGATCGGTCAGGGCGTCGTCGCGCTGGTGACGCCGTTTGGCCCGCTGGGGCTGGCCGCCGGAGCCTATCTCCTGACGGCGGCCCTCACGCAGATCATGGGCGGGCAGGTCACGCTGCTGGTCACTGGCCCGATTGTCATCAGCGCGGCGCTCCATCTCCATGTCAGTCCACAGGCTGTGGCTATCGCGGCGGCAATTGGCTGCTCGGCCTCTTTCCTGACTCCACTGGCGCATCCGGTCAATATCCTCATGATTGGCCCCGGTAATTACACCTTCGGCGACTTCTTCCACATTGGCTGGGGCCTGACGATCCTCTGCTTTATCATGCTGCTGATCGGCATGGTGCTGTTCTGGCATCTGTAAAGGCATCGGCAGCCAGTCCCGCGAACGAGCGCCACACGGAGGCCGCTACGCCTGTTTCAAACCCGTTTCTATCCAGTTACTAATGCACATGGTGAAACATTTGTTCTGTTTCATGCTATCATAATCATATGGTCGGCAGCGCGGCCCCCATCCCCGCGCTGCTGACCTCACCTTCCCATTCCCATTCAACCCTGATCCGCTGCGCGGCTCATCAGCCTGCGCGAACTCATTCCACGAGGGCATTGTGACCGATCAAGGACTGACACCCGAACAGGAAACGCTGCTGCGACGACCGTTCTCCGCGCACGAGCATGGCTTCGTCAATGGTCGCCCTTATATCCGCAAGGATGCCATCCGCCGCCGCCTGTCGCAGGTTGATCCCGGCTGGCAGACGCTCGCGCCAACCGTCCTGAGCACAGCCGACGATACCGTGGTGCTGACCGGCGCACTGGTCGTCTGCGGCGTCGTCCGCTACGACATCGGCACGGGCATCATCATGCGCTTTGGCCGCGACAACAAGTCAGAGCTGCCTCCTTACGAAATTTCCCGGAACAACGTCCGCGCCTTCAAGACGGCGGCATCTGACCTGATTCCGCGCTGTGCGGTGCAGTTCGGCGTCGGCGAATATCTGAAGAATGTCCCACGCAACGTCGGTGATGAGCGCTCGCTGGCCGACTGGCTGCGCTCGCTCAACGCGCCCGCGCAGCAGACTCAGGCACGGCCTCAACAGACTCAGCCGCAGATGCCGACTCCGCCCGAACCATCCGCCATGCGCGAGCCAGTTCCGGCACAGCCGTCACAGCCACAGATGGCGCCGAATGGTCGCGTCCGCGTGCCGCCGCTGCGTCGCGGCTGAAATTCAACCTCACTCCCATTCAAACCGGCGCACATTCAGGGTGAACGTGCGCCGGTTTTGCATTCCGCTACAGGTGATATTTGTCAGCCACAAGCGACCCATTCCTCACTGGGTTGCCGCTATCACAGCCACTATAGTGAGCGCATAAGCTTCTCAGCGAATCGAGAACTGCGATGCGTCTAGCTGCTCTATCTCTTGCACTGCTCGTTTTTGCCGGGTGCGCGACACAAGCCGTCCCGCCCCGCGCCTCACATTCCGATTGGCCTGCGTTCATCAATCAAGCGCCGAATCGCACACAGGCCGCCTATGAGTACGCCGCCGCCAATCCTCATGAACTGGAAAAGTACCCGTGTTACTGCGGCTGCGTCTTTATGGGCCACACCAGCAACCTGAGCTGCTATATCAAGAACGTCCAGGCTGACGGCACGACAGGCTTCGATAATCACGCATCAGGCTGTGGCATTTGCGTCGATATCACGCAGGACGTTATACGGCTGAAAGCCGAAAACCTGACATCGATCAAAATCCGTGCCTATATCGACGAGCAGTACAGCGCTTCCGGGCCAGGAACGCAGACCCCACTGCCAACAAACTAGCTATAAGGAAACTTCCTCGTGAAATATGCTGAGAAGTTCTACAACCACCCCAGGCCAGCGGCTGCAAAGCGGCGACGGCGGTTTCTAATCGTCGCTACCGCGCTAACTGTTCTCGCAGCAGTCAGCATCGCTGCTGTGCTGGTAGCCAGCCAGCCAAAGCCATTCGTACCACAGGTAACTGGCGCACCGAGTCTCCAAATTGAGCAAACGCGCTACGACTATGGCGACGTCCGCTTCGGCCAGCCCGTACATACCGTGTTCCGCATCCGCAACGTCGGCGACAGAGCGCTACAGATATTGAATCAGCCTCAGGTGCAGGTAGTCAGGGGCTGCTGCCCGCCCCAGGCGCAGTTGACTGCGCGGACGCTGTGGCCCGGTCAGGAAGCCACCCTCACCCTGAACTTCAGTATGCACGAAGGCATGGGCGGCGATCACGAATTTCGTATCGCGCTCGAAACCAATGACCCGACTCAACCTGAGAAAGACCTGATTGTTACCTCTAACTGGATCGCCTGACTCTTTCCTATTGGCGGAATCAAAAACGGACGCTCAGATCGGGCGCTCGTTTTTGATTCACAGGCTGCGTTTACAGCGCGGGCTTGAGGAAGGAGCTGCTTAGCGCCTTCCGACGCCCAATGGCGATCCGCTGCGCGCCCTGCGACGGCCTGATTCTCCTGACAACCAGCGTAGAAGATCGAGGTTCCGGGTGGCAGCCTGCTAAAAACCTCAGATTGCAGGCCAAAAATAACCATCCGGGAACCTATTTCATCGAATGTCGACCGAATAATTTGTAACAATTGCATCCACGTGAGTTATAATGTCTAATGCATGATCCAATATTGGCTGGTTAGCGTACAAAGTTGGAGGAAGAAATGTTTTTAAAGCGTTACTGTCTCCCCGTTTTCCTGTTGGGTGTCATGCTGACACTGGCGCTCGCGCCTGCCTATGCTCAGGATGCCACCGCCGCCGCTGATGACATGCACGATGTCTACGGGCGCGCGCTGCCCGCCGACGCCGCGCCATACTCGATGCAGATCGAGCAGGAACTGTGTAATTCAACCCGCCAGGAAACCTCGCTGGCATCAGCCGTGACCGTTTACGCGCGCATCTGCGACCAGAACGGCTTCGACAAATTTGGCGACTCGCTGGTCACGCTTGATGAGAACCTGAACATCGGCCCCGCCGCCGCCGAGAAGTGGGAAGTGGGCAGCGACGGCCTGACGTGGACGTTCCATCTCCGGCCCGGTCAGGTCTGGAGCGACGGGACTCCGCTGACGGCGCAGGACTATGTCGCCACCTATCGCTTTATGGCCGATCCCGCGCACGGCTATGACTTTAGCTGGATGTGGCTCGGCATCATCAATAACTGGTCGGAAGCTGTCGCCGGTGAAGTCCCGCCCGATCAGATCGGCATGAGCCAGGTCGACGACAACACGCTCCAGGTCGTCACGGCGCAGCCTGCGCCTTACCTGCCGCTGACGCTGTACTTCTGGCCGCCGCTTCAGGCGAAGGCGCTGGCAGCCTCTGGCCCCGACTACATCATCGACCCGGCCAAGAGCGTTTCGTCCGGCCCGTTCATGCTGAAGTCGTTCACGCCGGGCAAGGAGCTGATCCTCGAAGCCAACCCGACTTACAATGGTTATCGCAAGCCCTGGCTGCGTGAAATTCGCGGCATCTACGGCGACGAGGCAAACGGCAGCTTCGCAGCCTTCCAGAACCACGACGTCGATAAGGTCAACTACGCCAACATGTCGTCGGCAGACCTCAAGGTGGTCGGCGATGACCCGGTGATGAGCAAGAACTATCGCCCGAACTTCGGCGACTTCCGTTCTGACTACCTGCTGTTCGACAGCTTCAACAAGCCGTTCGACGACGTCAAGGTGCGAATGGCCTTCGCCAAGGCGATTGACCGCGACGCGATTGTCAAGAACGTCATCGGCTCCAATCTGGCGATCCCCGCCGTCTCCTATCTCGCCCCCGGCTTCCCTGCCTCGGACACTCAGGGCGACTTCAAGGACATTCAGGCCTATGACTGCCCTGCGGCGCAGAAGCTGCTATCTGATGCGGGCTACCCGAACGGCGAGGGCTTCCCGGCTGTCGAGCTGAAGCTGCGCGGTGAGAGCGATGCCTGGGCGACCCGCTACACCGCCGTCGCCGCATCAATCAGCAACTGCCTTAACATCAAGCTGACCGTCAACAACATGGAATATAAGAGCTATATGGACGCGCTGAATGCCAAGCCAACCGGCATCCAGTTCGGCGCGATCTCCTATGGCATGGACTACCTCGACCCATCCAATATGCTCGGCCTGTTCGTCTTTGGCGGTCGCCATTCGTGGAACAACCCCGAATACGACAAGCTGATCAAGGACGCCAGCGCGCTGGTCGGCGACCCGGCCAAGCGGAACGAGATGTTCCATGAAGCCGAGAAACTCCTGGTGACGGATGTTGGCGGCGCGTTCATCGACTTCCGCATTCAGGGCGACCTGTTCCAGCCGTATGTCGCCGCGCCGAACTGCTTCAAGCCGGATGCTCAGGGCGTCGGCGCGTGGCACTGGGGCAACGACGCCTGCTGGGGCGATCTGTATATCACCAATGAGGTCATGAACGTCGACACCTTCCGCAGCAAGTAATTTCCATATCGGTATCTTCACGCTCAGGAAGGGCGGGCAGCCGCCCTCCCTGAGTCTTCGTCGGAACCTGCTCTGGTAACTCTATGACCAATTACATCCTTCGTCGGCTGCTTATCTTATTTTTCGTCCTGCTAGTCGTCTCGGCATTAATTTTCTTTTTGATGAATCTGGTTCCTGGCGGGCCGTTTTCACTGGGCGAACACGGTTATTCACCCGTAGTTCTCGCCAACATCAAGCATAAATATGGTCTGGATATCCCGGTTCCACAGCGCTACCTGAACTATCTCACGGACGCCATCCGCCTCGACTTTGGCTACTCGTTTGCCGTCGCGGGCAGCCCACCTGTCACCGAGCTGATCGCCCGCGTCTGGCCGATCACGCTGCAACTCGGCCTGTATACGCTGATCGTTTCCTTCGGCTCTGGCTTCGTCATGGGGATGCTGGCGGCCTACTATCGCAATAGCTGGATCGACCATCTGGTAACGTTTCTGGCAACGCTCGGAATCGCTGTGCCGAACTTCATCATCGCCGCCTGGCTGCTGCTGACCTTCGGCTACCAGATCGGCTGGGGCGAACCTAACACCTGGCTGATCGGCCCACCGCCGGGGGGCAGCATGGCGCTGCTCTCGTGGGATATGTTCCTGCCTGTCATCACCTACGCGCTCGCCCCGATGGCGCTGGTCGCCCGTTATACCCGCGCCAGCATCGCCGATGGCCTCAACGCCGATTACGTCCGCACAGCGCGGGCGAAAGGCCTGCGCGAACGGCGAATTATGCTCGGCCACGTGCTGCGGAATGCGCTCATCCCGATGGTGACAGTGCTCCTGCCGCAGGTCCCCAACCTGCTGACTGGCTCGCTGTTTATCGAGGTCGTCTACGGCATTCCGGGGCTGGGCAAGTTCTTCGTCACCAGCATCTTTAACCGTGACTATCCCATGATTATGGCGCTCGTGCTGCTGATCGCACTGTTCTGGAGCCTGACTTATCTGCTGACCGACGTGCTGTATACCGTCATCGACCCGCGCGTGCGGCTGACAGGAGCGAGATCAGCATAATGTCTGAAGACAAGACTCTCAAACCGCATCTGCCCCAGACGCCGGTGACCACGCTCCGCAGCGCGCCTACCGAGAAAATCGTCCATCGAACCGCCGTCGGCGATGCCGTTCGCCGCCTCCGCCGCAACCACCTCGCCATCATCGGACTCGTCCTGATGATCTTCATCGTCGGGCTGGCGATCTTCGCCGACGTGATCGCGCCCTACCAGTACGACCGGGCCGATTTCAGCATCGTCAACGAGCTGCCGTTCATTGATCCGGCCCATCCGCTGGGGGCGGACGGCATCGGGCGCGACTACCTGACACGCCTGATTTACGGCGCGCGCACGTCGATGATCGTCGGCCTGCTCGTCCCGCTGATCGGCTACGGCATCGGCCTGACCCTCGGCACGACGGCGGGCTATCGCGGCGGCGTCTTCGACTTTCTCACACTGCGCCTGGTCGAGATTTTCACGGCGATTCCGCCGCTGCTGTTCGCGCTGTTCCTGCTCAGCATCGCTGGCAGCGGCCTCGGCAACGTCATTCTCGTCCTCGGTCTGACGTCATGGATCGAGCCAACGCGCCTGATTCGCGCGCAGTTCCTGACGGTGCGCGAGAAAGAATTTGTCACCTCGGCGCGGGCGCTGGGGGCCAGCGACGCGCGCATCATCTTCAGCCACATCGTCCCTAATACCCTGACCCCGCTGATCGTCGCCTTCACCTTCGCCGTGCCGACCGCCATCTTCGCCGAAGCCGGCCTGAGCTTCCTCGGTCTGGGCGTGACCGAGCCGACAGCAAGCTGGGGCAAAATGGTTGGCGGGTCAGTGGGCAGCTCGATCCGGCTGTATTATCATCTGGCGCTGTTCCCGACCATTCTGGTCGCGCTCACGATGCTGTCGTTTTCCTTCGTCGGCGATGGCTTGCAGGAAGCACTCGACCCCAGTCGTTCGCGTTAATGTCGCGTAAGGCCAATGACCATGAGAACTCTGACTGCCTGTCTCATACTCGCCCTCGCCGCTATCGCGCTCTCGGCCTGTGGCGCAAAACCAGCGACACCCGCCATCCCCACCAGCACGACCGTACCGACCTATGTCTATCAGGCCCCAACAGAACCGCCGGTCTTTGCATCGCTGGCTGCGACTGAGGCAGCAGAGGCCAGCGCCGAAGCCGCAGGGACGCAGGTCGTCATTCTCGACCCGGAACAGGTGACGCGCGGCCAGGATCGCTATGTGACCCTGAAGTGCGGCTCATGCCACGGCGATCAGGGTCAGGGAACCGATCAGGGCGGCGCGCTCGTCCCGCTCAAAGTGGACGAAGCGGCTTTCATCAAGTTCCTGCAAACCGGCGGTGGCCTCGGCAACGCGCACCTGTTCGCAGGCAACAAACTGAGCGCAAGCGGCGCGCACAACCTGTATATCTACGTGTTGTCGCTGGCGCAGTCGACCGAAGCCCCGTCGAGCTAGACCGGCAGATTTGATGAAGAAACAGCAAACTCAGCCGTCAAGCCAGCGTGGTTCGGCGCTGATTGGCCTGATCGGCCTCGTGCTGATCGTCGGCATGATCGTCGCCGTGGTGGCCGTCTCCAGACAGCCGCCGCCGGGTAGCATGACGGCCACGCCCGCCCAGATGCTGACCCTCGACGCGACGACCGCCTACAACCTGACGCAGCTTCCTGACGCGCCGCCGCTCTCCGGCACGGCTGCCGCGCCCTATCTCGCGCTGCAAACCATGATCGACGCCTGCCCCGACTTCGACGCGGCGCACCTGAACCAGATGCACCGGCACCTGACCTGGCTGCTCAACCCGTCGGAAATCCCGACGAACTTTATGGCGGCGGCTTTCGGCACCGACCCGGCAGGCAAGCTGCTGTTCGGCATGGGCAGCTTCGCACAGAATCAATGGCTCCAGATCGGCAACAAGCCGGGTTCGTGCGTGGTCGTGGTCGGCAAGAAGCTTAATGAGATGATCGCGGCGGCAGGCGAGCCGACGTTCAAGGTGTTTGAGTAAACAAACTCGCTGTGGCCGTGCTGCCAGCGGTTAAGAGCCTGCTGGCGGCAAAAGCAAACGAATTTCGAGACAGCATCACTGAAAGACCGGCTATGAAAACTATCGGGTTGATCGGCGGGATGAGCTGGGAATCGTCGGCGATTTACTACCAGATCATCAACCAGACCGTGCGCGAACGGCTCGGCGGCTTCCACTCGGCGGACAGCCTGATGTACTCGTTCGACTTCGACGAGATCGAGGCGCTTCAGCAGGCCGGAAAATGGGACGAAGCGACAGCGCGGATGGTCGGCGCGGCCCGGCGGCTCAAACGCGGCGGAGCGGATTTTGTCGTGATTTGCACCAACACGATGCACCGAATGTTCGACGATGTGCAGGCCAGCATCGACATTCCGCTGCTGCACATCGCCGACGCAACTGCTGCACGGATTCGCGCGGCTGGATTGCGTCGGGTCGCGCTGCTCGGCACGCGCTATACGATGGAGCAGGATTTTTACAAAGGTCGGCTGACCCAGCGCTACGGCCTTTACGTGCTGACGCCCGACGCCCCCGGACGTGAGATCGTCCATCAGATCATCTACGACGAACTGGTACTCGGCATCGTCAGGCCGGAGTCGAAAGCCGCTTACCTGCATGTGATCGGCGAGCTGGTGGCGCGCGGCGCGGACAGCCTGATCCTCGGCTGTACCGAGATTACGCTGCTCATCGGCCAGGCGGACTGCGCCCTGCCGGTGTTCGATACCACGCGCATCCATGCCGAGGCAGCCGTGGACTTCGCGCTCGAAGCCGCTCAGTCGTAAACCCCTGCTGGTTTCATCCGCACTGTGGACATTTTTCACCGTCCTCTCAGGCAGTCCCATTTCTTTCTGTATTACAATGAGCATACCGAATTTCCTTAGCTCCGACCGCAGCGAATGAAAGGAAGGGCTATGCTTGATTTACCGATGACCGCGCTCGGCGAATCGCTGCGGGAGCGCGTGATCTCCATGACCGGCACGGCCAGCGATTTCGACGTTCTGATCGACATGATCGGCACGGCGCGGGTGGTCTGCATCGGCGAGGCATCGCATGGCACGCATGAATTTTATGCACAGCGCGCCGCGCTGACGAAACGGCTGATCGAGGAACAGGGCTTCACCGCCGTCGCTGCCGAAGCCGACTGGCCGGATGCTTACCGGCTCAACCGCTATGTGCGCGGCGAGAGCGACGACGCCGACTCAGAATCCGCGCTCGGCGACTTCAAGCGTTTCCCGGCGTGGATGTGGCGTAATACCGTCGTGCAGGAGTTCGCTGAATGGCTGCACGCTCATAACGATGCGCTGCCGAAAAACGCGCCCGGCGTTGGCTTCTATGGCCTCGACCTGTACAGCCTGTACACGTCGATGGAAGCGGTGATTCAGTACCTCGACAAGGTTGACCCCGAAGCCGCGCAGCGCGCCCGCTACCGCTATAGCTGCTTCGAGCAGTTCCACGAAGACCCGCAGGAATATGGTTACGCGGCCTCATTCAGTCTGGATGATCGCTGCGAGGGCGAAGTCGTCAGCCAGTTAGCCGAGCTTCAGCAGCACGCCAATCAATGGATGTACCGTGATGGCCGGATGGCGCAGGATGCTTACTTCTACGCCGAGCAGAACGCGCGTCTCGCCAAAAATGCCGAGACGTACTATCGCTCGATGTTCATGGGCCGCGTCTCGTCGTGGAATATCCGCGATCAGCATATGGGCGAAACGCTGATCGCCCTGATCGACCACCTCGACCGGCAGCAGGACGGCAAGGCTCGGATCGTCGTCTGGGCGCACAACTCGCACCTCGGCGATGCCCGCGCCACCGAAATGGGCGATCAGGGCGAGCTGAACCTGGGCCAGCTTGCCCGCGAGCATTATGGCGCCGACGCGGTGCTGATCGGCTTCAGTACCCATCATGGAACAGTGACGGCGGCGAGCAGGTGGGGCGGCCCAGCCGAGCGTAAAACCGTCCGCCCCGGCCTTGCAGGCAGCTACGAGCATATCTTCCACGACGTCATACTGCCCGGCTTCACCCTGATTCTGCGCGACGAAGGGCTAATGAACACCAGCCTCGCCGAGCGCCGGTTACAGCGCGCCATTGGCGTGATCTACCGACCGGAATCCGAGCGCATGAGCCATTACTACTTCGCGCGCCTGCCGCAGCAGTTCGATGCCATCATCCACCTCGATGAAACCCGCGCGCTTGAGCCATTAGAACGGTCGAGCCACTGGGAAGCGGGCGACCTGCCCGAAACCTATCCTTCTGGTATTTAAATACCTGTTTGGCTATCGCGTCCATTTGAGCGCGAATTCACCTCGATTAACGAACGATACTGGAGTGAGAACCATGAGCAGCAAAATTGACCGTCGCAGTGACACCTCTCCGAAGGAAGGCGAGCACAAATACGGTGACGTGACTTACGCCGACCCGACCAACAAGAAATATCCCATCGACAACGCCGAGCATGTCCGCGCCGCATGGAGCTATATTAACCACAAGGACAACGCCGACAAATACGACAAGGATGAAGTCGCCACGATCAAGAAGCGCATCAAGAGCGCGGCCAAGAAGTTCGATGTCGATATTGAGTCGGACGAAAAGAAGTAGCCGCCTCGACACCAATGCAACGACGGGCCGGGCCATTTCATAATTACCCGGCTCGTTTTGCGTTTATAATCGAGCTTCTCACCTCACCCGTCGCGGGCGCGAACAATCGCGCCCCTGCGGAAGCCAGAGCGTTCGCGTGATGACCTTAGCCATTCCTCACGTTACGGATAAGCAGCTCCGATGACTCCCTTTTTTGCGCTGACATTTCGCGGTCTGGAAGCGATCTGCGCGCGCGAAGTCGCGGGGCTGCCCGGCGCGCGCGTCGAGACGGTCAGCTACCGGCGCGTAACCGGCGAGATCGACGGCCCGCTGCTGCCGCTGCTCGGCCTGCACAGCGCCGACGACCTGTTTCTGCTCGCCGATAACTGGTCGCCGCTGCCGACTCAGCGGGCGGCACTGGCTGACCTGCCCTACTGGGCCAACATGCTCGACCTGTACGCGCTGGCGGGGATGGTCTCCACCGTGCGACCGCTGGCAAACAAACCGCCGACTTTCTCTGTCACGGCCAGCTTTGTCGGCAAGCGCAACTATACGACGCAGGAAATCAAGGACGCGGTCGGCCCCGCCATCGAGAGCGGCTTCGGCTGGACGTACACCGACGACGACCGGATGGCCGATCTCAACCTGCGGCTGTTCATCGAGCATGAGAGCGCCGCCGTCGGCCTGCGCCTCGGCAGGCAACCGCTCCACATTCGACCCTACACGCAGGCGCGGCAGCAAGGCGCGCTCAAACCGCCGGTCGCCGCCGCGATGGTGCTGCTGGCCGACGTGACCGCAGGCACGACGGTACTCGATCCGTGCTGCGGCTCAGGGACGATTCTGCTCGAAGCGGCGGCGCTGGGGATGCAGGTAACAGGCGGCGACCTTGACGCGCAGGCGCTCGCGCTGGCGCGTCAGGGCGCGGACAGCGCGGGCGTCTCGCTGCCGCTCAGTCAGTGGGATATGCGCCAACTGCCGCTGGTGAGCGCGTCAGTCGAAGCGCTGATCGCCAATCTGCCGTGGGGCCAGCAGGTCGAGATCGAGGGGACGCCTGAGGCTTTCTATACTGCGATCTGCCGGGAAATCGAGCGGGTGATCGCGCCGGGGGGAGTCGCCGTGCTGCTGACAAGCGAACCAGACAGGCTGACCTTCGACCGCCTGCATCGAGCGCAGACGGTCGAGATCAGCCTGTTCGGTCAGACGCCGACGATAGTGGTGGCGAGAGACTCCCTCATCCCCACGTAGGCTTCTTGACACCCGGCGGCAGCGCAGCTGCGCGCCTGCTGAAACTTTGAGGCCGATGCTATCGACCGCTTCACAATTGACATTGGCGTTGCCCCGGCCAGAACGCGCGCCAGCATCCGGCCTGATCGCGCGGCTCGCTTCAGCCGTGAATAGCACACCCGTTCTCACGGGCGCTCAATGAGCGCTCAAAGCGCCGCTGGCGCACAATAATCTTCATTGCTCGCTTTCGCAAACGTTAGTACCATGAGGCTAGCTGAGGAATCTTCGCCTTTTAACGCTGCTCAAGCTCACGGCTCGCAAAGGTCGCCTGTCATGGCTCACTCGTCTCCCGCTTCTAATCTTAACACCTCGATTGAGCGCCAGATTCCGGTCGGCTTCGTGCTGGCCGTCGTCATTATTGTCGTCATCGGCGTCCTCTCTTCCCTGAATATTCAGGCCTCGATTGAGACGAGTCAGCTCGTCACGCACACGCGCGAAGTCTTGCAGCAGCTCGAAGATACGCAGATCACCCTGCTCGACACCGAAACCAATGTGCGCGGCTATTACATCAGCGGCAATGAAGCCTACCTTCCCCCCTATCAGGCGGCGGTCAGGCTGATTACCGACCGTCTCGCCCGACTGCGCGCCCTGACCGCCGACAACCCGACCCAACTGGCGACGCTGGACAAACTCGATCCGCTGATTGCCACGCGCCTTCAGCAGCTTCAGACTACCGTCAACATACGCCAGTCAGCGCCATTAACTGACGCCAGCGCGCAGGCTGAAGTTCAGGCGCAGTTGACCCCCAGCCCGGTCAAGCAGACGATGGACGACATCCGCAGTCTGATTAGCACCATGATCGCTGAAGAAGATAATCTGCTCGCCCCGCGCGTCAGGGCGGCAGAAACCAGCGCCCGCGGGACTCTGCTGACGATGCTGCTGCTGTCGAGCCTGACAGTGCTGATCTTGATCGTCGTCTACCTGCTGTTTCGCCGCGACATCACCGGGCGCAAGCGCGTCGAAACGGCGCTCAACGCCGAGCGCAGCGTCCTGCGGACGCTGGTCGACGCGCTTCCCGATCAGATCTTCATCAAGCAGCCAAACGGCGCGTTCCTGCTGACCAACCGGGCCTTCGCGGCCAACCTCGGCCTCACCAGCCCTGAGGCGATGCTCGGCAAGACGGACTTCGAGTTCTTCCCTCATGACATGGCAGAGCTTTACCATGCCGACGATCTGACCGTCTTCAAGACCGGGACACCGATCATCAACCGTGAAGAACCGATTGCGCTCAAGGACGGCAGGACGATGATCGCGCTGACGACCAAGATTCCGCTGCGTGGCCTCGATGGCAGCGTCGAGCGGATCGTTGGTATCAGCCACGACATCACTGAGCGTAAAGCGAACGAGAACCATATTCAGGCGCTTAACCAGAGCCTTGAGCGGCGCACCGAACAGGTCGAAGCGGCCAATAAGGAACTGGAAGCCTTCAGCTACACCATCTCACATGACTTGCGCGCCCCGCTCCGCGCCATTCGCGGCTTCTCGAAAATCGTGCTCGACGAATACAGCGATCAGATTCCCTCTGAAGGCAGGCGGTTCCTCAAGCTGGTTGACGACAACGCCCGCCAGATGTCCGACCTGATCGACGACCTGCTCAGTTTTTCGCGTCTGAGCCGTCAGCCAGTCAACCGCGAGACGATCAACCCAACCGAGCTGGCCCGCAGCGTCTGGAATGACCTGATCGCTGAATCGCCTGATCGACAGGTCGAGTTCGTGCTGGCGGAGATGCCAGGATGCGAGGCCGACCGCACGCTGCTGCGCCAGGTCTACACCAACCTGCTGGCGAATGCGCTCAAGTTCACGTCCAAACACGAGAATGCGCGGGTCGAAGTCGGCTCCGAGCGCCAGGACAACCTCGACGTCTATTTCGTCCGCGACAACGGAGCAGGCTTCAATATGCGCTATTACAACAAGCTGTTCGGCGTCTTTCAGCGCCTGCACCGCGCGGAAGACTACGAAGGCACGGGCGTCGGTCTGGCGATCATCCAGCGAATCATCGTCCGCCACGGCGGCAAAGTCTGGGCGGAAGGGGAAGTCGATCACGGCGCGACGTTCTATTTCACGCTCACGGGTGAAGAAACCTGACCAGCAGCCTATCCCCCTGCTTTTACCCCATTTGTGACATTTGCCCAGACAAGTTGACAGGGATGCACGATAAAGCTATGCTTGAAAGCGGTTTCATGACGATTATTCTTTGATGCTGTCGATTTCATCATGGCACGTAAAGTCACTATTCTTGATATCTCGCGCGCGGCGGGGACGTCTCCCAGCACGGTTTCGCGCGTCCTGACCGGGAGCGCAGCGGTCAGCCCGGAAAAGCGGGCGGCGGTCGAAGCCGCCATCAGCGCCTTTAACTTCCGGCCCAACCACATTGCCCGCAGCCTGACCACTGGCACGACCTTCAGCATCGGCCTGCTGCTCAATGAGATCAACAACCCGTTTTACAGCGCGCTGGCGCGTGGCGTCGAGGAAGAAGCCAACCGGCTCGGCTACAGCCTGATCCTGTGCAACACCAGCGAAGATGCCGCCCGCGAGCGCCAGTACCTCAATGTGCTTCAGGATAAGCAGGTCGATGGCATCATCCTCGGCCCGATCAGCGATGATGCCGCCCCGATCCTCGAAGTCAGCCGCCGAATGCCCGTCGTACAGGTCGACCGCCAGCTCCCGACGCCTGACCTGTCCGCCGTGCTGGTTGACAACGAAGCAGGCGCGTATATGGCCGTTCGCCACCTGATCGAGCGCGGGCATCGACGAATCGGCGTGCTGCTCTGGGAACGCAAAATCCCGACGCTCACGCAGCGCGTCCTCGGTTATGAGCGGGCGCTGACGGAAGCAGGAATCGCCATCGAGCCAGCGCTCGAAGTCTACATCCCCGGCCTGAGACCGAAACACGCGACCGATGCCACTGTCGCTCTGATGACCGGAGACGCGCCGCCGACCGCCCTGTTTGCCCTCAACAATGTCATCGGCATGGGGGTATTCAGCGCGATCCAGCAGCTTGGCCTGCGCGTCCCCGACGAAGTCGCGCTGGTCTGCTTCGACGATCTCGATTTCTTCTCGCTGGTACACCCGTCGATCACGGCGGTATCGCAGCCTTCATTTGAACTGGGCGAACAGGCCATGCGCCTGCTCGCCCGACAGATCGAGGAATCGGAGCATTTCGCGCCCGAAGTCATTATCCTGCCGACCCGGTTGGTCATCCGTGATTCGACCTGGATTCCCTGAAGGGGGGTGGTAGCTACCCAGTCGCGCAGTTGCAGTCTCGAAACGCTTCAAACAAGAAAGGTTACGTGAAAAATCATGTCCAGAAAATCGATCCTTTTCGTCGTCTTTGTCCTGCTGGCGCTTTCGATTGCGCCGCTGACCGCAGGCGCGCAGGACGCAGCGAAACCGAAATTCGCATTCCTGCCCGGCGTGGTTGACCCGTTCTATCAGGTGATGGAAATCGGCGTCAAGGAAGCCGCCGCCGATTTCGGCCTCGGTGAAATCGTGACGCAGTACCCGCCGACCTGGGGGCCGACGGTGCAGACACCGATCCTCAACTCGATGGTCGCGCGTGGCGACATTCAGTACCTCATCATCGCCCCGACCGACAAGGAACAGATGGTGGCGCCGCTGCAAGCTGCTGTCGATGCGGGCATCAAGGTCATCACCGTCGATACCTTCCTCGGCGATGGCGACTACGATAACGGCCCCGTCACCTTCCCGCTGACCTACATCGGCTCCGATAACACCCTCGGCGGGACGATTGCCGCCGACGCGCTGGCGAAGATCACCGGCGAAAAGGGCAAGGTTTACATCCAGAACACCAACGTCGGCGTCAGCACGACCGAGCAGCGCGGTCAGGGCTTCTCGGACGGCATCGCCAAATATCCCGGCATGTCGGTCGTCGGCATGGACTACAACCAGGACGACGCCAGCATGTCCACCCAGCAGACGGCGGCTGTGCTCCAGCGCGAGCCTGACCTCGTCGGCATCTTCGGCGTGAACGTCTTCAGCGCGGAAGGCGCGGCCACCGCCGTCAAGAACGCCAATCTGGCCGGTCAGGTCAACGTCATCGCCTTCGACGCGACCAAGACCGCTATCGAAGACCTGAACAACGGGGTTGTCAACCTCGTTATCGCCCAGAAGCCGCACGATATGGGCTATCTGGCCGTGGCGATGGCGATGGCCGATCACTCCGGCGTGACGAGCATTCCGCGTCACATCACGACCGGTTTCGCGGTCATCGACAAGAACAACGTCACCGATCCTGAAGTCTCGCGCTTCATCTACTCGGTTCCCGGCGCGTAACGAGTTCTCAAACGGACGCGGGTTTGCTTACAGAAGCAGGCCCGCGTCTGCCTGACCACCAGCAAGGAGTCGCGCATGGCAGCCCAAACCCAGACCAGCAGCACGCAGCTTGCTCAGAAATCGACACGGCAGCGCCAGATCATCCTGGTCATCAGCCGCGTCTGGGCCTGGGTTTTTCTGGCCGCGCTGATCCTGTTGTTCTACTTTTCCGTCCTCGGCCAGAGCGGCGGCGCGGTCAACTTCATCACGCTGCGGAACTCACAGAACATTCTGGTTGCTATTTCGCCGGTTCTGCTGATGGGACTGGGACAAACCTTCGTCATCATCGCCGCCGGAATCGATCTGTCCGTCGGCTGGGTCATGGGTCTGTCGTCGGTCGTCTCGGCGCTGGTGATCGTCGGGCTGGCCGGGCGCGGCGTCGCTGAACCAGCGGCCATCGCCATCGGCTTGCTGGCCGGTGTCGCGGCGGCAGCCATCCCCGGCTTCATCAACGGCCTCATCATCGCCCGGCTGCAAGTCCCATCCTTCATCGTCACGCTCGGCATGTCGTTCATCGCTCGCGGTGCTGCTTACCTGCTCTCCGGCGGCAACGTCGTCGGCGGTCAGCCGCAGGGCGTGCGCCTGTTCGGCAATGAGTCGCTGCTGTATATCATTGGCGGCGCAGATGGCGGCATTTTTACCTTTCTGAACAAACCTGAAGTGACCGGAGAAGCGCTTCGGCGTCTCGACCGCGTCTTTTCGTGGCCGGTCGTGGTGACGGCGATTGTCGTCGCTATCGCCATGTTCGTCCTGCATAAAACACAGTTCGGGCGGCACGTTTACGCCATGGGCGGCAACCTCGAAGCCGCGCGCCGGGCCGGGGTGCCGGTCACGCGCCACACGGTCGTCATCTATACCCTGTCGGCGATGACGGCAGGTATCGCGGGTGTCCTGAACACCGCCATTTACTCTGGCGGCTCGTCGATTGCCGGGGATCCGATGCTGCTGTCGTCGATTGCCGCCGTCATCATCGGCGGAGTCAGTATGTTCGGCGGCAAAGGCACGGTTGCCGGGACGATCATCGGCGCGCTCATCATCGCCGTGCTGACGACCGGGCTGGTCATGCTCAACGTCCAGCCGTTCTGGCAGTACGTCGTCGTCGGCATCGTCGTCATTCTGGCCGTCCTGATCGACCAGGCCCGCGACCTGATCGTTGGCCGTATGGAATCGGAGTAAGACAGATGGCAGAGCCGATCCTCTCGGTACGCGACATCGTCAAGCGTTTCGGCGGCCTGACGGCAGTCAATCACGTCAGCCTCGACGTCTATCCCGGTGAAGTCGTCGGGCTGGTCGGCGACAACGCCGCCGGAAAATCGACGCTCATCAAGTGCATCTCCGGCGTCCACCAACCGGACGAAGGCGCGGTCTTTTTTCAGGGCCAACGCACCCACTTCACCCGGCCTATCGAGGCGCGCAACGCCGGAATCGAGACGATCTATCAGGACCTGGCGCTGGCGGGCAACCTGCCGGTAAGCGCCAACATTTTCATGGGCCGCGAGGTCAAAAAGCGCTATCTCGGCGGGCTGATTAAGACGCTCGACGAAAAATACATGCTGGCGGAGGCGAAGAAAGTCCTCGACACGCTCGACATCCATTTCGCCGACTACAGCCAGCAGATCGAGAAACTGTCCGGCGGGCAGCGGCAGGCGATTGCCATCGCGCGCGGCCTCTACTGGCAGGCCAGGCTGATGATTATGGACGAACCGACCAACAACCTCGGCGTGATCGAACAGCGCAAAGTGCTCGACGTCATCCGCAAGCTCAAGGATCAGGCGGTGCCGGTCATCCTCATCAGCCATACGATGCCCGACGTCTTCGCCATCTGTGACCGGATCATCGTCATGCACCGCGGGCGCAAAGTGTCCGAGAAAATCACGGCACAGACCGACAGCGCCGAGATCGTCCAGTATATGATGGGCGCGCTCGACGACACGCGCGCAGTCAGCGGCTTTCAGCCAGAACCGAGCAGCCTCTAATCGTGGTATTCCCGTGGCTCTCTATCGCCAGCTATGAAACCGGTTTCAGAAGGCGCATAAGCGCCAGCCATAGATCCACGTTGCACTTCCCTGACCTGTTTATTTTTGTCCACCCTGTTGAGGGAATGAGGATTTCAGTATGAGCAACAGCGCCCGTTACAACCGTTTATTCGCGCCCGACGGCAAATGCTTCGACGTAGCCGTTGACCACGGCTTCTTCGGCGAACGCAGCGTGTTTAACGACATCGAGGACATGCACAGCGTGATCTCGACGCTCTACGAAGCCGCGCCCGACGCCATCCAGTTGACCATCGGGCAGGCATCGCTTTTACAGGACATCCCCGGCAAGGAAAGGCCGTCGCTCGTCCTGCGTACCGACATCGCCAACATCTACGGCAAAACGCTGCCGCGCACATCGTGGAGCCTGAGCATCGCCGATCCAGTCGAGCAGGCGCTGCGCCTCGACGCGGCCTGCGTGGTCGTCAACCTGTTCAACCTGCCCGGCCAGCCCGAAGTTTATCAGCAGTGTATCGAGAATATCTGCCGCCTCAAGCCGCAGTGCGAGCGCTATGGGATGCCGCTGATGGTCGAGCCGCTGGTGATGCAGGATAACGCAGTTGCCGGCGGCTACATGGTCGATGGCAACCTCGAAAAGATTGTCACGCTGGTGCGTCAGGCCATCGAGCTGGGCGCGGACATCATCAAGGCCGACCCGGCTGACGACGTGAGCCAGTATCACAAGGTGATTGAAGTGGCGGCAGGCAAGCCGGTGCTGGTGCGCGGCGGCGGCAAGGTCGCCGACGAGGTCATTTTCCAGCGCACTTACGCGCTGATGCAGCAGGGCGCGCGCGGGATCGTCTATGGCCGCAACGTCATTCAGCACCGGAATCCCGGCGGCATGACCCGCGCGCTGATGGCAATCGTCCACAACGACGCCACGCCAGAGCAAGCCATGAAGCTGGTGAGCTAACGATGGTCGCCAAAAAAATCCTGCGCTTCGGCGTCATCGGCCTCGGCCTGATGGGGCGCGAGTTCGCCAGCGCCGCCGCCCGCTGGTGTCACCTGCTCGACCTCGACTATCAACCGCAGATCGTCGCCATCTGCGACACCAACCCGAAGCTGTTCGACTGGTGGACGTCAAATTTTGACATCGCGCTCTCGACAACCAACTATCACGACCTGCTCAACAGCCCCGACGTCGACGCGATTTACTGCGCCGTGCCGCACAACCTGCATGAGCAGTTCTACACCGACATCATCCGTGCCGGGAAGCATATGCTCGGCGAGAAGCCGTTCGGCATCGACCTCAAAGCCAACGAGGCGATTCTCAAGGTCATCGGCGAGCATCCCGGCGTGGTCGTCGCCTGCTCGTCGGAGTTCCCCTTTTTCCCCGGCGCGCGTCGGGCGATCAGGGCGATCAACGAGGCCAACTTCGGCACGATCATCGAAGTCTGGGCCGGGGTACTCCACAGCAGTGACCTCGACCCGAACAAGAAGATCAACTGGAAGCGGATGATCGACTTCAACGGCGAATATGGCTGTATGGGCGACCTCGGAATGCACGCGCTCCACATCCCGCTGCGCGCCGGATGGATGCCGTCGAGCGTCAGCGCTAAACTGAGCAACATCGTCCAGACGCGACCAAATGCCGACGGCGTTCAGGTTCCGTGCGAAACGTGGGACAACGCGACTATCGCCTGCAACGTCGATACCGCCGATCAGCACTTCCCGATGTACTTGCAGACCTATCGGATTGCGCCGGGGGAAACCAACACCTGGTACATCCGCATTCTGGGGACGAGGCAGAGCATCGAATACTCGACCAAGTTCCCCAAGACGCTGCGGACAATGGAATACCAGTCGGGCGGCGAGCAGTGGTGGAAGGCGCTCGACCTGGGCTACGAAACTGCCTACCCAACGATCACCGGGGGGATTTTCGAGTTCAGCTTCAGCGACGGCCTGCTACAAATGTGGGCCGCTTTCTGCGATCAGCTTGCCAACGGGCGCGAGAACATGCGCCAGCCATTCTACTGCGCGACGCCGGAAGAGACGCACAGGCATCATCAGGTGCTGACGGCGGCGCTCGAATCGGGCAAGACCAATCAGGTCGTCAAAGTACGGCAGGAGTAAGAGAAGTGCGGAGCAATGAGTGCTGAGTAAAAGCAGCACTGCGTAAGAACGGCGCGCGGCAGTGGCCTTCCGTCGGAGCGCGAAGAAGCGCGCTGCTGCAAAACAAGTGAGCGAGGAGACGCAAGATGGCAGTAACCCGCGAAGAACACGCGAAATATCAGCAGATCGCCAGAGACTATCTCGACCGCGCCGGGCTGGTGCTGACGCCGACCGAGCAGGCTCGGATCGAGATCGCCGATCTCGGTCTGGGCGAGTACGAACAGACCGGGCTGGCGCTCATCACTTATGTCAACACCGAGCGCTGCTGCGCCAAAGAACTGGTGCTGATGCCGGGGCAGACCTGCCCGGAACATTTGCATCCGCCGGTCAACGGGCAGCCGGGCAAAGAAGAAACCTTCCGCTGCCGCTGGGGCGAGGTCTACCTCTATGTCTCCGGCGAGCCAACGCCGAACCCGAAGGCGACGCCCCCGGCTCACCGCAAGAACACCTACACCGTCTGGCATGAGATCGTGCTGCATCCTGGCGAGCAGTACACGCTCTACCCGGAAACATGGCACTGGTTTCAGGGCGGGCCGCAGGGCGCCGTGATCTCCGAGTTCAGCACGCGCAGCACCGACGAGAACGATCTGTTCACCGACCCGGACATCAAGCGCGCGCCGGAAGTCGCTGGTTAACGACAGACGAGCATTGCTGAAAGGTCTTCGCTATCCCGCTCTTGCCGCCGCAGACTTTGGGCCTGCGGCGACAAAGCCGGGCGCGGCTGAGAACACCACGAATGCTGACTTCACTTTCATTTTGACTCTTACCGAGAGGCTGCCTGAATGTCCTCTGACTCTCGCGCTGCCGATGTGATCGTGACCGGCCACCTGTGCCTCGACCTGATTCCCGACATGGCGCAGGTTCCGCTGGCCGCCCTGAACATCCCCGGCAGTCTGGCTGAATGTGGGCCGCTCGGCCAATCGGCAGGCGGGGCTGTCTCAAACGTCGGCCTGTCACTGCACCGGCTCGGCGTCGACGTCCGGCTGATGGCGGCTGTTGGCGACGACCTGATCGGCCACGCCATCATCGACTTCCTGAGCGCGCGCAGCCCTGACCTGACGCGCTCGATTGCCCTGCGACCGGGCGAGAACAGCTCCTACAGCATCGTCCTCTCGCCCCAGCGTTCTGACCGCATCTTCCTGCATTTCCCCGGCAACAATACGACCTTCGGGCTGGCGGACATCGACTTTGACACCATCGCGCAGGCGCGCATTTTCCACCTCGGCTACCCGCCGATTCTGCCGCGCATCCTCGCCAGCGACGGCGAAGAAATGGCCGAAATCTTCCGTCGCGCAAAAGCGACCGGCGTCGTCACCTCGCTCGACATGACGCTGCCCGACCCTCTCAGCGCCAGCGGTCGCGCCGACTGGCGGGCGATTCTCCGGCGCGCCCTGCCCTACGTCGATGTCTTCGTGCCGAGCATCGAGGAAACCCTGCTGATGCTCCGCCGGGCCGACTTCGACTCATGGCGCGGCAAGGTACTCGCGCATATTGACGCCGACTACCTGAGCGACCTCGCCGCCGAACTGCTCGCCATGGGCGTGGCTGTCGCGGGCTTCAAACTGGGCGAATCGGGCCTGTACCTGCAAACTGGCTCGGTCGAGCGTTTCGCCGCGCTCCGGCGCGTGCCGATTCGCGCCGAAGGCTGGGCGAATCGGCGGCTCTGGCATCCGGCTTTTCAGGTCGCCGTCGCAGGCACCACCGGCGCGGGCGACTCGGCCTATGCCGGGCTGATCGCGGCGCTGCTGCGCGGTCTGCCGCCAGACGAGGCCATTCGCCACGCCTGCGCTGTCGGCGCGTGCAACGTCGAAGTGGCCGATTCGACCGGCGGCGTCCGCTCGTGGGACGAAACCCGCGCGCGCCTCGACGCAGGCTGGCCGACACATCCTGCCGCGCTGCCCGGCTTTACCCGGTTCTAACTGTCCGGGGCTTTATGCGGAAAGATTCAGCCGTTACAGAAGCGCGGACGGTGGCGGCGCGGCTGTTCCTCCGCCGACAGCGCGGCTGCGCTGTCCTCCTGTTTCGACGGACAGGGAACGCTGCCGTAGGAACAAAAGACGCAGCAGTCGCCCGCTTTCGGACGCAGGATCGCGCCGCAGCCGTCACAGCGATAGAGGAAAACGCAGCGGTCGGAAGGCATCTGTTCCGCCGCGCTGAAGCCACAGACCGGGCATTTGATGACGGAGACGTTAATGATCTCCATGCGCCTACGCCTTGAGCTTCTCCATGTAGTGCTTGCGGAATTTGGCAACCTTCGGCGCGATGATAACGCGGCAGTAACCCTGAGATGGATTGTGGGCGAAATATTCCTGATGATAGCCCTCAGCCGGGTAGAACGTCTCAGCAGGGACAACCTGCGTCACAATCGGGCTGTTCCAGACGTGCGCGGCGTTGACTTCGGCGATGACCTGTTCGGCGGTCGCCTTCTGCTCCGGCGAATGGGTGAAAATGGCCGAGCGATACTGCGTGCCGACGTCATTCCCCTGCCGATTGAGAGTCGTCGGATCATGGACAGTGAAGAAAATATCGAGCAGGTCATGGAAGGAGATGATGTCAGCATCGTAAGTGACCTGAATGGCTTCGGCATGGCCGGTTGTGCCGGTGCAGACCAGCTCATAGGACGGGTTGGCTGGCTTGCCGCCGATGTAGCCAGAGACGACATCCTCGACGCCCTTCAACTCATCATAAATTGGCTCGATGCACCAGAAACATCCCCCCGCGAGAGTAGCGACTTCCTTACGCATTTTCAGACCCCTATCCCGTTAACTTCCACGCTCAGGCTCTACTATTGACGAAAGATATATCAGGGACCTTACGCGAGGCTAAGGGGAAGCTAAGGCGCGCATCGGAAATGTCGATGCGCGCTTTCAGTCTCATCAGCGCCCGATGGATGTGGAACCTCGCGGCGGGCGCGAATAATCGCGCCCCTACGAAATGCCCCCGGCCCCTCTCCCTCAGGGCGAGGGGAGAGGGGCCGGGAGTGAGGGTTGAAGGTTAGCTGGTGATAGTCGTTTCGGCCTTCTGGAGCAGCGCTTCCATCTGAGCGATGTTCCGGGTCTTGCGCGCGTCGTTCTTGTGCCGCGCTGCTTCAGTGAAATATTCGTGCGCCTGGGCGAATTTGATCTGCGCGGCGTACCATTCAGCGTCGGTCATGCGCCGACCGAACGCTTCCATTTCGTCGCGCAGACAGCGATTGCGTTCGATGAAGTCCTCGCGCCCAAAGATGTCGAGGTCGGCATCGGCGATGATCTGCTCCAGCAGCGAATTCGGTTTCTGTGGCAGCCGCGTCGCCAGAATAAGCTCGGCGATCCGGTCGATCTGCTCCGGTGTGTAGCCGTAATCCGGCAGCACCTCGCGCGCCATTCGCACGCTGACCGTTTCGTGGCCTTCGCGGCATTCGAGAAAACCGAGATCGTGGAAGCAGGCCGCCGTCCTGAGCAGCAATAACTCTTCGTCGCTCACGCCATACTGAATGGCATAGTCCGCCGAAACCACGGCGACCTCGTCACGGGTGTGCTCCAGACAGTGATAGATCAGCGCCGGGTCAAGCTCGTTCGACAGGCGCTCGATGGCGTAGGCACGCGCGGCTTCAAAATCGGGTCTGGACATAGGAATACCATCTCCGTCAGGCCGCCGTGCCGTCCAGCCCGCACACTGTGGGCGGTCGATCAGGCCATGCCGACACTTCATCAATGTAAGCGATTATCCTACTGACATTGCAACTGGCGCGTTAAGCACCGTGGGAAAACAGCACAAACTCGATTCTACAACGCTTCGTCAAGTACCGCTGTCATCTCTTCGGCGGTCAACCTGATCGGGTTGCCTTTCATGCTGCTGGCCCGCGCCGAGCTTTCGACGATTCGGGGGAAATCAGCCTCGGTCACGCCGAAGGCTGCCAGTCTCGGAATCGCCAGATCATAGCTCAGCGCTTCCAGCCACTCAACGGCGTCATCGGCCTGCGCCTGCGGGCTGCCGGTGAGCAGGCGCGCCGCTTCGTCGTAACGCGCCAGCGCCGGGTTATTCGGCTCGCGCTCGCGCAGGGCGCGCAGGTTAGCCGCCGTGACCAGCGGCAGCAGTCGGGCGCAGACGACGCCATGCGGAACCGGGAACATGCCGCACAACGGCCCGGCGAAGCCATGCACCGCGCCGAGGGCCGCGTTCGCCAGCGCCAGCCCGCTGAACAGGCTGGTCAGCGCCAGGTCCTCACGGGCGCTCAGGTCGCTGCCATGCTCGTAAGCGCGCCGCAGCGAGTGCCCGGCCCGCTGCAACCCTTCGCGGCTGAAGGCGTCTGTAATCGGGTTGGCCTTGAGCGAGGTGAACGGCTCCAGCACCTGCGTCAGCGCGTCCATGCCGGTGCTGGCGGTCACGTCCGGCGGGACACTCTGTGACAACTCCGGGTCAACCAGCGCCAGTTTCGGCAGCATCAGCGGGCTGCGTAAACTGACTTTGACACGATGCTCCGGTGAGGCCAGCACCGCATTGCGCGTGACTTCCGCGCCAGTTCCGGCAGTCGTCGGGATAGCGATGAACGGCAGCGGCGCATTTTTGAGCAGCTTACCCGCGCCGATCACTTCCAGATAATCGACCGGGCTGCCGGGATTAGTGACGAGCGCGGCAATCGCCTTGCCGGTGTCGATGGCGCTGCCGCCGCCGAAACCGATCACCAGATCGCAGGCCGAATCGCGGGCAAGCAGCGTGCCGCGCTGCGCGATTCCGACGGTCGGTTCGCGCTCGACCGCGAAGGTCACGACCTCGATTCCCTGCTTCGCCAGCACGTCGAACAGCGGCGCGGCGCGTTCGGCCTTGCTGCCGGTGACGACCAGCGCGCGGCGGCCCATCTCTGCCGCCAGCGGGCCGAGATCGCGCAGCGTCCCCGCGCCAAAGATGATCCGCGTGGCGGTCGCAAACTCGAAGCGCATAACGCCCCCTTTGACTCTGACTGTCGCATCCCCGACGCGCTATAATTTAGCATAGTTTCTTCAGCCCACGGAGCCGTCCCGATGACCACAGAGAAAAACGGCCTGCACCCGCTCATCACTGATGCAGCAGTCACCGCCATGCGGGCCAAAATCGCCCGTCTGGGCGGCCTGCTGTTCGAGCGCCACCTGACCGACGCGGCAGGCGGCAACCTGACCGCGCGCGTCGGCGACGTCATCTGCATGAGTCCGAGCTTCGCCGGAAGCCAGCGCCAGTGGCAGCTTGAGGCGGGTGACGTGCTGGTGACTGATCTGGACGGCAGGATTCTGGCCGGAGACGGCAAGATCACCCGCGAGTCGCACGTCCACTTACGGCTGCACCGCGAGTTCGGCGAGCATGGCACGGGCGTCATTCATGCCCACGCCCGTAACGCGCTGGTCTTCGCCGCGACGAGTACGCCGATCCCGCCGGTGCTGGAAGCGACGCGCAAATTCGGCGAAGTGCCGGTCGTGCCGTTCGCGCCCTCGCACAGCGCGGAACTGGCAGAACACGTCGCCGACGCCGTGCGCGGCAACGAGGCGCGCATCCGCAAGCAGGCGATGGCGGTCATCGCGCCCTATCACGGCCTGTTCGTCATCGGCAAGGATATTGACGCGGCTTTCGACGCCGTCGAGCGCGTCGATACCAACGCCTATATCCTGCTCATGAGCCGACTGCTGACCGGCAGCGACCTGATGGCGGAGCAGCGCGCGGCGATGGAAGCCGCCATTGCCGCCTGCGGTGAGTAGCCGATGATCGTCTCGGTCACGCTCAATACCACGCTCGATCAGGTGCTGTTCGTCCCCTCGTTCGGGCTGAACACAACCATTCGCGCCTCGCGCAGCGTGCAGGGACTCGGCGGCAAGCCGACTGACGCCTCGTGGATTCTCGGCGAGCTGGGTATTCCCAGTCTGGCGCTCGGCTTCGCGGCAGGCGCGATTGGCGGCAAGGTCGAAACGCTGCTGCGCCAGCGCGGCGTCACGGTCGATTTCATCGAAGTCCTCGGCGATACGCGCATCAACACGCTGATCGTCGTCGAGGACGGCAGCGGCCAGACGACGCTGACGACCTCGACGCTGGAAGTCTGCCCGGAACACATCGACGCGCTGCGTGGCCGGTTTCGCGCCGCGCTCGATACCGCGACCTGTGTCGTCCTCGGCGGAACCGTGCCGAAAGGCTGCGACCCGTCGCTGTACGTCGAGTTCATTACTCTGGCGCGCGAGCGCGGCATCCCGACGGTCTTCGACGCCGACGAGCCGAGCCTGAGCATTGGCCTCGCCGCCCGCCCGACCGTCATCAAGCCCAATCAGGATGAGCTGTCACGGCTGATGAAGCGCCCGATTCAGACGCTCGACGAGGCTTACGCCGCCGGACGCGAGATCATCGACCGCAGCGGCACGATCCCGATCATCACGCTCGGCGCGGACGGCGCGCTGGCCGTGCTGCCCGACCGCGCTTACTTCATCCCGGCGCTCAAGGTCGAGGTGGTCAGCACGGCGGGCTGCGGCGACGGCGTTCTTGCCGGACTGACGGCGGCGCTGGCGGATGGCAAGTCGCTCGAAACAGGCATCCGGCTCGGCGTGGCGGCAGCGACAGCGGTGCTGCTCCAGCCGGGGACGGCAGACTGCCGTAAGGCCGACATCGAACGGTTTTTGCCGCTGGTGGAACTGCGGGAATTTCAGCCCTCGCCCCCGGCCCCTCTCCCGATGGGAGAGGGATGAGAGAGCTGCGGTAACGTGATGTCTGCCGTAACGGATAGCCCCAGGAGCAGTTTGCCATTCGTCACCGTCGTGATGCCGATCCGCAACGAGGAAGCATTCATCGCGCGCAGCCTCGGCGCGGTGCTGGCGCAGGATTATCCGCCGGAACGGGTCGAAGTGCTGATCGCCGACGGCCTGAGCGACGACCGCAGCGCCGAGGTGATCCGCAGCCTGCCCGGTTCGGAGCGCGCGCGGATCATCTCCAACCCGGACAGGATTCAGGCGGCGGGCCTCAACCGCGCCATCCAGCAGGCGCGCGGCGAGTACGTCATCCGCGTCGACGGCCACACTGTGATTGCGCCGGACTACGTTCGCCGCTGCATCGAGGCGCTGCAAGCGACGGGCGCGCATAATGTCGGCGGGCCAATGGATCCAGTCGGCCTGACGCCGATGGGCAGGGCGATTGCGGCGGCGGGCAAGTCGTCGTTTGCCGTGCCGTCAGCCTTCCACGTCAGCCAGAAGGCGCAGTATACCGACACGGTTTATATGGGCGCGTGGCCGAAACAGGTGCTCGACTCAGTCGGCTCCTTCGACAGCCGTTACGCCATCAACGAAGACTATGAACTGAACGTCCGCATCCGGCAGGCGGGCGGGCAGATTTACCTGTCGCCGGACATCCGCTGCGCCTACTACGGTCGGCAGACGCTCGGCGCGCTGGCGCGGCAGTACCTGCGCTACGGCAAGGGCAAGATTTCGACGCTCAGGAAGCATCCCGGCTCGCTCAGGCTGCGACATCTGATCGCGCCGCTGTTCGTCGCCGGGCTGGTGGTCGGCGGGCTGCTCAGTCTGGCCTTTCCGTGGGCGCAGGCGCTGTGGTCGGCGGGGATCATTGCCTACATCGCGGCGGCGCTGCTGTTCTCATACCGCATCGCCTCAAAGACCGACATGAGCCTGTTGTGGCGGCTGCTGCTGGTGTTCGCCGCCATGCACCTGGCGTGGGGCGCAGGCTTCTGGGTCGGGCTGGCTCAGTCATTGATCGAAGGCAGCTAAAACAATAGTGGGCATGATGCATCATGCCCAATAGCGACCTTGTGTGGAATGGGAACGTCCCGGTAATCACCGGTCGGACGACGCGGTCAATCGCGCCCTGTTAAATCGCGGGCTTGCGGTATTCGGCATCGACCGTCAGCGCGATGCCGCCGCGGACGGAAAACGCGCCGGTCACATGGCACGAGATCGGCTCCAGCGCGGCGACCAGATCGTCGAGGATCAGGTTGGTGACGTGTTCGTGAAAGACGCCCTCATTGCGGTACGACCACAGATAGAGCTTGAGCGACTTCGACTCGACGATTTTCTGATCGGGGACGTATTGAATCGTGATCGTGGCGAAGTCGGGCTGGCCGGTCATCGGGCAGACGCAGGTGAATTCCGGGCAGACGAGCGTGACCGTATAGGGCCGACCGGGATGGCGATTGGGGAAGGTTTCGAGCTGGCGCGTCGGCTGCGTGACCTCGTGGCCGAGCAGGGTCAGACCCGCAGTGACATCGACCTGACTGGCTTGCGTATCCATTACGTTGAGCTTCCTTCTACCATGCGTGGATTGCCCTTCATTGTCGACGCGAGCCGCGCAATTTTCAAGACTCACCACGCTCGCGCCAGCGGCCCCGCCGCGCGGAGCAGCAGCGCCACGGTTGTCAGCCTGACGAGAAGTCACGCGCCCCGATAACCGTTTTGCACGGCCCTCAGAGTTATTCCGTAAGTTGGTGAATCCTAAATTGCGAGGCATATCTTTCGGCCATAAAATAAAGGCTACCGGTAGAGCTTCGTTACATGAACGACATCTCGGTAGGGAACCTCATGCGCCCAGCCTTCCGCTCGGTTATTACTGCCCTCATCGTGATTGCATTTGCAGCGAGCGGCTTGCTGCCACGCGCGCAGATCGCTCAGGCTGCCGATATCACCCCCTGGCTGACACCGATTGATCCGCTGGCGCTGCCGATCTGCTCGGCGCTCTATTCGACCACGCCGATGGACAACCCCTATTTCACCAGCGCCTCAGGCCAGTTCACTTTCCACTGGACGGGCGATCCGATCAACACTGCCAGCGCGGAGCTGGTGCTGTACCGCGTCGGCCTCAACGCTGGCTTCCCGACCCTGTTCACCGTCAGCGATCCGAGCGGGCAGCCGGTCAATTTCGGCTGGTTGGAAAGCATCGGCACGTTCCCCGCTGCGCCAGGCATGGGGACGGTCGATCTCGGCACGTTTAGCAGCACGCCCGGAACCTATAACTGGCTGGTCATCGTCCGCGACGGCAGCGGCACGCCGATCTGCCGCAGCGTCACCTACTGGCTCGACCTGCGCGCCGCGCTGCCGGGCGAATCCAGCCGTGACGACGATGGAAGCGCGCCGATCTCAGTCTGCATCTACGCGCTCGACGGCAGCGGCGGCAGCACGCCGAGCAGCTTCAACGGCAGCGCGCAGCATATCAACTCGGACGACTTTACCGCCACCGGCTGTCATGACATCATTTTCGGCAACAGCAATCCCAATATCATCGACGGCGCCTTCGGCAGCGACACGATTTACGGCTTCGAGGGCAATGACCTGCTCGATGGCGGCGAAAATAACGACTCGCTCGACGGCGGCAGCAATGACGATCAACTCAATGGCGGGGGCGGCGACGATACCCTCTTCGGCGGCAGCGGCAATGACGCGCTGTACAGCGACGACAACAACGACCTGCTCTTCGGCAACGACGGCAGCGACACTATCGACGGCGGGGGCGGTGACGATATCCTCTTCGGCGGGAACGACGACGATCTGATTTACGCCGAGGACGGCAACGACAACCTCTCTGGCGAGAACGGCAATGACGATCTCTTTGGCGACGCGGGCGACGACACCGTCTTCGGCGGCGACAACGACGATCATCTCTACGGGGGTAACAACGACGACCGGCTGTACGGCAACGAGGGCATCGACGAGCTGAACGGCGAGAACGGCGATGACTGGCTTGAGGGCGGCGACGACAACGACTGGCTCTTCGGCCAGAACGGCGATGATACGCTGATGGGTGAGGAAGGCGACGACCTGCTCGGCAGCGGCGGCGGCAATGACCTGCTCTATGGCGGCAGCGGCAACGATCTGCTGTCTGGCGGGCTGGACAACGACCTGCTGTCTGGCGAAAACGGGGCCGACTCGATGTTCGGTAACGGCGGCGACGACACGCTCTTCGGCGGCATCGGCAACGATACGATGAACGCGAACAGCAATGAAGACCTCGTCTACGGCAACGACGGCGACGACTTCCTGATCGGCGAGAACGGCAACGACAGGCTCTTCGGCGGCGACGGCTTCGACACGCTCAAGGGTAACAACGACGACGATACTCTCGACGGCGGCCTGAACGACGACCTGCTCGATGGGGGCGCGGGGAACGATACTCTGGACGGCGGCGCGGGCAATGACTCGCTCTATGGCGGCAGCGGCGATGACACGGTCTTCGGCGATGACGGCAATGACCTGATCGACCTGGACAATGACATCGACGGCTTCGACGTTGGCTACGGCGGCAGCGGCAATGACACGCTGCTCGGCGGCCTGAACGACGATCTGATGTTCGGCAACGACGGCAACGACTTCCTCTATGGCGGCGATGGCAACGATACGCTGTTCAGCGGCACAGGCGCGGACTATCTCGACGGCGGCGACGGCATTGACATCTATGACTCCAGCAGCGACGGGAATGACCAGCTCATTGACCTGAATGGGACGATCTCCGGCGCGGATACGCTGGTTGCTTTCGAGGGCGTCACGGCTGGCGACGGCAGCGACACCGTCTACGGTGACGGCAACGATAACATTATCGAGACCGGATTCGGCAACGACTGGATCTACGGCAGCGGCGGCAACGACTTCATCAATGGCGGCGGCGATAACGACAGCCTGTGGGGCGATAACGGCGATGATACGCTCGTCGGGGGTCAGGGAGACGATACCGCCAACGGCGGCCTGAACGACGACCTCTACCTGTTCGACAATCGTTTCGGCGTCGATACAGTCGTCGAGCAACCCGGCGAAGGCAGCGATACGCTCGACTTCGGCGCTGTGACCGACAACCTCACCGTCGTCGTCGGCAGCGCCAGCGGCGCGGCGACGATCAGCGACTCCCGTTCGGACACGGTCAGGACGAGCAACGTCGAGACGATCAAGACCGGCAGCGGCGACGACAGCCTGACCGTCGATCTGAGCGGCTCGTTCAGCATGACGCTCGACGCGGGCGCTTCGGCGCTCGGCAACCTGTTCAGGTTCGTCGGCGATCTCTCGACGGGCAGCGGAACCTACAATCTCAGCGGCAGCGGCAGCGATACGCTCGACTTCAGCGGCCTCACCGGCACAAGCGGCGTCAGCCTCGATCTGAGTAAAACGGACGCTGCCCAGAACATCGGCGGCGGCGTCAGTATCTTCCTGCACAACGTCTTCTCCGCCGTCATCGGCACGAGTAACGCCGATCTGATCGTTGGCAACACGCTCGACAACCTGATCGAGGGCGGCGAGGGAGCCGATACGCTGATCGGCGCTGACGGCAACGACACGCTCAGCGGCGACAACGGCGATGATGTCATCCTCGGTAATGACGGACTCGACAGTCTGGATGGCGGCAACGGCAATGACCTGCTCGGCGGCGGCAATGGCGACGACACTGTTCACGGCGGACTGATCGCCCCACTGGCCGGTAACGACACGCTCGACGGCGGTAGTGGCAATGACTACGTCGAAGGCGGCGACGGCAATGACCTGCTCTTCGGCAACGAGGGCGAGGACACGCTCGAAGCCAACGGCGGCGACGATACGCTCGACGGGGGCAGCGACAACGACCTGCTTGAGGGCGGCAATGGCGATGACAGCCTCAGCGATGTCGCTGGCTCAAATACGCTCGACGGGGGCAGCAACGACGACACTATCGAGAGCGGCAGCGGCAACGACCTGATTTACGGCGGCGCAGGCAACGACTCGATCCACGATACCGGCGGCAGCGACTTGATCGCTGGCGGCAGCCTCAACACGTCGGGGACGAACGGTGATGGAAACGACCGCATCATCGACGACGACGGCAGTGACACGATCTACGGCGGCAACGTCAACACCGGGACAGGCGCCGGCGCTGACGGCGATGACCAGATCAGCAGCGACGGCAGCGGCAGCGACCTGATCTACGGCGGCAACCGCAACGACAGCGCGGGCTGCGAAGCTCCCGGTTCGGCCTGCTCAGACGGCAGCGACACGCTGACGGACAGCAACGAAAATGGCGGCGACACGCTCTACGGCGGCAACCAGAATAACGGCGGCAGCGGCGACGACAGCCGTGATACCATCGACCTCGACAGCGGCGCGGGCAGCGGAAACACCGTCTATGGCGGCAACCAGAATAACGGCGGCACGGGCAACGACGGTGGCGACACGATCACCGACAGCAACAGCGGCGCTGATACGCTCTATGGCGGCAACCAGAACAGCGGTAATGACTGTGATGGCGCAACCTGCAACGATGGCGGCGATAGCATCATCGACCAGAGCAGCGGTAACGACGTCATCTTCGGCGGCAACCACAACAGCAGCGGCGCGACCGGCGATGACAATAGCGGCGGCAGCGACAGCATCACCGACACTACGAACGATCAGGACAGCAATACCGTCACGACCGGCAATAACAATAGCGACGATGGCAGCGGCAGTGACGGCGGCGACACCGTCAACACGCAGGACGGCGATACGGGCGTCCCGCGTGATGACATTCATACCGGCAATTCGGACGGCTCGGACAGCGGCAGCGACAACGTAACATCTGACAGCGGGCAGGACAGCGTCGATCCGCCCTAGCTCAACGGTCTACTGATGCAAACGCCCCGGCAAAACCGGGGCGTTTTTGTTGCGCTCTAACCGCAGTATCACAAAATTGATACGAACATTTGTTCTCATCCTGTGCTATAATGGAACAATCGCACAACGAAAGGCACTGTCGTGAAAACGGTCATTTACACCCGCACTCAATTTCCTGACGTCACCGGCATCGACGAAGATATTCACCTTTGCACGCGCTGGATTCAGCGCCACGGTCATGAGCTGGTCGGCGTCTATGCCGACAACGGCTATTCGAGCCTCGATCTGGACAGGCCGCACCTGCGCGATCTGTTCGCTGACGCCGGGACAGGCCGCTTTGAAGCGGTCGTCGTGCTGGCGGCGATCACGCTCGCCAGCAACGTTGACCTGATGGAGACGATCCTCGTCCGGCTGGCCGACCACGGCGCGCGCGTGTTCACGATTGCCGGACGCGAGCTTCAGCCGCCGACCGCCGACAGCCAGCGCCACCCGTGCCTGGCCGACGACTCGTGGCCCTATCTGCACCTGCTGCCCCGGTCGAGCGATCCGGTACAGTGACAATAAAAGCGCCAGTCGATTAGACTGGCGCTGATTGTGTGCCTGGAGAGATTCGAACCCCCGACCCTTTGCTCCGTAGGCAAATGCTCTATCCGCTGAGCTACAGGCACATTTGATGAAACGAATTTTAGCACCAGCGCCAAACGTGGTCAAGATCGAAGTCAACGGAGCGCAGGGCAATCGCGTCTTCAAGAGAAGGGAAAGTCGGGTAAGCTTGCGGAAAGGTG